>RFTU01000020.1 GCA_009923315.1 Betaproteobacteria bacterium
CGGTGGGGTTCAGCAGCTGTTCCAAGCCCGACAGTGTGCCGCGCCAGCGCAGCCCCCGGGCATCGGGCTTGAGTGCGCCCTTCAGGTCTTCGGGTGACCACACGCTGATTTCCAGGGGCACCACGGCACCCAAAGCGCGGCAGGGCACTTGAAGGCCGATCACCGGCACCGGCTCGCGCCCCCGTCCGCTGCGTTGGCCAACCTCAAAGGTCACGCCCTGGTTCAGCAAGGCCAGTTCGGGGCCCGTGGGGTCGTCGGTGTACAGGTCCAGCAGGATGGGGGAATGCTCGGTGGCGGTGCCCCGCCAGACGGCCCCGCCAACATGGGGATCGAAGACCCGTAAGCGCCTCATCCACTGAGCCGCCAGTTCCCTGAGCGCGCGCAAGGCGGCGGGTTGGGTGTCGGCGAAGAACAGCCCCAGGTGTTCTCGCACCGCATCTTCAATCTCCAGGTGGTCGGGCAGCTGCAGGCCACGCTGGCCGGCCACCCCCAGGTGTTCGGCTGCCTTGCGGCAGGCTGCGCCGTAGTCCAGGCCATGCTCGACGATCCAGGTGGCCGCTGCGGCGGCGATCTCTTCACGGGCACTCATGGGCGCATGCCCTGCGGCAGGGCGACGGCCGGCATGCGCGCGGCGATGGTTTCGGCGCGTGTGGCCAGGTAAGGGGAGTTCGGCAATTGCTCGAATCGGCGCGGCGCGGGCAGCATCACCGCCAGACGAGCGGCTTGCAAGGCCTGCAACTGATGGGGCTCAACGCGAAAGTAGTGTTCGGCCGCCGCGCGCGCCCCGTAGACGCCTTCGCCCCATTCCACGCTGTTGAGGTAGATCTCCAGAATGCGCGCCTTGCTCAGGCTGGCTTCCAGCGCCCAGGTGATCAGCGCCTCCTGGCCCTTGCGCCAGTAGGTGCGTTCACCGCTGAGGAACAGGTTCTTGGCCAGTTGCTGGGTGATGGTGGAGCCGCCCATCAGCCGTTCGGGCTTGGGCGTGGGCGGTTCGGTGCCTGGCCTGGCGGCTGCGGACGTGCGGCGGCGCTCGTTGCGTTCTCGCGCCTTTTGAATGGCCTCCCAATCCAGGCCTTGGTGGTCGACAAAGCCCGCGTCTTCACTGGCCAGCGCGGCGCGCGGCAAGGCCGTGCCCATGTCGCGCAGGTCGACCCAGGACTGGTTCCACGCCAAGCGTCCATCGCGCTGCAGGATGCGCAGGGCCTGCGTCCGCTGGAAGGTGGTGGACGTTGGGTTCACGACTGCCATCAGGGCGGTGCGCATCAGGAAGTAGAGTTGCAGGGCGACCACGCCGACCATCAGCAGGACGAGCAGTCGGCCCAGCTGGCGAAGCGCGGTCATGCCGGTCCGGTCTGGGCCAAGCGCTGGCGCAAGGCAGCCAAGACCGCCGGTGTGTCCGGGCGCACGCCGCGCCAGAATGAAAAGGCTTGCGCGGCCTGTTCGACCAACATGCCCAAGCCATCGCGCGCCTGCGCGCCCTGGGCAAGCGCCCACTGCAGAAAGGGTTGCGCGGCTGGCCCGTACATCATGTCCACCGCCAGCCCTCCGGGACGCAAGATGCCTTCGGCCACGGGGGCCGTCTGCCCGCCCAAGCTGCTGGCGGTTCCGTTGATCAGCACTTGACAACCTGCGGCGCACAGCCTCGCGGCCTCCTCCAACCCACCGCCCAGCACCTCGCTGCCGTGCTCGCGTGCCCAGACGGCATGCGAGGCGGCCAAGGCCACCGCCTTGGCTGGGGTTCGGTTGACCACCACCAGCCGCGCGGGCCGAGCGGCCAGCAGCGGCCCCAGAACGCCCGCAGCCGCGCCGCCAGCACCGACCAGCAGCACGGTGCAGCCCCGAAGCGGCAGCCCAGCGTGCACCTGGATGTCGGCCACCAGCCCCAGACCATCGGTGTTCTCGGCCTGCCAACCGCTATCGTCGAACCGGATGGTGTTGGCGGCTTGGGCCAGCTGCACCCGAGCACTGCAGTGGCTCACCAGGTGGGGCACCTCGAACTTGAACGGCACCGTCACATTGCAGCCGCGCGCACCGCTGGCCGCCCATGCCCGTAGGGTGCTGGCAAAGCCATCCAAGGGCGACTGAACGCGTTCGTACTGAATGGATTGGCCTGTCTGCCGGGCAAATTCGCCGTGGATGAAGGGCGACTGGCTGTGAGCCACGGGGTTGCCGATCACGGCATAGCGGTCAGCAGCGCCGGCGGTGTTCATCATCAGACGCTGGGCGGGTTTGCTTCGGGGGCTGTGGCGCCCGTTGCCGGCTCATCGGCCTCGCCCGGACCCTCAGCCGCTTGCACATCGATGGCCAGCGCCAGGGGTGCCGAGGCTTGTGCCAACTCCTCGTCGTCTTCCCCGGCGCCCGCATCGGTGTCCTGCGGGTCAGCATCCAGCCGGCTGAGCAGCGTGGCATGCACATCCAGCGTCAGCAGGTCCAGGCCCTGCACCCGCGCCACCAAGCGCGTGCCACGCGCCAAGGGTTCGGCGCCAGCCACCTGGAACACCAGGGGCAGTTCATCGGCACGCACCAAACCGTCCTTGAGCACCGTGGCGGACAGTTCGCTCACGGTGTTTTGCTGCAGCCAACGCAGTGTCCAATAGCGCTCGATCCCGCGCTGGAAGTCGGCGTAGGCGGTGTAGGCCGCATCAAAGGACGACACCACCGAGAACAGTTGCGCGTCCTTGGGCTTGAAGGGCGCTGCCAGTGCGGCGGTGCGCCCATGCCGGGCGCAGGCGATGATCTGCCACTGGTTGACGAGATCCACGTAGCGGCGCAGCGGAGAGGACGCCCAGGTGTAGTGGCTCACACCCATGCCCGCGTGCGGCGCGGGTTTGGTTCCCATGCGCACCTTGATGCCTGGGGCCAAGCTCGCCTGGCTGCGGTAGATGCCGGGCACGCCAAGCTCGGCCAGCCATGCACCCCAACTGCTGTTGGCCAGGATCATCAATTCGGCCACCAGCAGGTCCAGCGGCGAGCCGCGCTGGCGCTGGGAGATCACCACGGTTTCAGCGCCATGGGGCGGTTCGTCCTGGGTGCCATCGCGGCCTTCGAGCTTGAAGTTGAAGTCTGGACGATTGAAGTTCTCCGGCTTGCCACGCACCACTTCGCGCTGGCCCTTGAGGTGGCGGGCGAGCCGGAAACTGAAGGCCAATTCCCGGTGAAACGGAATACGGGGTGTGTCGGTGGAGGCAGGCTGATCGGCGCCCGATGGGCGCGGCGCTATCGGGTCCGAACCGTTGGCCACAGCCGTGAGCGACGCTTCGCTGATGTGCGCTTCCAACTGGTCATGCCGCAGGTTGGCCGCCACCTGCACCCGTTCCAGCCGCGTGACGCGCTCGCGGACCTCCAAACTGGCTTCATCCAACGTCACATAAAGGCTGACCGCCGGGCTGGCCCTTCCTTCCACCAGTGTGTAGGCCTGCACCACCTCGTCGGGCAGCATGGTCAGCTTGTGCCCGGGCATGTAGACGGTGGACAAGCGCTGCAGTGCGATCTGGTCCACCGGCGTGCCAGGGGCAATGGCCAAGGCCGGCGCGGCGATGTGGATACCCAAGACCACCGTGCCGCTGCCCAAGCCGCGCACCGAGATGGCGTCGTCGATCTCGGTCGTGCTGGAGTCGTCGATGGAAAACGCCTCAACGCCTTCGGCCAACGGAAGCGGTTCCTGAACTTCGGGCGCGGGCACCCTGGCAAAGCCGGTACCTTTTGGAAAGTGCTCGAACAGGAAGCGCTTCCAGTGGAATTGGTAGGGGCTGTCGATGGCGCCGGCGCCTTTGAGCAGGTCCAAGGGCGAGCGTTGGCTGCGCCGCGACGCCTCGACGACAGCCTTGTACTCCGGCGCGTTCTTGTCGGGTTTGAACAGGATGCGGTAGAGCTGTTCGCGGATGGGCAGCGGGCATTCGCCTTGCGCCAACTCTTGCGCCCACTGTTCGATCTGCGCGGCCATCTGCTTCTTGCGCTCGATGCCCAACAGGGCCGCCTTGAGGGTGTCTTCCGAGGCCTTGCGGAACTGGCCCTTGCCCATGCGGCGGAAGTAGTGCGGTGCCTCGAACAGACGGATCAGTGCGGCCGCTTGGTGCACCGCATCGGCCTTGGAGTCGAAGTAGTCGCGCGCCAGATCGGCAAAGCCGAAATCCCCCTCGGGCGCAAACTCCCAGGCCAAGTTCAGGTCGATCTCGTCAGACAAGGCCCGGGCGCGGCTGAGCAACTCGGGCGGCGCCGGTTGGGCAAACCGCAGCAGCACATGGGCCGCTTTGACCTTGACACGCTTGCCGGAGTCCAGCTCGACTTGCATCGAGCTCTCGGCTTCGGACATCACACGGCCGGCCAGAAACTTGCCGGCATCATCGAACAGGGCGTAATTCACCCCGAGATTGTCGGCGGTTTTGGCCCTGGCTGACCCGGCCGGCAGATGAGCTTGCCCACGCCGGCGAGCCGGGCCCAGGTTCTGCTCGGGTGCCTCAGATGGTCAAGCCGCCGGAGACCTCGATGACCGCCCCGTTGATGTAGCTCGCATCCGCGCTGGCCAGGAAGGCGTAAACGCTGGCAATCTCCTCGGGCTGGCCCAACCGCCTGAGCGGGACCTCTTGGGTCATCTCAGCCAGCACCTTTTCGGGAATGGTGTCCAGGATATGCGTGGCGACGAAGCCCGGCGCCACCGCATTGACCCGTATGCCCTTGGGCCCGAGTTCGCGGCTCCATGTCTTGGTGAAGCCGATCACGCCGAACTTGCTGGCGGCGTAGTTCGTCTGACCAAAGTTGCCGTAGAGGCCCACGATGGAGCTGGCATTGAGGATCACCCCCGAGCCCTGCAGCACCATGGTGTCGGCCACGGCCTGGCTGCAATGAAAGACGCCGCGCAGGTTGACATCGATGACGCGGTCGAACTGCTCGAGGGTCATCTTCTGCAGTCGTGCGTCTTGCGTGATGCCGGCGTTGTTGACCAGCACATCAATGCGGCCAAACTGGGCCTTCACGGAAGCCACCATGGCATCCACCTGGGGGCGATCGGTGACGCTCAGCGTGTAGCCGATGGAGCGCTGCGCGGCGCCGCCCGCCTGGCGGCAATCGGCTACCGCCGCATCAACATCGGCCTGACGCAGGTCGCACACCACCACCACCGCGCCTTCGGCGGCAAAGCGCCGTGCCGTGGCCCGCCCGATGCCCTGACCGGCGCCGGTGATGATGCAGACCTTGTCCTGAAGTCTCATTCACTGCCCCATTCGGAGGTCAGGCCCGGGATTTGCAAACCCGGACCCCGACCCCTGCGCTCATCACACGCCTTGCTTGTTCAGCGGAGCCTTGAGGGCTTCACTGATCAGGGCCAGGCTGTCCTCCAGATGCGCGCGTGCCATGGCCGACCAGCCCCCGGCACCCAGGGCACCGCGCAGGTCTGATTCCAGCTGACGCGCCACCATGCGATTGACCGCCGGTGCATCGGCCTGACCGCTGGACGCGGTCGGCCTCAGCAAGCCAGTGGCCAAGCGCTTGGCGTGTTCGCGCTGAAGGTTCCGACGAAGACTATCGACTTCACGACCGGCGGTCTTGCCGTCGCGCAATTCCGACCAGATCGCCCCACTCAGGCGCAGCTGCACATCGGCAAAGCTCATCAAGGCCTTGGGGTTGTCGACCTTGTGCTCCGCGTCGGCCATGCGGGAAGCCAGGGTCTCGCTCATCAGGGCATCGAGTGCGCTGCGCTGCACACCCAGCACCGACTGCGCCAGGCTGTAGTCGGTGGAAGTCTGACCCCGCGCCGAGCTGCGGTCCAGCTGGTCAATGCCCAGGCGGCTCATGATCTTCGGGTCGAACTTGAAGCTGCTGGTGGTGAACAGTTCATTGACGACGAAGTTCAGGGCCTCGCGTTGGCGCGCGGCGGGCACCGGCGCAATCAAGGGTTCGTTCTTGCCGGCCAGCGCACGCGAATGGATAGAGCCCCCGACATAACGTGTGGCCAGCGGCACCGTGGCGTTGATGCCGGCGAACACCCGCTGCAGCACGCGGCGGTAGATCGTCATGTCGTCTGTGGGTGCCAGCGCGCGGGCTTGGGTGCGGTTCCACAGTTCACGCGAGAGCTTCATCTGCTTCTGCGCATACGCCAGGGGATCATCGCCCAGGTCATATCGGTTGACCAAGGGGTCGGGCGTGGAAGCGTCTTCGTCGGTGGCATAGGCCAAGGAGGTGTCGCTGTCGCTGCGTCCGGCGATGGCGGCCAGGCCGTCGGCTTCGCGCTCAGCCGCGAAGTCGCGATAGCCGTACTCGATGGCCCAGATGTCATAGGCGCCCAAGGTGCCCATCTGCAGCTCGGCATCGGCCTCATCGGCCAGCGGCAGGTTCAGGGCGTTGTAGTCCATCACCGAATTGGACACGCCGCGCACCGCGGTGAAGGCCTTGTCGCGCAGTTGGCTGCGCGTGATGCCGGTCGATGCCTTGAAGTTGTGACGCAGGCCCAGGGCATGACCGATCTCATGCATCGTCACATCCTTGAGGCTGCCGGCGATGAAGCGGTCCGCTTCGGGTCCTTGCGGATCGATCTGACCACGGGCCACCAGAAGTTCGAAGGCCATCTCGGCCTGCTCCAGGGCCTCGTGGCCCATGGTGCACAACTCGTGGTCATGCCCCCCGACAGCGCCCGCCATGGCGTAGGGCTGGGCGAAGGACGGGGCACCGTGTGACCCCGCCGACTCGGCCGACGTCCCGCCCAAGCGCGGCTGGGTGTCGGTGATGCGGTTGCGGCCGATGCGCACCCAGTTCTCGGGGATGATGGACGCGCCGCGCAGGATTTCGCCGGTACGTGGATCGGCTTGGCTGGGACCCACGGCTGTGGCGCCCGGCCCTTCGATGGCAAACCAGCGCACGGCCAACAAGCGCGTGCCTTCCAGCGTGCTCCAGTCGGCGTTGTCGGCCTGCTGCTCCACCACGATGGCCTGTTTCCAGCCGGCCTTCTCAAAGGCCTTGTTCCATTCCAGGATGCCGGCCTTGATGGGCTCGCGCCACTTCAGCGGAATGTTGCGGTCCATCACCACGCGGATGGGTTCCTTGGGCTCGGAGACCTCGGCGGCCGGGTCCTTCTTCTCCAGGCGCCAGCGCTTGATGTGGTGGGTTCGGCGGTCGCCGCCCGCGTCCTTGCCGAAGTCCATGAAGGACTCTGTGAAGTAGCCCACTCGCTGGTCGGCTGCGCGAACCTTCATGGGCGTGGCCGGCAGCGGCGCCATCGTGTAGGTGTGGGCCAGAAACAGGCTGCGCGCGTCGGGCACCACGGTGGGCGGCGAGGGCATGGCCGCCGGGTTGGGCGTGGCACCACCCGGGCCGCCGGGCGGCGTGGACGGCAGCTTCGGAATCGCAAAGTGTTGGCGCACCGTGAGGCTGGTGCCTTGCGCATTGGCCGTGCTCTTGACGATGCCCGAGTTGGCGCGGTCCAGCGAGTAGGACAGACGGTAGGAGGCTTCCAGACGGGTTTGCGCACCCGAGATGTCGCCACCCAGCAGCGCGTTGGCGTCCACCAGGAAGGACTTGCGCTCAGGGTGAGGCGCAGAGGCTGCCGGTGCGGTGGCCAAGAGGCTGTCTGAATAGCTTTCGTCCAGGGCCTTGGCCAAGGGGGTGTTGGCCGGGGCGCGGACCTTCATGTTCTTGGCGATCAGCTGGACGTTGCTGCCGACCTTGCGCAGCTCCACCACCTGGCTGCCACCCATGAGGCCGGGCCAGAAAAAGCGCTCGCCCAGGCCGCCGGCCACCGACACCGCAAAGAAGAAGGGCTTGTCCAAGGCATTGGCCGGGATCTCCAACCACACCTTGTCGTCCTTGGTCCACACCGGCAGGAACCCGTCGGCACGCTTGGCGTCGCGGATCACCTCGGCAAAAGGTGCGGGGCTGCCCGCTGCGGCGCCACCTCGGGCCGCCTGCACCGCCGCCGCCAGGGCTGCCGGATTGGGGGCGCCCGCAGCGGCGGCGTTGGGCGTGCCGCCGGACGGGGCCGCGCCGGCCCCCGCCGGGCGTGCCGGCGCGGCGCTAGGGGTGGAAGGGGCGGCGCCCGGGGAGGCGGCAGCCGTGGCGGGCGCGCCCGCGCTGGTCGAAGCCGGAGCGGACGCCGGCTTGGCCGTCTCAGAGGCCTGCGGCGCGCTCGGATTTTGTGCGCAAGCCACCAGGAGGCTGGCCGCGGCAGCAGCCAACAAGGGGTGCACCGGTCGGTTGAGGTGGGCAGGCCGTTCGGCTTGAGGGGCGGCGGCAACGGGTGCCGCGCGATGCAGGTCCTTCATTCGAGTCCTCTGGAAAGGGGAAGCAAACCCAAGACCTTACCCCAAGCCAGGGCACGGCTGCCAGGGTGAATTCCACGACCCAGGGGGCTACTGGGGTGAAGTGGTGAGCGCCTGCAGCAGCTTGTGGTGCACCCCACCGAAGCCGCCATTGCTCATACACAGCAGGTGGTCCCCGGGGCGCACAACCGCGCACACGGCCTGTACCAAGGCCTCCACCGAGGCATGAACGTGGGCCCGGCTGCCCATGGGCTTGAGGACCTCGGCGGCGTCCCATTCCAATCCGCCGCTGTGGCAGAACGCCAAGTCAGCCTCTTCCAAGGCCCACGGGAGTTGCGCCTTCATGGTGCCCAGCTTCATCGTGTTGGAGCGCGGCTCGAAGAGGGCCAACACGCGGCCGGGCGCGCCGCCCTTCTGGGTCTGCCGGTCGATTTGCCGGCGCAGCCCATTGATGGTGGTTCGGATGGCCGTGGGGTGATGGGCGAAGTCGTCGTAGACACGCACCTCACCACCTGGCAGCTGCACCGTGCCCACACATTCCATGCGCCTCTTGACGTTCTGGAAGGCCCCCAAGGCGGTACAGGCCTGCTCCGCAGACACCCCCACGGACTCGGCCGCGGCAATGGCGGCCAGGGCATTGAGCTGGTTGTGTTCGCCGGTGAGGCTCCACTCCACGCGTCCGACCTTCAGCGCGCCGCGCAGCACGTCGAAGGCCTGTGGTTCACCACGCGATCGCAGGCATCCGGCTTCTTCCTTGGGGCAGCCGAAGCGCTGGATCCGGCTCCAGGCACCGCGAGCCAGCACACGGGCCAACGCAGGTTCGCGCGCGTTGACCACCAACGTGCCTGAAGACGGCACGGTGCGCACCAAGTGGTGGAACTGCGTCTCGATGGCCTGCAGGTCGGGGAAGATGTCGGCGTGGTCGAACTCGAGGTTGTTGAGCACCGCGGTTCGAGCTTGGTAGTGCACAAACTTGCTGCGCTTGTCGAAGAAGGCGGTGTCGTACTCGTCGGCTTCGATCACGAACAGGGGCCGTGGTTGACGAGCCACCGGCGCACCCAGCCGAGCCGACACGCCAAAGTTGCCCGGCACGCCCCCCACCAGGAAGCCGGGTTGCAGTCCGGCAGCTTCCAGGATCCACGCCAACATGGCGGTGGTGGTGGTCTTGCCGTGGGTGCCGGCCACGGCCAGCACGTGGCGACCACGCAGCACCTGCTCGCTCAACCACTGTGGACCACTGGTGCAGGGCAGACCGGCGTCCAGGATGGCCTCCATCAAGGGGTTGCCACGCGTGACCACATTGCCCACCACGAACAGGTCCGGCTCAAGCGCCAACTGTTCTGGCCCATAGCCTTCGATGAGGTCGATGCCCAACGCGCGCAGCTGTTCGCTCATCGGCGGGTACACGCCGCGGTCGCATCCGGTGACGCGGTGCCCGGCCTCGCGGGCCAGAGCGGCCAAGCCGCCCATGAAGGTGCCGCAGATGCCCAGTATGTGAATGTGCATGGTGTGGCGCGTGCAGCCGTGGCTTCAGCCGCGCAGAGTCCTCAAGGACTGTCGAGCAGCCTCCAGCGTGAAGGCGATGTCGTCTGCACTATGGGCCGCACTGACGAAGCCCGCTTCGTACAAAGCGGGCGCCAGGTACACGCCTCGCTCCAGCATGCCGTGGAAGAAGCGGTTGAAACGGTCCTTGTCGGTGGACATGACGGTGCCGTAGTTCTGAGGCAGACTGTCGTGGAAGAAGAAGCCGAACATTCCACCTTCGCTGTCACCGCTCAGGGGGATCTCGGCTTCGCGGGCGGCCTCCAGAAGGCCGTCCACCAAGCCGCGGGTGCGGCTGCTGAGGGCATCGAAGAAGCCCGGCTTGGCGATCTCATGCAGGGTGGCCAAGCCGCAGGCGGTGGCCACCGGGTTGCCCGAGAGCGTGCCGGCCTGATAGACCGGTCCCAAGGGTGCCAACTGCGACATCACCGCCCGCGAACCGCCGAAGGCCGCCAGCGGCATGCCGCCGCCGATCACCTTGCCGAAGACGCTCATGTCGGGCGCGAAGCCCGGAATCAAGCGGGCATAAACGCTTTGCGCGCCGCCCAGCGCCACGCGAAAACCGCTCATCACCTCATCGAACACCAGCAAGGCGCCATGCGCGGTGCACAGCTCGCGAAGGCGTGTCATGAAGGGTACCGAGGCGCGGACAAAGTTCATGTTGCCTGCGATGGGTTCGACCATCACGCAGGCCAACTCCCGAGCGTGTTCGGAAAAGGCCGCTTCCAGCGCCGCCACGTCGTTGTAGGGCAGGACGATGGTGTGCTGCACCACCTCGGGTGGCACACCGGCGCTGGTGGGGTTGCCGAAAGTGGCCAGGCCCGACCCCGCCTTGACCAGCAAGGCGTCGGCATGACCGTGGTAACAGCCTTCGAATTTGATCAGGCGGTTGCGGCCGGTGGCCCCGCGCGCCAGGCGGATGGCGCTCATGGCTGCCTGTTCCAAACCCGGCACGAGCGCAATGATCGCCTCGGCCAGTTCGATCTCGCGCTCGGTGGGCGCACCAAAGCTCAGGCCATCGGCTGCAGCCTTCGTGACCGCTTCAAGCACCGCCGGATGACCGTGGCCCAGAATCATCGGACCCCAGGAGCCGATGTAGTCGACGTAGCGCTGTCCCTGAGCGTCCCACAGATAGGCCCCTTGCGCGCGTGCGATGAAGCGTGGCGTGCCCCCTACCGCGCGAAAGGCGCGCACCGGCGAGTTCACGCCGCCGGGAATCACACGTTGAGCGCGCTCGAACAGTCCGGCATTGGTCTTGTCGTTCATGGTGTTCCTCTCCCGTGCTGACCTGCCTCGGCGCAGGTGGTGTGCGTGTCTTCAAGCCCCGGCGCCGCGCCGCTCAATGCATGCGCTTGGGGCCGCGCGCGCTGCCCGGGTCCTCCAGGCCACCCGGCCCGCCGAAGGGTTCTTCGCCGTCGCCGTCTTCGTCGTCTGGTGGCACCGCCCAGAAGAAGCGGTCGGGCACCACATGACCCATTCCCGGGCGAAAGCCGGCATCCAGGCTTTGGTCCAGGAACGACAAGGCTTCAGAGACCGCGCTCGGCAGCTCAGCGCCGCAGGCCAATAGGGCGGCCAAGGCGGCCGACAGCGTGTCTCCGGCCCCCACAAAGGAGGCTTCAAAACGCTCAAACTTCTCCCCACAGATGGCCCCGCTGGCATTGGCCAGCACATTGTCGACATAGCCTTCCTGCGCTCGCGCGGGCAGCACGATGCCGGTCACCAGCACATGTCGAGCCCCGTGCTCGGCCGCTGCCACGGCCAGTTCCCGCGCGGAGGGCGGGCGCTCGCCATCCCACTCGGGCAGAAGGAAATCGGTGAGGGTCTTCTGGTTGCCCACCAGGACTTCGGCCGAGGGCAGGATGAGTTCGCGGAAGGCATCCAGGTACGCGGCCTGTTCGTCCTCGTCCATCCAACCCACGGCGGGCATGTAGGCCACCAAGGGGACATCTGGATAGTCCGACAGGATCTCGGCTACGGCACTGGCGTTCTCGGCCGAACCCAAAAAGCCGACCTTCCAAGCCGCAATGGAAATGTCTTCGAGTACCGTGCGCGCCTGCTCGGCCACCGCATCGGCCTCGATCACGTGTTGGTCGAAGACCTCGGCGGTGTCGCGCATCACCAGGGTGGCCACGACGGGAAGTCCATGCGCGCCCATGGCCGCGAATGTGGCGATGTCGCCACCAATGCCACTGGCGCCGGTGGCCTCGCTGGCATTGAAGCTCAGGACATTGGCCGGTGCAGCCTCGGGCTCCTGCGCGGCGGCATCGCCTGCGCCCGGTGGTGGTATGTGGTCACTCATGTGCGGGTTGCCATGCTTGCGTCCAGCGTGAACCAGCGAACGGGCTGCACCGGGGCATGACTAGAATTCATCAATCATTGTAGTGACGGTTACCGCCGGCCCAAGACCATGTCTGAAAGCAAAACCTGGATGTGCCTCATTTGCGGCTGGATTTATGACGAGGCAACCGGTGATCCCGACCATGGGATTGCGCCCGGTACCGCATGGGCCGACGTGCCGATGAACTGGACATGCCCCGAATGTGGGGCCCGCAAAGAAGACTTCGAGATGGTCCAGATCTGACCGACGGCCTGCCCCGCGCCAACATGCGGGGCACGGCCCAAGCCGGGGCGTTCAGCCCTTGCTCTTGACCACCGCGTAGCGCTCCAGGGTCGATTGACGCGCCACGTCGTGCTGCACGATGGGCAGCGGGTAGTCTCGCCCGAGCTGCACCCCGGCGGCCGCCAGGTCCACGGGTCGGGCCAGCCACGGCGCGTGAATGGCCGCGTCGGGCAAGGCCTTGAGCACGGGCAGGTAGCGGCGGATGAACTGCCCCTTGGGGTCGAACTTTTCGCTCTGGCTCAAAGGGTTGAAGATACGGAAATAGGGCTGTGCGTCGCATCCACTGGAGGCGGCCCACTGCCAGCCCCCGTTGTTGGCCGCCAGATCAAAGTCGATCAGCTTTTCGGCGAAGTAGGCCTCGCCACGGCGCCAGTCGATGCCCAGGTCCTTGATGAGGAAACTGGAGACCACCATGCGCAGGCGGTTGTGCATCCAGCCGGTCTGGTTGATCTGGTGCATGGCCGCGTCCACCAGGGGGTAGCCGGTACGACCCTCGCACCAGGCTTGGAAGTGGGCCTCGGCCTGTGGCCCAGTGGCCCAGGCAATGCGGTCGTACTCCGGCTTGAACGCACGCTCGACCACCCGTGGGTGGTGGTGCAGGATCTGGTGGTAGAAGTCGCGCCACACCAACTCGGACAACCAGCCTTCGGCGCCTTCGGATCCCGCCTGCGCGCGGTCCCAGGCTTGCCGCGCCAGTTGGCGGACCGATACGGTGCCAAATCGCAGGTGGGCCGACAAGTAGCTCGGGCCTTTGATCGCCGGAAAGTCCCGCGCGCGGCGATAGTCGTCCATGCGGCCGACAAAGTCGCGCAGCAACTGCTGCGCCCCGCTCATGCCGGTGGGCATCCGGATCTCGTCGGGGGTCATCGCCTCGAACCCGATGTCGCCCATCGAAGGCAGTGGGCCTTGCATCGCCTGAGGCAGCGGCGCCAGCGCGCCCGCCAAGGGGCGCGTCTCATGCGATTCGAGCGCTTGCGGATGTTGCGCCAGACGCTTGAGCCAGGCGTTCTTGTACGGCGTGAACACGCCATAGGACCCGCCGGTCTGCGTCATCACCTCGCGCCGCTCGAACACCACATGGTCCTTCACGCTGACCCACTCGATGCGTTGCCGCGCCAGTGCCTGCAGCACCTGGCCATCCCTGGCAAGGGCTTGCGGCTCGTCGTCATGGCTGGCCACCACCCGGTTCACGCCGAGCGCCGCTGCCAAGGCAGGGACTTCCTGGACCGCGCGGCCATGCCGCACGATCAGACCCACCCGATCGGCATCGGGTACTGCGCAAGCCTGGGCCCAAGTCCGCAGCGTCGCGTCGACTTCGGCCAAGGCAGCGTGGATGAAGGCCACACGCTGGTCTCGCCGCGGCAGCGCATCCAGGATATCGGTGTCGTAAACGAAGGCACACCACACGCGCCGGGCGCAACTCAGGGCGTGGTGCAGCGCCGCGTGGTCGTCGCATCGAAGGTCGCGGCGCAGCCAAACCAACGCGCTGTCAAGGGGTTTCGCGTTCATCCACCGCAGTATCGGGCAGCATAGAATTCGCGTATGCCGGGAGAGTCGATCAACCTCACGAACCAGTTCCTCATTGCCATGCCCGGAATGGCCGATGAACGCTTCGCCGGCACCGTGGTGTACCTGTGCGAACACAATGACCGCGGCGCCCTGGGCTTGGTGATCAACAAGCCCATCGACATCACCCTGACCAGGCTGTTTGAGAAGGTGGACCTTCACCTGGGCCGCAATGACCTGCACGACTCACCCGTCTTCTTCGGGGGGCCGGTCCAGACCGAGCGTGGCTTCGTGCTGCACGAGCGGGTCAGCACGGAGGAAAGCCCCTACCACTCCACCTTGGCCATACCCGGGGCTCAGGTCGAAATGACCACCAGCCGGGATGTGCTGGAGGCCCTGTCCAGTGGTGCTGGCCCCCGACGGGTGCTGATCACGCTGGGCTACAGCGGTTGGGGCGCGGGCCAGTTGGAGGACGAGATCAGCCGCAACGGCTGGCTGACCGTTGAGGCCGAGCCTTCCGTGATCTTCGACACCCCCATCGATCAGCGCTACCAGAAGGCCCTTTCCTTGTTGGGCATCGATCCGCGCATGCTCAGCCAGGAGGCCGGGCACGCATGAGCGGGGCGGCCCCCGTGCTGCCCACGCACGCGGTGCGTTCCTTTTTGGCCTTCGATTACGGGCTCAAGCGCGTGGGCGTGGCCACGGGTAACACCGTGCTGGGTACGGCCCAACCCTTGAAGACCCTGCGTGAAATGGGCGAAGCCCGGTTTGACGCCATCACACAACTGATCGGGCAATGGCAGCCCGATGCGCTGGTGGTGGGCGTACCCTTTCATCCCGACGGGGCTGCGCACGAAAACACCCGGCGTGCCCAGCGCTTTGCCCGCCAACTGCAGGGTCGCACGGGCCTGCCGGTGCACGAGGTCGACGAACGCTACAGCACGGTGCAGGCCCGGGCCGATGGTGCCCAAGACCTGGACGCAGCGGCCGCAGCGGTGATACTTCAACAGTTTTTGGATCAGCAAGCATGACGCAACTCGCGCTGGATGCCGAAGCGCTCTACCAACAGCTTTGCCGCCAGGTATCGGCCTTGGTGCAGGAAGCCAAGGCGACGCCGGTCGGCCTGGTGGGCATCTGGTCGGGTGGTGCCTGGTTGGCTGAGCGGCTTCAGCGTGACCTGGGCCTTTCGGGGCCTTCGGGAACCCTCAGCATCACCCTGCACCGCGACGACTATGCCGAGCGCGGCCTGAGCAGCACGGTGGGCGTGACCCGACTGCCGTTTGAGGTGGAGGGGCGACACATTGTCCTGGTTGACGATGTGCTCTACACCGGAAGAACGATTCGTGCGGCGCTCAATGAGCTCTTTGACTTCGGCCGTCCCGCCCGGGTGAGCCTGGCGGTGCTGGTGGACCGAGGCGGCCGAGAGCTGCCCGTGGAGGCCCACTGCGCAGCCGCGCGCCTGACGCTGCCGGCATCGCAGCGCCTGTCCTTGGCGCAAGATGCGCAGGGCCGCCTGACCTTCGCGGTGGAGGGCCTGTGACCATGCGAAATCCCCAACTCAACCGCCACGGCGAGCTCATCCACCTGCTGTCCATCGAGGGGCTGCCGCGCGCGGTCTTGCACCACATCCTGGACACCGCCGGCACCTTCCTGTCGGTCCACGAGCGTGAGGTGAAAAAGGTGCCGCTCCTGCGCGGCAAGAGCGTGTTCAACCTCTTCTTCGAGAACAGCACCCGCACCCGCACCACGTTTGAGATCGCGGCCAAGCGGCTGAGCGCCGATGTGATCAACCTGGACATCGCCCGCAGCAGCACGGCCAAGGGTGAGAGTCTGTTGGACACCATAGCCAACCTCAGCGCCATGCACGCCGACATGTTCGTGGTGCGCCACAGCGAATCGGGCGCGCCCTACCTGATCGCACAACATTGCCCCGCGCATGTGCACGTGGTCAACGCCGGCGATGGTCGTCATGCGCATCCCACTCAGGGCTTGCTGGACATGTACACCATCCGGCACTACAAGAAGGACTTCACCAACCTCACCGTGGCCATCGTCGGCGACATCGTGCACTCGCGTGTGGCCCGCTCCGACATCCACGCGCTGACCACCCTGGGCGTGCCTGAGATTCGCGCCGTCGGGCCCAAAACGCTGGTGACGCCGGACCTGCAGTCCATGGGCGTGCGGGTGTGCCATGACATGGCCGAAGGCATCCGCGATGCCGATGTGATCATCATGCTGCGCCTGCAGAGTGAGCGCATGAGCGGTGCATTGCTGCCAAGCTCCGCGGAGTTCTTCAAGAGCTTTGGTCTGACGCCAGAAAAGCTGGCCTTGGCCAAACCCGATGTCATCGTGATGCATCCGGGCCCCATCAACCGCGGTGTGGAAATCGATTCTTCGGTGGCCGACGGCGAGCACAGCGTGATCCTGCCCCAGGTCACCTTCGGCATCGCCGTGCGCATGGCGGTGATGAGCATCATCGCGGGCAACGAGGCGTGAGCAGCATGAAGATCCTCATCTCCAACGGCCGCGTGGTCGACCCCGCCAGCAACCGAGACGAAATCGCCGACATCGCCATCGTGGGCGATCGCATCGCCGCCATCGGAGCTGCACCCTCGGGCTTCACGCCCGACCGCCGATTTGACGCGCAAGGCTGGGTGGTCATGCCGGGTCTGGTGGACCTGTCGGCGCGTCTGCGCGAGCCCGGCCATGAGCACGAAGGCATGCTGGAGAGTGAACTCGCCGCCGCGGCTGCGGGTGGCGTGACCAGCCTGGTGTGTCCGCCCGATACCGATCCCGCCTTGGACGAGCCGGGACTGGTGGAAATGCTCAAGTTCCGCGCGCGGCAGCTCTCGCGCTGTCGCCTGTTTCCCTTGGGGGCGCTGACGCAGGGCCTGCGCGGGGAGGTGCTCACCGAGATGGCCGAACTCACGGAGGCCGGCTGCATTGGTTTTTCCCAGGCGGATGCGGCGATCCGAGACACCCAGGTGCTGCAGCGGGCCATGCTGTATGCCGCCACCTACGGCTATACCGTGTGGCTGCGCCCGCAAGACCCCTGGCTGGGCAAGGGTGTGGCCGCCAGCGGGGCCGTGGCCACGCGCATGGGCTTGTCGGGCGTGCCGGTGAGTGCGGAGACCGTGGCCCTGCACACCATCATCGAGCTCATGCGCAGCACCGGTGCGCGGGTGCACCTGTGCCGGCTGAGCAGCGCAGCCGGTGTGCAGCTGGTGCGCCAGGCCAAGGCCGAAGGCTTGCCCTTGACCAGCGATGTCAGCATCAACAACCTGCACCTGACCGACGTGGACATCGGTTACTTTGATTCGGCCCTTCGCGTGGTGCCCCCCTTGCGCCAAGACCGTGACCGCCATGCCTTGCGCCAGGGGCTGGCCGACGGCACCCTGGACGCCTTGGTGAGCGACCACGTGCCGCTGAGCAGCGATGAGAAGACGCTGCCGTTTGCCGAGGCCGAACCCGGGGCTACCGGCCTGGAGTTGCTGCTGAGCTTGGCGCTGAAGTGGGGGCAGGACTCGGGCTTGCCACTGACGCAGACCTTGGCCCCCATCACGGCACGAGCGGGCAGTGTCCTGGGCTCAGCCTTGGGGCCGCTGTCGGCCAGCGCGGGCCGCCTGGTGGCAGGCGGTGTGGCCGATGTGTGCTGCTTCGACCCGGCCGTGCAATGGCAAGCGACCCCGCAGGCCTTGCGCAGCCAGGGCAAGCACACGCCCTTCGCACCGACCAGCACCGGCTTCGCGCTGCCGGGCCAGGTACGCCTGACCCTGGTGGCCGGCTCGGTGGCCTATGAAGCGGGGGCCGCGATGAGCACCCCCGGGGCGGCCTTCGGGCAGGCCGGGCACAGCGGTTCAGCCTGAACATCACATCGGGGGAGGCCGGCCATGTGGAGGGGGATCTGGCGCTTGCTGCGCGCCGTGTTGCTCGGCGTGCAGGGCATCCTGATCGTGCTCTTGCGTTTTCCTTCGCTCGATCAAGCCGGCCGCCAGGCGCGCATCCAGTGGTGGTCCGCCAGCATGCTGCGCTGCCTGGGTATGGGGCTGGAGGTGCGGGGGCGGTTCAGGCCGGGAGGCACCTTGCTGGTGGCCAACCACATCTCCTGGATCGACATCATGGCCATTCACGCCGTTTGCCCGCGGGCCCGATTCGTCTCCAAAGCCGATGTGCAGGACTGGCCCTTGGTCAACCAGCTGGTGGACTGCGCCGGCACGCTCTATGTTCGCCGCGAACAACGGCGCGACGCGATGCGGGTGATGCATGAAATGGCGCAGGCTCTGAAGGACGGTCACTGCGTGGCGGTGTTTCCAGAGGGAACGACGGGTGACGGACGCGCTTTGCTACCCTTTCACGCCAACCTGCTGCAGGCTGCCATTGCGGTGCAGGCGCCGGTGCAGCCGGTCGCACTGCGCTACCGAGACCGAGACCATGCCATCAGCCCGGCGGTGGAATTCCTGGGCGAGACCACCTTGGCGCAAAGCCTGTGGCGCATCGCGTGCGGCCGCGGATTGGTGGTGACGGTCACGGCGCTGGATTCTCGCGGCAGTGCCCATGCCGATCGTCGATCGCTGGCGGCCGTGCTGCGCAGCGATCTGGCCACGGCGCTGGGCCAAGCCCTGGACGAGGCCCCATCGCCGCCCGATCAAGCCCGGTTGCCGTCGGACGGTGCCGCATCGCCCCGTCCCGGGTGAGCGCGCCGCGGCGCTGCCTAGAATCCGCGTGCAGCCTGCAATTCACTGACCTTGCCCGCCCCTTCGAATGAACACTGCACCGACCACCCTTGAGCCGCGGGACAAAGCGGAGATCCTGGCCCAGGCGCTGCCCTACATCCGCCGCTATCACGGCAAGACGATGGTGATCAAGTATGGTGGCAACGCGATGACCGACCCTGCACTGCAAAAGGCCTTCGCCGAAGATGTGGTGCTGCTCAAACTGGTGGGCATCAACCCCGTCGTGGTGCACGGGGGCGGCCCCCAGATCGACGAGGCCCTGAACCGTCTGGGCAAGAAGGGAACCTTCGTTCAGGGCATGCGCGTGACGGACGATGAAACCATGGAAGTGGTGGAGTGGGTCCTGGCCGGCGAGGTGCAGCAGGACATCGTGGGGCTCATCAACGCGGCCGGCGGCAAGGCCGTGGGGCTCACCGGGCGCGACGGCGGCCTCATTCGTGCGCGCAAACTGCGCCTGCGCGACCCGGCCGACCCGAGCAAGGAGCACGACATCGGTCAGGTTGGCGAGATCGACTCCATCGACCCCAGCGTGGTCAAGGCGCTGCAGGACGATGCCTTCATTCCAGTGGTCAGCCCCATCGGTTTCGGTGTGCAAAACGAAAGCTACAACATCAACGCCGACCTGGTGGCCAGCAAGCTGGCGGAGGTGCTCAAGGCCGAGAAGCTGCTCATGCTCACCAACATCAGGGGCGTGCTGAACAAGGAAGGTGAGCTGATTGCCGAGCTCAACGCGCGTCGTATCGATGAACTGGTGCAAGACGGCACCATCAGTGGCGGCATGCTCCCCAAGATCGCCGGCGCCATCGATGCGGCCAAGTGCGGAGTCCATGCCGTGCACATCGTGGATGGCCGTGTGCCCCATGCGCTGTTGCTGGAGATCCTGACCGATCAGGCCTTTGGCACGATGATCCGCTCGCACTGAGGGCCGCGCATGGCCTGGCCCGCCGTCGGTGCGCGCACCGTGTGGTTCTTCGATTTGGACAACACCCTGCACGATGCCGGCTCGGCGGTGTTTCCGCGCATGAATGCCGCGATGACCGAGTACATCCGCGAGCACCTGGGCCTGCCCGTGCAGGAGGCTGACGCCCTGCGCGTTCAGTACTGGCAGCACTACGGCTCGACCTTGTTGGGGCTGATGCGCCACCATCGCGTGAAGGCGGCCCACTTTCTGCATGAAACGCACCGCTTCCCCGACCTCGAAGAGCGGGTTCGAGGCCATGTGCACGACCTGTACCGGCTGCGCCGACTGCCGGGCATCAAGATCCTGCTGACCAATGCGCCAGCCCACTATGCGCGCAGGGTGTTGAGGACGCTGCGCATCGAAGATTGTTTCGAGGCGGTGATCCCGATCGAGCACATGACCGTGTTCGGCCACCTGCGGCCCAAGCCCGATCGACGGCTGTTCCGGACCCTGTCGGTCAAGATGAAGGTGGCCCCGCGCCGCTGCGTGTTGGTAGAGGACACCCTGGAGCACCAGAAGGCGGCTCGAGCAGAAGGCTGGCGCACCGTTTGGATGCAGCGCTGGATGAGCGCCGGAATTCGGTCCCGGGGAGAACACGGGCGGCTTCTGCACCGGCGGCCGCGCTACGTCGACCGCCGGCTCAGGAGCCTGGCGGCCCTGTGACAGAATCAGCGCTCAGGTGTGCTCCACCGTCCACCGCATGTCGCCGCCATGAAGCCCCAGCCCGCCAGCCCGTTCCCTACCGCCACCGCCGCGCCTGACGAAGCCGCAAGCGAGGCCGCAGCCGGAACCGGCCGCAAGCGACCGCGTCCCGGTGAGCGCCGCATCCAGATTCTGCAGACCCTGGCCTCGATGCTCGAGCAGCCCGATGCCGACCGCATCACCACAGCCGCCTTGGCCGCACGGCTGGAAGTCAGCGAAGCGGCCCTGTACCGCCACTTTGCGAGCAAGGCACAGATGTTCGAGGGGTTGATCGAATTCATCGAGTCCAGCCTCTTCACCCTGTTCAACCAGATCACCCAGGGTTCGGGCGA
Source organism: Betaproteobacteria bacterium (assembly GCA_009923315.1). GTDB lineage: Bacteria > Pseudomonadota > Gammaproteobacteria > Burkholderiales > Burkholderiaceae_C > RFTU01. The sequence continues at coordinate 20,643 of RFTU01000020.1, forward strand.
TGGCCGCGACCATGCGCGGCGCATCGTGTTGGTGATGCTGCAGTTTGCCGAGCGCAATCCCGGCATGACGCGGGTCATGGTCGGAGATGCGCTGATCTTGGAGCATGAGCGGCTGTCCGCGCGCATGGTGCAACTGTTTGACCGGGTGGAATCCCAGCTCAAGCAGTGCTTGCGCGAGGCGGGCGACGCCTCCGGGTCCACCACCGCCACCGTGGACGCACAAGTGCGCGCCTCTGCCTTGACCGCCCTGGCCTTGGGACGCCTGCAGCGCTTCGCGCGATCGGGGTTCAAGCGCAGCCCCACCGAGCATGCCGAGGCCACGCTGGCCCTGATGACGGTCTAGTGGGGCAGGGCGCACCTCGGGGCGTGCACGAGCCCGCGGGTGGGCCCGCACGACATTCGGGTCCCGATGGCCGGTGCTTGGAGCTGTGGCCGCACCGTGCGGCCTTTGATCCTGATCTTCGCCTGCTGCTGGTGGCTGACGCCCACTTTGGAAAAGGCCACACCTTCCGGCGCCACGGACTGCCCGTTCCAGCTGCCTCTGAAGCCTCGATGGTGCAGCGCCTGGAGGAGTTGTTGCAGTTCACTGGCGCCGCCGAGCTGGTATTTCTGGGGGATCTTCTTCACGGGCCCTGGTCGCAGGAGCCGCAGGCGCTGAGAGCCCTGGCCGAATGGCGCGCACGGCACCCTGCCCTGGAGGTGCACCTGGTGCGTGGAAACCACGACCACCATGCGGGAGATCCGCCTGTGGACCTCGGTATTGCCGTCCACACCGGGCCCTTGCGGCGTGGCCCCTGGGCCCTGGTCCATGAGCCCCGAGAGGTATCGGGTGCCTACGCCCTGGCCGGACACCTCCACCCCGGCGTGCGATTGAGGGAGTCTGGCGGGCTGAGCCTGCGCCTGCCTTGCTTTCGAATGACCCCTGCCTTCGGCGTGCTGCCCGCCTTCGGGGCATTTACCGGCTTGCACATTCAGGCCCCCATGGGAGACGATCGGGTCTACGCCGTCGTGGAAGACGAGGGTTTGGTGGTGCCGCTGCAGCCTTGATTTCTGCTGGCGAGCCACCACCACCGCTTCACAAGGCACCTTATCCTGTTGCCTGCGGCCAAGCCAACATGAACCCCACCGGCACTTCAAGCGAACACCGATCCAGCGAGTTGCATCTGCAACCGCATATGCTGGCGCGCCGCACGATCGCCCTGGTCTTGGCTGGGGGACGAGGGTCGCGCCTGAAGCAGTTGACCGACAGCCGGGCCAAGCCTGCGGTGTATTTCGGCGGCAAGTTCCGCATCGTCGACTTCGCACTGTCCAACTGCGTGAACTCGGGCATCCGCCGCATCGGCGTGGTCACGCAATACAAGTCGCACTCACTGCTGCGTCATCTGCAGCGTGGCTGGTCCTTCCTGCGCGCCGAACTCAATGAGATGGTCGACCTGATGCCGGCACAGCAGCGCGTGGCCGAGGAGCACTGGTACCGTGGCACGGCCGACGCGGTGTATCAGAACCTGGACATCGTGCGCAGCGCCAACCCCTCGTACATCGTGGTGCTGGCCGGTGACCACATCTACAAGATGGACTACTCGGTCATGCTGCGCGACCATGTGGCCAGTGGAAAGCCCTGCACCGTGGGGTGCATCGAGGTGCCGCGCAAGGAGGCCCATGCCTTCGGCGTGATGGCGGTTGACGATCAGCGTGCCATCACCGCCTTCGTGGAAAAGCCCAAGGACCCGCCGCCGATGCCTGGCCGCACCGACTGGTCGCTGTGCAGCATGGGCATCTACATCTTCGACGCCGACTACCTGTACCGCCTGCTCGACGAAGATCTGGCCGACCCGGCTTCCGAGCATGACTTCGGCAAGAACGTGATTCCCAAGGTGGTGTCCGAAGGTCGGGCCTTGGCCCACCCCTTCTCGATGTCTTGCATCGCCAACGGTGACCTGCACTACTGGCGAGATGTGGGCACGATCGACGCCTTCTGGTCGGCCAACCTGGACCTGGCCTCCATCACGCCGGAACTCGACATCTACGACACCAACTGGCCGATCTGGACTTCACAGCGTCAGTTGCCGCCCGCCAAGTTCATCCCCGACCGCACCGGCATGCACGGCATGACGGTCAACACCATGGTCAGCGGCGGTTGCATTGTCAGTGGCTCGCATGTGTCGAACTCGGTGCTGTTCTCCGAAGTTCGGGTGCATTCCTTTTGCTTCATCGACCAGGCCGTGATCCTGCCCGGGGTCACGGTGGGCTCGCGCTCGCGACTGAAGAAGGTGGTCATTGACCGGGGCTGCCGCATCCCTGATGGCATGGTGATCGGCGAAGACCCGAAGGTGGATGCCCAGCGCTTTGAGCGCACGGAAAACGGGGTCGTGCTCGTCACGCGCAGCATGTTGGAGAAGTTGCAGGCCAAGCAGGATCCCCTCAAGGACAACGCCTGACGGCCTTGATGAAGATCCTCCAAGCGGCTTCCGAGGCCGTTCCCCTGGTGAAGACGGGCGGCCTGGCTGATGTGGTGGGCGCCTTGCCCGACGCACTGGCGCGCGCTGGCGTGTCCAGTCGCCTGCTGTTGCCGGGCTATCCGGCCGTGCGTGCGGCCCTCCAGGCACCACGAACCTTGGCGCCGCTGCCCTGTCCCTGGGGCGGGGTGGCACCCCGCCTGGTCGCCGGGCGCTTGGAACCCTTTGCCCAGGCGCCGGCCTATGTGGTGGTGGCGCCTGAGTTGTATGAGCGCCCGGGCGGCCCCTACAGCGACCCCACGGGCGCGGCCTGGGCCGACAACCACCGTCGCTTTGCTCCGTTGGCCTGGGCTGCTCGCGCTCTGGCCCGAGGGGCCGACACCGCTTGGCGCCCCGATGTGGTGCACGCCCACGATTGGCACGCCGGACTGGCCCCGGCCGCCCTGGCGCACGCGGGGCAACCGGCGGCCAGCGTGATGACGGTCCACAACTTGGCCTACCAGGGGCTGTTTCCCGCCCAGGCCTTCCTGGACCTGGACCTGCCGGCTGCCGCCTGGGCGCTGGAGGGCCTGGAGTTCTGGGGGCAGGTGTCCTTCATGAAGGCTGGTCTGCAGTACGCACAGGCCATCAGCACCGTCAGCCCGCGGTATGCGCAGGAAATCCAAGACCCTGCGATGGGGTGTGGGCTCGACGGTGTGCTGCGCGCCCACCGCGGCGGCGTGGCCGGCGTCCTCAATGGCGTGGACTACGGCGTGTGGCACCCCCGCATCGATCCGCACCTGCGGCAGCGCTTTGATGCACACGATCTGCGCGGCAAGTCGGTGTGCAAGGCCGAACTGCAGCAGGCGCAGGGCTTGCGCCCCGACCCTCAGGCCATGTTGATGGCCGTGGTCAGCCGCCTGACCAGCCAGAAAGGGCTGGACCTGCTGCTTCAGGTACTGCCCCAGGCGCTGCAGCATGGCGCACAACTGGTGGTGTTGGGGCAGGGTGATGCCGCGTTGGAAGACGGCTTTGCGGCCGCCGCCAAGGCCTACCCCGGGCAGGTGGCGTTGCGGCGCGCCCACGACGAAACCTTGGCCCACCGGGTCTTCGCAGCGGCTGACGTGGTGCTGGTGCCCTCGCGCTTCGAGCCCTGCGGCCTGACCCAGCTCTACGCCATGGCCTACGGCGCGCTGCCTCTGGTGCACCACGTGGGCGGCTTGGCCGACACCGTCGTCGACACCACGCTGGAATCGCTGGCCGATGACCAGGCCACGGGCTTGGCCTTCTACCGCTTCGATCCATCGGCCTTGGCCTCCGCGCTGCGCCGCGCCCACCTGTTGTGGAGCCGCCCGGCGCAGTGGACCCAGGTTCAGCAGCGCGCCATGGCCCAGCGATTCGACTGGGATCGGGCGGCGCATGCCTATGTGGCTTTGTACGAGCAGGCCATCGCCCGCCGCAGCGCCCTGGCTACACTGGGTTGATGGCTGATTCTCTCGAGCTGCAGCGTCTGTTGCAGCGCGCCCACGACCTGATCGACCGCTTGGAGCATCTGGTGCCCACGCCGGCGGCTGCCCCGGACTTCCAGGCGAGCATCGCCTTTCGTTGGAGGCGGCGAAACGGTGTCGGGCTGCTGCAACCCGTTCGACAGGTGGCCTCGATGGCCCTGGGCAACCTCCAGGAGGTCGATGCGCAGAAACAGCGCCTGTTGCGCAACACTGAACAGTTTGTGCAGGGGCGACCGGCCAACAATGTGCTGCTGACCGGTGCACGCGGTACCGGCAAGAGTTCGCTCATCAAGGCCTGCCTGCAGACCTTTGCCCATCGGGGGCTGCGCCTGATCGAGGTGGACAAGGCCGACCTGACCGACCTCCCCGACATCGCCGATCTGATTGCCGGCCGGCCCGAGCGGTTCATCATCTTCTGCGACGACCTGTCCTTCGATGAGGGTGAGCCTGGCTACAAGGCGCTCAAGTCGGTGCTCGACGGCACCGTGGCGGCCGCAGCCGACAACCTCCTGGTGTACGCCACCAGCAACCGCCGCCACCTGCTGCCTGAGTACAAGCGTGAGAACCTGAGCTACACACACACCGAAGACGGCGAAGTCCACCCGGGCGAAGCGATCGAGGAAAAGATCTCCCTGTCCGAGCGCTTTGGCCTTTGGCTGAGCTTTTACCCCTTCAGCCAGGAGGAGTATCTGGCCATCGTGTCACATTGGTTGAGGCACTTTGCCTGCGATGAAGCCGCCATCATGGCTGCGCGCCAGCCTTCTCTGGTGTGGGCCTTGGAACGCGGTTCGCGCAGTGGTCGGGTGGCGTGGCAATTCGCCCGCGATTGGGTCGGGCGCGACCCTGCGAGCGACCAAGCCCGCGCCGCCTCGTCGAATGCGCCAGGGCCCGATGGCCTGGACCAGGCCTGATCGCCCTTCAAGACCCTGCCCTGGGGACCTTCACCCGAGTCGAGTCCCGCTTTGTCGCCCGTGTCCCCGTCTTCACCTCCAGCCGTCACCGCGGTGGATGGCGCGCAGCGCAGCACCGGTGCGCCCGCTACCGACGTGGCGGTGGGTATTTTGGTCAAGCGCGACCCGTGCGGACGCGAGTGCGCCTTTTTGCTGACCAGTCGCCCAGCGGGCAAGGTCTACGCGGGCTACTGGGAATACCCGGGTGGGAAGTTCGAGCCGGGTGAAACCGTGGAGCAGGCCCTGGCGCGTGAGCTTCACGAGGAATTGGGCATCGCGATCGGTCCGGTGCATCCCTGGAAGCAGGAGGTCTTCGACTACCCGCATGCCAGGGTGCGACTGCACTTTTGCAAGGTGTACGAGTGGGAGGGCGAGCTCGACATGCGCGAGGGGCAGCAGATGGCCTGGTGCGGACTGCCCGTGGCGGTCGGCCCGGTCCTGCCGGGCACGATGCCCGTTCTGAAGTGGTTTGCGCACGAATGGAGCCACAAGGGACCGCTCGTGCTCGACAAGCCTGCACGGCCGCACGGTTAGTTCAGGCTCCTGGCCACTACACTGGCGGCATGAACTGGCTGGATGAGATCAAGTGGGATGCCCATGGGTTGGTGCCCGTCATCACCCAGGAAGCCTCTTCCGGGGATGTGCTGATGGTGGCGTGGATGAACCGCCAGGCGCTGGAGCTCACGGCCCAGAGGGGCCAAGCGGTCTACTGGAGCCGTTCGCGCAGCCGGTTGTGGCACAAGGGCGAGGAAAGTGGCCATGTGCAGCAAGTCCATGAGCTGCGTCTGGACTGCGATGGCGATGCCATTCTGCTGAAGGTCACGCAGCTTGGCCATGATCCCGGGATCGCCTGTCACACTGGACGACACAGTTGTTTTTACAGCGCCCTGCGCGACGGTCGTTGGCAGCCGGTGGACCCGGTGCTCAAGGACCCCGACGCCATCTATCGCTGATGGGGCGCGACGCCCCCCGCCTTTTCCACGCTGCCCGTTTGCCATGAACAGCCCCTCGACTGGCCCCGGCGCCACCCCTCTGTCCCAGGACGTGTTGGAGCGCTTGGCCGATGTGATCGACCAACGCCGTCAGGGTGACCCTGACAAGAGTTATGTGGCGCGGCTGTTCCACAAGGGTGCCGACGCCATCCTCAAGAAGGTGGGCGAAGAGGCCACCGAAACCGTGATGGCGGGCAAGGATGGCGACGCCCAGAAGATCGTGTACGAAGTGGCCGACCTGTGGTTTCACAGCCTGATCGCATTGGCTCAATTCGGCTTGCGGCCAACCGATGTGCTGGTTGAACTCACACGCCGCGAGGGGCTTTCCGGTCTGGAAGAATTCGCCGCTCGCAAGGCCCAGCAACGCGAACAGGACGAGTCATGAGCGCCGACCCGAATTGCATCTTCTGCCGCATCGTGGCGGGTCAGATCCCGTCGCGCAAGGTGCATGAGGACGAGCACATGCTCGCCTTCCACGACATCAACCCTTGGGCGCCGGTGCACATCCTGTTGATACCGAAGTTGCACATCGTTTCCATGTCGGATGTTCAGCTCGAACATGCCGGTCTGATCGGCCACATGATGGCCCAGTCGCCGCGCCTGATGCGGGAGTTGGGCGTCACCAATGGGTTTCGCCATGTGATCAATACGGGGGAAGATGGCCGTCAGGAGGTGATGCACCTGCACATCCACCTGATGGGCGGCCCAAGACCCTGGAGCAAGGGTTGACGACTGGGTGAACCTAGAATCAAGTTCGTTCTCAAGGAGCAAGGCATATGGGATCGTTCAGCATTTGGCATTGGCTGATCGTGCTGCTGGTGGTCATTCTGATTTTCGGCACGAAGAAGCTCAAGAATTTGGGCTCTGACCTCGGTGGGGCCGTCAAGGGCTTCAAGGACGGCGTCAAGGGCGCACAAGACAGCGGTGATGCGCCGGCCCCGGGCTCGGTGCCTGCCCAGCAGGTCACCACCCACAAGACCGACGCGCAGACCGTGGATGTCGACGCGAAGACCAAGTCCTGATGGCCGCTCAGACGGTGACCGGGTGACCGCGCGCGCTTGCGCCTGATCGCGCCTTCATGATCGACTTCGGCTTCGACAAACTCGCCCTCATCGGGGCGGTGGCGCTCATCGTCATCGGACCCGAGAAATTGCCCAAGGTCGCCCGTACGGTGGGCCACCTGATGGGCAAGGCACAGCGCTATGTGGCCGATGTGAAGGCGGAGGTGAACCGCTCCATCGAACTCGAAGAGCTCAAGAAGATGAAGACGCAATTCGAGACCGCGGCGCGCGACGTGGAGCAGTCGGTGCAGCAGGAGGTCCATGCGGCCAACGCCTCGATGAGCAACACCTGGGAAGGCTTGGGCACCGATGCCGGCGCGGGCAGCGGGGCAGCGGGTGCGTCATCCGACAGCGGCCACGACTGGGCGCAGCAGGCCCTGCAAACGCCGCCGCCCGCCTACACACACCCCAAGAAGAAGTGGCGCCTCAAGCGCGCCGCCTTGCCCAACTGGTACAAGCAGCGTCAGGGTGTGCGCACCAGCGCGCAGTCCGGGGCTGCCCGGGTGGCGCGCTACCGGCCGAAGGCGGGCACGCGCTGAGGCCTGAGCCCAGCCGCGTCTGCTCACCGCTGCCTCACCGGTTTCCCGAACACACCCGATCTGTCATGAGTGACCCCCAAGCACCCAAGGATGAACTGGAGGGCACCGAGCAGCCTTTCGTGACGCACCTCATCGAGTTGCGCGACCGGCTGATTCGCGCCCTGCTGGCGGTGGTGGTGGTCTTCGTGGGCCTGTGCATTTGGCCCACACCGTCTGGCCTGTACGACATCCTGGCCGCGCCGCTCGTGCGTTACCTGCCCGCCGGTGCGACGCTGATCGCCACCAATGTGATCTCACCGCTGTTGGTACCCTTGAAGATCACCCTCCTGGGCGCCTTCATGGTCGCCTTGCCCTATGTGCTGTGGCAAGCGTGGGCTTTCGTGGCCCCGGGCCTGTACAACCACGAGAAGCGTCTGGTGCTGCCGCTGGTGGTCTCCAGCACGCTGCTGTTCTTCATCGGGGTGGCGTTCTGCTACTTTCTGGTGATTCCGTCGATGTCCCAGTTCATCCAGAGTTGGGCTCCGCAGAGCATCACGGCCGCTCCTGACATTGAGCAGTACTTCGGCTTCGTCCTCACGCTGTTCATGGTGTTCGGCCTGGCCTTCGAGGTTCCGATCGTCGTGGTGGTGCTGGCCCACTTGGGCATCGTGCCCATCCAGAAGCTGCGCGAGTTCCGCGGCTACTTCATCGTGTTGGCCTTCATCATCGCCGCGGTCGTCACACCGCCGGATGTCATTTCGCAATTGGCGCTGGCCGTGCCCATGTGCATCCTGTATGAATTGGGCATCGTGGCCGCCAGCCTGATGGCGCGTCACAAGCCGCCCCCAAGCGACTGAAGCTTCTGAGGGTGTCGGCCCGTTTCAATCGGCCGGGCTGCGCCGCGGGGATGGACGTTGGGCCACCTGCAAGCTCAGCTCGACCGCCTTGCTGCCACGCTGAAGGCTCAAGGTCACCTTGCTGTCCGGGGCCAATGCGCTGACAGCGGTGAGCAATTGCGCGGTGTTGGACACCGCCTGCGAACCCACCTTGAGCACCACATCGCCCGGTTGAACACCCGCCTTGGCCGCCGGCCCGCCGCGCAGGACGCCGGTGATCAGCACGCCCGAGCTGACCGGCAAGCGCAGCATTTCGGCGATTTCGGGGTTGAGGTCGCGCGGCTCTACGCCGATCCAGCCCCGGGTGACCTGCCCGTTTTCGATCAGGCCCTCCATCACCTGACGGGCCACCTCCACGGGAATGGCGAAACCGATACCCAGGCTGCCGCCGCTGCGCGAAAAGATGGCGGTGTTGATTCCCACCAGCAGCCCCTTGGCATCCACCAGCGCGCCGCCCGAGTTGCCGGGGTTGATGGCTGCATCGGTCTGGATGAAGTTCTCGAAGGTCGACAGGCCCAGTTGGCTGCGCCCCAGGGCGCTCACAATGCCGGATGTGACGGTTTGCCCCACGCCGAAGGGGTTGCCGATGGCCAGGACCGCGTCACCCACCTGCAACGACGCCGCTGGCGCCAGGGTGATGGCCGGCAGGCGGTCGAGGTTGATCTTGAGCAGGGCCAAATCGGTGTCGGGGTCGTGACCCACCACGATGGCTTGGGCCGATCGGCCGTCGCTGAGCTGCACCTCGATGTCGTCGGCACCGTCGATCACATGGTTGTTGGTCAACAAGTAGCCCGCCGGTGACACGATGACGCCGGAGCCGAGCCCGCGCTGGCGCTGGGTGTCGTCTTCACCATCACCGAAGAAGAAACGGAACCAGGGGTCGCCTGCATGCGGATTGCGCGGCGGTGCCTTGCTGGCCACGATGCTGACGACCGCGGGCGAGGCGCGTCGTGCGGCTTCACTGTAGCCGCGCCCGGCAGCCGCCAGGGCTTCGGGGGGGGCGGTGAGGATGGGCACCACCTCAGGCATGATCAGGCCCGGTGGGCGCGCCAGCCATTCCGGCTTGAGTGTGGCCACCACGAACAGCACCGCCACGGATACCGTGACGGCCTGCGAGAAAATCAGCCAGATGCGGCGCATGGAAAACTGGTCGGTGCGTGGGGTGTTCAACAACCCGGGATGTGGGGCATGACGGAACAAACGGGACTGACCCATCAGGCCAAGTCGGAGGCCGGCTCAGCTGGCCTTGCTTCGGTGGGCCGTGATCAACTCGTGGGGCACTTGGACGAGTGGCTTGAAGCGGCCACGTTCAAGGATTATGGGCCGAACGGCCTGCAGGTACAGGGGCGTGCGCAAGTCCGTCGGCTGGTGTCGGGCGTGACGGCCAGCCGGGCCTTGATCGAGGCGGCCATCGCGGCGCAAGCCGACGCCGTGCTGGTGCATCACGGCCTGTTCTGGCGCGGGCAGGATGGCCGCCTCACGGGCTGGCTGGGCGAGCGTGTGCGGCTGCTGATGCAGCATGACATCAACCTGATCGCTTATCACCTGCCCCTGGACGCGCACGCCACGCACGGCAACAACGCGCAATTGGGGCAGCGTCTGGGGCTGCAGGCCGATGCGCGGTTCGGTGAACAGCAACTGGGCTTCATGGGCCCCGCCGCGCAGGGTTCTGTGGCCGATCTGGCGCGCGCGGCCGAACGGGTCCTTCGGCGCTCACCGGTGGTGGTGCCAGGCGACGGTAGGGTGCTTGGCCGTGTGGCCTGGTGCACCGGCGCAGCGCAGGGCTACTTCGAGGCGGCGATCGCCGCCGGAGCCGATGCCTTCATCACGGGTGAGATTTCCGAGCCTCAGGCCCATCTGGCGCGCGAGACGGGCGTGGCCTTCCTGGCCTGCGGGCACCATGCGACCGAGCGCTACGGTGCGCCGGCGGTGGCGCAGGCCGTGGCGGCGCATTTCGGCTTGCAGCACGAGTTCATCGAGTTGGACAACCCCGCATGAACCTCAGACCCCCTGTGTTGGTCACCCTGGGTGACCCGGCGGGCATCGGGCCTGAACTGGTTGCCCGCGCGCATCTGGCAGGCGAACTGCAGGATGCGGTGGTGGTGGGTGAGCCGGCGGTGTTGGCACGGGGCATGCGCGCTTGCGGCGCCTCCACATGGCCTGAGCCGGCGTTCATCAGCCCCGATGCCGTGACCGCCGTGTCCGGTGGCGTCAACCCAGGGCCCGTGGCCTCTGGGCGGCCCGATGCGTGGGGTGACTTGGCCTGGGGCGTTGTGGATGAACGGTGTGGCGCCTACGCCGCGCGCTGCCTGCGGGCAGCCGTGGAGCTGGCCAGCCGCGGTCAGGGCCGCGCCATCGTGACCGCGCCCATCCACAAGGAAGCGCTGGCGGCTGCCGGCATCCCGTTTCCCGGTCACACCGAAATGCTGCAGGCCTGGTCGAACCCGGGAGGCGAGCCGCCCGCGGTGCGGATGATGCTGGCCCACGAGGAGCTGCGCGTGGTGCTGGTCACCATTCACCAGTCGCTGCGCTCGGCCATCGAGTCCATCACCTTCGATCGGGTGCTGCAGACCATCCTGATCGCCCAGCGTGCCCTACAGGCCTGGGGCTTGCCGCGCCCACGCATCGCCGTGGCTGGATTGAACCCGCATGCCGGGGAGGGCGGGCTCTTCGGCCGTGAGGAAATCGAGGTCATCGCGCCGGCCATCGCGGCGGCCCAAGCCCAGGGCATCCACGCGGACGGCCCGCACGCCCCCGATACCGTGTTCATGCGCGCCCGTCACACCGCACAGCGACCGGGCGCCTACGATGCGGTGGTGGCCATGACCCACGACCATGGCCTGATTCCCATGAAGTACCTGGGCCTGGACCAGGGCGTGAACATCACCCTGGGCCTGCCCTTCGTGCGCACCAGCCCCGACCACGGGACAGCCTTCGACATCGCTGGCCGTGGCGTGGCCGATCCGCGCAGTTTTCTGGCGGCTCTGGCCATGGCCAGGCGCCTGAGCGCCGGCCGCTAAGGCCCAGTGGGCGCCACCGCCAGGCGCCGCCCCGCAAATCCCTCGACCGCCATTGAGTTGGGTCCTGGCGCTCGGCTAGAATGCCGGGTTGACCCTAGGGGCCCACCGTAGGCTCGCAGTTTTCAAGGACTCTCCATGAGCGAATCTTCCGTCGACAGCAGCAAGCGCACCTGGCTGATCGCGTCCACCTGTGCCGGTGCTGCCGGTGGCGTGGCTGTGGCCGTGCCCTTCGTCAGCACCTTTGCGCCTTCTGAGCGCGCCAAGGCCGCCGGGGCGGCCGTCGAGGTGGACATCAGCGCCATCAAGCCCGGCGAGAAGGTGACCGTGGAGTGGCGAGGCAAGCCCGTGTGGATCATCCGCCGCACGCCCGAGCAGATCGAATCGCTGCAAAAGACCGAAGCCCAAGTCGCTGATCCGAATTCCGACCGCAAGGCCTACCCCACGCCGGGCTACGCCAAGAACCAGCACCGCTCGATCAAGCCCGAAATCTTCGTGGGCGTGGGCATCTGCTCCCACCTGGGCTGCTCGCCTTCAGACAAGTTCGCCACTGGCGCGCA
>RFTU01000191.1 GCA_009923315.1 Betaproteobacteria bacterium
CTCAGGGAGGATCTAAGTCCTCCGCAGCGGGGGGTGCGGGGGCTGGTGGAGCTGGTTCCTCTGCCCGCGGGGGTGACGCCAGTGGAGCAACCGCCGGGGTCGGTGGAGCGGGGACTTCCTCTTCCATTTTAGGATTCTCCAGCACGTATGGAGTCGGCGGAGCGGGTGGGAGTGGGAATTCGGCCAACACCACGGGTGCGTCCGGTGCGAACAACACCGGAAACGGCGGAGTCGGAGGCGGGGGCGCTCCCAGTGGAGCCGCCAAGTCCGGCGGAGCGGGTGGCTCGGGCCTTGTGGTGGTCCGTTATCAGGGCAACGCGGTGGGCACGGGCGGAACGGTCACGTCGGGCGCGGGTTCGGCCGCCGGCTACACCGTCCACAGTTTTACCGGTACCGGGACCAATGCCCTCAACCTATCTGGGCTGAATCTGGATGCCCGCCTCAAGACCACTCTCACCGGGGTCGTCTCCGGATCCGGAAATCTCACCTACGATGGGCCCGGCACGCTTATCCTCGCCGGCAACAACACGTATACGGGGGGCACCTCCATTCACGGCGGCACCCTCGAGGTCAGCTCGATCGCCGACGGCGCGGCCAGCCACCTCGGCACGGAGGGATACCTCGCCTTCGGCGGAAATGGAGGAACCTTCCGCTACGCGGGAACCGGAGCGCAAACCAGCACGCGGACCTTGTGGTTTAACATCGCGAACGCCTCCGCGGCGATCGATGTATCCAGCGCCACCGGCACGCTGACCCTCAGCTCCGCGGCAGGCACCCGGGATCAAAATTTCACCAAACTGGGGGCCGGGCGCCTCAACCTGGGGGGTGCAATCAGTGGGAATGCGACGGTGACCGTGAATGGCGGCACCCTCAGCACGGCGGCCAGCAACAGCTACACCGGCGCGACGACCGTTTCCGGCGGCACGCTGATCGTGGACACCGGCGGTTCTATTGCCTCGAGCACCACCACGGTGGGTTCCGGGGCGCACCTGAAGGTGAACGGCGCAGCAGGGGCGGTGAACGTGAACGGAACCCTTTCGGGAAGCGGCACGGTCGGAGCCATGACCTTGAACAGCGGGAGTACGCTGGCGGTGGGCAACAGCCCTGGACTGATGACCGCCACATCGGCGACTTGGAATGCGGGATCGACCTTTCAGTTTGAAATCATCAATGCCACCGGAACCGCCGGCACTTCCTGGGATTTTTTGTCGGTGACGGGAGCGCTGGATCTGACCTCAATCAGTGCGTCCAGCAAGATGAACCTGACGGTGTTAAGCACCGCCCTGCAGAACTACGGTGTCGACACGATGTACAACTGGGTCTTTGCTAAAGCGGCCTCGTTGACCGGAACGCAGAGCTGGACCGCGGGTCTGGATGTAACGGATCGGTTTGCCATCGACAGCACCGGATTCAACGGCGGAACCCAACCGGGGAGAGGCTTTAAGGTGGTGACGGGAACCGAAGGGGGCCTGGCAACTTTGTCCCTGCAGGCTGTGCCCGAGCCGCGCAGCGCCAGCTTGGTGGCGATTGGTTTGGCGACACTGCTGATGAAAAAGAGGCGCCGCTGCCCCAGTCCTATTTAAAGTTAGGCATAAAAAATGGGGCGAGCGGGCCTGCGCCGCGGATGTTGTTTGGCCCGGCCCTACCGAAACGAGGAAGAGCTGGATTTGGGCCGAAAGAGAAACCCGACGAAGAAGGTGACGAGGGTGC
>RFTU01000192.1 GCA_009923315.1 Betaproteobacteria bacterium
ATATAATATATATAAATAAATATAACCATACTATGATATATAATATGTAAAATACCATATTTGTGATGTAAAAGATATAAGAATAAAACATCTAATATATCATAATATTATGTTTAGATATTTTATATTGGCATCATTGTTTTATTATACTAACTGCTTCACTATTTCATATCATCCGCTTTATCTCAAAAATTATAAAGGTACGCGTGCTGCGTATAAATTCAATAATCGCTATGTAATGCTTTCAAAAAAAGAAGATAAAGATAAGGATGTTAATGTAAATGCCTTTAATAATATTGATGTTGATAAATCTGGGAAACTTGATATTTCTGAACTTGAATTTTATTATGGAAAAAATAATTATATGGATATTGCCGATGTTAATAATGATGGCGAGATTGATTACTTAGAGTTTGATAGATTAAGTAATATTAAAAAGTTTGGATTGCGTAATGGCGGAAACCTGTTTGTTAGAAATGCCATCAATTTCGGGCTCCTTGATAAGAATTCTATTTTGGCCGACGGTGAAGCTTCGGTATTTATCGGTAATAAAGGTTTTGACCCACTAAATTGTTCTACGAGCATTAGTACATTGCGAAGATACCGTGAAGCCGAGATTAAACACGGACGCCTTGCTATGTTGGGAAGTGTAGGATGGCCTTTGGCTGAACTTTATCATCCATATCTTTCTAAAATTATTAACAGCGATAATTTGCTTACTGTTAGTGGCAAAACACCCTCGCTATTGAATGGAGGTCTCAATAATATTAATCCGGCATTTTTTATGGCAATTATTATATTCGCGACGACTCTTGAATCTGCCAATATTGCCAAAAATTATGAAATTGAAAGTATTCCAGGAGATTTGGGATTTGACCCTCTAAATATTTATACCACAAATAATGTAAAAAACAAGCGTTTATTGGAATTGAAAGAGTTGAATAACGGACGTATTGCTATGCTCGCTATTACTTATTTTGCTATTAGCGAATTCATTACGGACACTCCAATCGCAAACACATTTGCCCCTATATATTACAAACTCGCGGGACAATATTAACATTAACATTAACATTAACATTAACATTAACGCGCAAGTATTTACAAGAAAGCGTTAGTTTATTTTTATTCAAAACTTTTCTCTTATTATAATAAATGGAGAATAAGGTTAGTTATTACAAAGTAATTGATGGTTTAAATTTTGATGCTGGATTATTAACGATGGCCGACGAGTTAATAAAAGGTCAGGGCGATGGAAGAATATCGGTAGATGATTCTAATAAATTGCTCGTCAAGATTTTTGACGGTGGTACTATTACAAAGGTTGAATGCCGAACTATTTTATATATCTTAAAGAACTATAAATTGACCCACGAGGCCTCTCAAAACTTCCTTGATAAACTTATTAAATATGATTGAATAAAAAGAAGCAAGTAAAATATAAAAAATGATTTTGTCATATCATAATTGATTTATTTTTATTGAACAAAATGCCTATGAATATTCAAGATATACCTATCGTTTTGTCCTATGATGCTATTGTTATTCCGCCAGTAAAAAGAAAGAAACTGTGTGCTCTTAAAAAATTGCCCGAAAAGGTTGATATCAGTGCCCTTGCCCTTATCTCGCGATATCTAAGGAAAACTAATTGATAGGAGTATTAGCCGATATCATATAAATATTTCATATCATTTATAATGTATATAATA
>RFTU01000193.1 GCA_009923315.1 Betaproteobacteria bacterium
CCGCGCACCCCCAGCCCCCAGCGGCCTCGCGCAGGTCCACCACGGGCTTTCTCGAACACGACGTGCCCCAGGCCCACGGGCAGCTCCTGTGGTCCAACCTCGGCCTGCACACGCATCACCAACCGCGGCAGGTCTTGCAGCGCTGGCACGCGTGCCTGGCCATCGATGGTTGCCTCATGTTCAGCACGTGGGGCCCCGACACCTTGCGAGAACTGCGCCAGGTGTGGGACGAAGCCGGCTGGGGCCCACCCGCTCAGCCCTTTCGCGACATGCACGACTGGGGCGACGACCTGGTGGCCGCTGGTTTTGCCGATCCGGTCATGGACCAGGAGTCCCTAACCCTGACCTGGGCGGATGCCGAATCGGCCTTGGCCGAATTGCGCACCCTGGGCCGCAATGCCCACCCCGCTCGCCACGCGGGGTGCCGAACCCCCCGTTGGCAGGCCGTCTTGAAGGCGGCCCTGCAGCGCACGGCCGGCCCCGATGGGCGGATTGCGCTGACCTTCGAGGTCATCTACGGCCATGCGTTTCGTCCTGCGCCGCGCAGCCGCATGCAAGCGCTGACCGCGGTGTCGCTGGAGGACATGCGCCACATGGTGCAAGCCCCGCGCCGCCCTCTCTAGGATGGCCAGAGGGTATTGGGGTTCTCCCGGTTCGCTGGAGTACACTGCGCCCCGCTGAATTGGGGCTTGCAAGGCGACCCTTCCTGTGGCCTGTGCAGACCATCCCGACCGGCGCGCAGTACGACATGACACCGACTTCCGCATCAATGAACCTGCCGGGCATGGCTGCCCTGGGCGCCCCCTGGCGGGCCGCTGCGCTGGACGACAGCGTGGGCGGCGGCTTGCGCTGGGTCATGCGCCGCAACTGCTCGTTGGCTCCGCGTCAGGTGCTGGCGGCATATTCCGTGGTGTGCTTGGTGTCGCTGTCGATCGCGTCGGTCTTCGCCTGGTTCGGTGCGGTGCCGGTCTTGTACTTTGCCGGGTTGGAACTCGTGCTCCTGGGACTGGCCCTGCTCGTGTACGCCCGACACGCGGCCGACCACGAAACCATCACCTTGAAGAACTCGACGCTGGCGGTGGAACACCACTGCGGCAACCGGGTGGAGCGCTCGGAGTTCCGCGCCGATTGGCTGCGGGTGGAGCCGGCTCAGGGACAGGGCTCGCTGCTGGAACTCTCCGGCGCGGGCCGCAAGACATGTGTGGGCCGCTATTTGCGGCCCGAGTGGCGCCAGATGCTGGCGCGGGAGTTGCGTCTGGCGCTGCGTGTGCAAACCGCACCGGCAGCGCCTGGCGAGGTTTTGAACTGAAGTGACGATGATGAAGATGGACCACCTTTTCGCAGGGCCGGCACGCCATGCCGCGCTCGCACTGGCTTGCCTGTCGGGCATGTCCGCCGCCGTAGCGTCTACGGTGAACGACCTGCCCGGCGGCCCGGCGGTCAACCAGCTGAACCTGCACCCGGCGGCCACCCGCATCGCCGCCGATGTCTCCAACTTGCACATCGCCATGCTGGTGATCTGCCTGGTGATCTTCGTGGCCGTGTTTGGCGTGATGTTCTATTCCATCTTCAAGCACCGCAAGTCGCTGGGCCACAAGCCGGCGCAGTTCCACGAGAGCGTGGCGGTGGAAATCGCGTGGACCGTCGTGCCGTTCATTATCGTGATCGGCATGGGCGCCAT
>RFTU01000194.1 GCA_009923315.1 Betaproteobacteria bacterium
TATTTTCTTATCATACTACAGTTCTTATTTTCTATGTCTTCGTTTTTATTGATATACCTATATATGTTATATAATTCGGACTGAATCCTTTGAGCATATTTGTGTTCCAATGTATGTTTAGTTCTAAAGAACATATTGTATATAACTCTATTCTTAAAATGAAATAGTGCTACTAAAAGACTATCTATAAA
This sequence comes from Betaproteobacteria bacterium, assembly GCA_009923315.1. Classification (GTDB taxonomy): domain Bacteria; phylum Pseudomonadota; class Gammaproteobacteria; order Burkholderiales; family Burkholderiaceae_C; genus RFTU01. The sequence continues at coordinate 192 of RFTU01000194.1, forward strand.
ACAGCTATTGTGTTCGTTGCTTATGTTTATACTAATACTAATATCTTTCTTTAATATTTTAGAGCCTATTTTACCTTTCTTATTAACGCATCTATTAGTAATAGGATTCAATATTTTCTCGCTTGGACAATCCTTCATACTATGATAATTATCTATTATAATAACATATATAAATAGTAAACAACATAATATCTTATATTGTATTTTCATTTTAACTATGTTTTATAAAAATGAAGAAGGCTATATTAATCTGCTTAAAGATACCTTGAATGGCGAGTTTAAAAATACGAGAAATGGCAATGTATTTTCGCATTTTGGGTGTATGATTAAGTTTGATAATATTTCCACAGCCTTTCCTTTGATAACAAGCAAAAAGGTTTTTTTTAGAGGGATTGTTGAAGAATTATTGTGGTTTCTCAAAGGCTCAATAAATGCCAACGAACTTAAAGAAAAAAATGTTAATATTTGGAATGGCAATTCAACGCGCGAATATTTAGATAGTGTAGGTCTCAATGATTACGAAGAGGGCGAATTGGGTCCTGTCTATGGATGGCAATGGCGTATGTTTGGCAAAAAATATATACCTGAAAAACTAAAAGACGGTAATGAAGAAGATACAAATGCCACGACGGCAGTTGCTAAAGGTATAGACCAAGTTAAATATGTAATTTCAGAATTGCTTATGGAAAATAGCAGGCGCGCCGTATTGTCTGCTTGGAATCCTATAGATTTAAATATTATGGCATTGCCACCTTGTCATATCATGTATATCTTTAATAAAACAAAGAATGGTTTATGTTGTCATTTAACTATGCGAAGCTCGGATTTATTCTTAGGTCTTCCTTTTAATATTGCTAGTTGTGCACTATTTACGCAAATAATTGCTCATGTATTACATATGAAGGCGTCTGAAGTAAGTTTATCATTATGTGATGCTCATATCTATGAAGAACATGTAGAGCAAGTAAAAAAACAAATAGAATTGGAGATATATGAAAGTCCTCGTGTTATTATTGAAAAGGATGCGCCAGCTATTGAGACATCTATAGATGATAAGATAAAATGGATTGAATCCCTTACATATAGCGATTTTACTTTAGTTAATTACAAATCACATGACAAACTCCCTGCAATTATGAAATGAACATTTGACGAACTGCGCGCCATTTTTTAAACTTGTCATTATAAACACAGGCAAACTTGATAACCGTCATAGCATTCTTATCTCTAAATGCTGTCCGCAATATTTTACTATCATTCATTGTTTGAACCAGAGCAATTCCGATAGATTTATCATTCGCATTCTCTGTCTCATATATATCATATATATCTGGTTCAAGAGTTTTCATCAAAAATAGTACTTTCTCATCTATTCCCATAACCGCTTCTGTCGCCACATTGGTATTTGTATTTCCTATAATTTTATCTTGTTTATCTTGTTTATCTTGTTTATCTTGTTTATCTTG
>RFTU01000195.1 GCA_009923315.1 Betaproteobacteria bacterium
TGGGTGGGCCAGGCCTTTGAAGATGAGAAGTTGGACCTGGTTCAGGGCAGTGCGCTGGCACGGCACTCCGAGATCGCGGTGCCCGGTGGCGGCCAGTTCAAGCTGGCGATGGCCGCGGCCACCTTCCGGTACCGGCCGGACGTCAAATGCACCGTCGACAAAGATGGCCACATCAGCCATCGCGCACGCGTCGAGCACCAGGTCAACCTTCTGCCGGCTGCCCAGGGCAAGGGTCTGGGTGAAGTGCTGGAGGGTGACAACCAGGAAACGGCCCGCAAGGCGGCTGCGGACATGGGGGCCGCCCTTGCCGCCTTTCATCGCACCCACCTTATCAGTGAAGAGCCCCTGACCACCGGGGGATTGCGTACCCTGGTCCACGGAGACTTCCATTCACCGCGATCGACCTGGCCGGGGCAGCCTTCAATTTCATCGATCGGGTGGAAACCGAGGGGAGCGAGCCGGCGCAGTTCGCGCCACGGGACCCCGCCGGCCATGACATGCTGGTCGACGTGAAGCGGGCGGTGGAACAGGGTACCCACTTCAGGCATGAGGCCCATGGAGCGGCGCTCAAGCAGGCTTTCCTGCAAGCCTACTCGGATGCGTTCAAGGACATCCTGGGGCCCGATGGGCAACCCCGCTACACCGTCGAGTCCCTGAGCGAATTGATCAAGCAGGAGAACCTCGGGCTGGCCCTGACCTGAAGGCCCTTCGCGGACCGCCGGGGCCCGTCACGCCACCCCTTGAGGCGGGCGCCAGCGGTGCGCCAAACGCCATGGGCGACCGTTCGCCACGGCAGCGGTGACAGCCGCCGGGCCGAGGTGGGCCCTCGTCGAAAACGGGGCGCCCCGCGACACCCGGGTCCGCAGACCAGGATCCACGAGGCTTCCCCCCATGGCCGAGGCCGGGATGGGTTGTGGGTGGCTGAACACGTTGTCGGGGTCCCACTGTCGCTTGAGGGCCTTCAGGCGGGGAAGGTTGCTGCCGTAGTAGGCCTCCGACCAACCCTGAAGTTCGGGGTCGGGGAAGTTCTGGTAAGACCGTCCGTTTGAAAAGGGCCGGACGATCTCCCACACGCGCTCGGACCACTCCCGGATGTCGGCGGGAATCGGCTCCACGCCCGCGGGCGTCGACACGGTCGGCCACGAAGCCGCGATTTCAACCAGGCTCTGCGCGGTGCGGTGCACGTAGGCCGTGGCCTGTGGCGCCACATCGCTCACGGCGCCGCCCACCCATCCGAAGAGCGCAACGGCGCCATCCCGCCCACTGCCCGGACGCGGAAAGCCCGACACGGCCCGCACCAGCCGGTCGATCCCATCGGACGGAATCTCGGACTCCGCATACAGGGACCGATCCCAGAAGGAGTAGTTGGGTGAGACCGGCGTGATGTACCACGCATAGGCGTCCCACCAGTCGCGCTCGACGATCTCGGTCTGGGCCGGGCCGATGGCCAGCAGGGGTGCCAGCAGGTCACGCGCCCCACCGGCGGTGGTCAGCACCTGCGCCACCACCGTCGTACCCGCTGAGCCAGCCTCCGGGTAGACCGAACACAGCCCGCAGACGAGGCGTGGGGCCGCGGTGCGCACCCGTTGCCAGGCGGAAAGGGAGGCCACCGCCGACTCCCGTCCGCTGAAGGACAGCACCACCGTGGTG
>RFTU01000196.1 GCA_009923315.1 Betaproteobacteria bacterium
GATCGCGAAGCCGGTGAGTATGAAGCAGAGCTAGAGGTCGTTAATCCCTCAACGGGCTTTAGGCAAACGGTGTTTGAGTTGATGCGCTTTAAGCTTCGAGAGGATTTGGGGTGAATGATCAAGCGCTTTGGGGAGGCATCAAGTTAGCCCTTCAAGCCCAAACGCTCGATGTAAGGCTTCAAGCTGCGCTGATCGATGTGATCATCGAGATGGGGCTTTACGTCACAGCGCTTTTTAAAGCCCATGCAATCGAAGCGATCGATTCCCGAAGGCATGCGCTTGATAAGCCGATTGATGAAGCGATCGCACTGATCGATGAGGCGCTTGCCTGGGTTGAAAAGTATGAAGGCCAAGGCTTTGATGTGGATGCGCGTTTTACATCCCATGCGCAAAAGCAAAGCCTTGATGTGCTTAGTCTTCAAGATAAGCACACCAAAGCATGGGGAAGCGTGCAAGCAGATCCTTTTTATTGCGCATGGAGCCTAAGTTTTGCACTACGCAGACCGCTTGAAGATGTAGCACTCATCGTTGATCTAGCTTCGGTAGCCACTGAAAAGTCAGCCATTGAATGGGTGAGCATGCTCGATGCGATTCGATCCGCGCTAGGGCTTGTCCGTTCAGACCTTGCCCAGATGGGCGATGATGCGCAGCGCGCACTTGGTAAGGCCATTGGTGATGTCTTTCAAGTCACCGATGATGTTGATGGCGCACTGAGTACGCTTGATGATCAAAACGTTGCGTTTTTTAAGTCTCTCAATGAGCTTGCCGGTGTGGGCGATGATTTTGAAAGACTTATTCGCTACGAGCGCGCACTGATTGTGAACATTGCGCTTTCCTCATCGCTTGCTAGAGTGTTTGATCAAGAGCGCCTTAATCGCTTTGACGTTTTTAGCAACACTTTGCGGCATCTCGATAAGCATGTGTCTGATCGGGCAGAACTGCAAGGTGAGATGGCCATTGATCTTGCACGTACCCAAGGCCATGAACTGCTCGCAAGTGCGCTATTGAGCTATTGGCTTAATCGCACCCGGCAAGACGCTTTGCTTTGTCTTGAAGCGATAAGCCATGTGATGGATAAGCCAATGGCTGAGTCGGTCTCAGTAGATGAGCTTATCGATGTAAAGCAAGCCAAAGGTGCCCGTGAGCAAGTTGCGCTTGCCGATTCACTTTTAAGATCAATTGGTTTTCAGCGCACCTGGCTTGATCAATACGCGGTATCTGACATGCTGGCAAAGGGGCTTGGGCGATCCAATGAGAAAGCCTTTGCGGTAAGCAACTCGCTTGAGCGTCTCCCCGCTAAATGGACATCGGACTCACTGAGCGTTGATGAGCGCCTAAGCCGCTCTGCCCAGCGTCTGATCCTTGATCTCAGTGCTGTTAGGGAAACCCTAACAAAGCTCATGCAGTCTTCACTGCAAGAGACAGCGCTTGGTCTTCGTGATCAGGTGATCGGTTCAAATTTTAAGTCGTCTAACGATGCTATCCAAACCCTAGAACAATTAAAGCGTGCCATCGGCATGCAGCGCACCGAGTTTGTCGCACTTTCAGCATTGCTCGCCAAGCATGGCAATGTGGGCTATAGCGATGGATTGAATGTGCGTGATCTCTCACTTAGAAGCCCTGGAAAAGCGGCCCAAGATACAGGGCGCT
>RFTU01000197.1 GCA_009923315.1 Betaproteobacteria bacterium
CACCCGCTCGCCGGCTCGTCTGCTGCCTACGTAGACGTTGCAGTCGTCGGCGTAGCGCGCGAAGCTGTAACCCCGCACCTCCAGCGCCTTGTCCACTTCGTCGAGCAGCACGTTAGCCAACAATGGGCTCAGCGGTCCGCCTTGCGGCGTGCCCAGATGGCGATCGACCATCACACCACTGTCCATGGTCCCGGTGTTCAGGTACGCTCTAATCAGCCGGATCACGCCAGCATCATCGATGCGTTTTCTGAGCTTGTCGATCAGGATGTCGTGGTTGACTCGGTCAAAGAACTTGGCCAAGTCCACGTCCACCACCACGCGCTTGCCCGACTGCACGTACGCCCGCGCGGCCTTGACCGCATCATGCGCACGCCGGCCGGGGCGAAACCCGTGGCTGTGTTCGCTAAAGGTGGGGTCGATCAGCGGTTGCAGCACTTGCAACAGTGCTTGCTGGATCAATCGATCTGTCACCGTCGGGATGCCCAGCTCGCGCTGGCTACCGTCCGGCTTGGGAATCAACACCTTGCGTACCGGACTGGGCCGGTAGGTGCCCTGCAGCAGGGCTTGACGAATGTCTGGCCAGCTTTGGCGCAGCAGTTGGGCAGTTTGCTCAATGTCGAGCCCGTCCGCCCCAGCTGCGCCCTTGTTGGCCTTAACTCGCTTCCACGCCAGTTGCAGGTTCTGTCTCGTCAGCGCCGCCTCCAGCAGGCCACCTGTGCCTGCCAGCTGCTTTGCCGACCCTGTGCGCGGATGCTCAAGAGGCGGGCCGCAGGCTTCGTCGCTGGCAAGATCACTCACGGCTTCACCGTGCCGCTCTCCTGCCCGCCCGGGTTGCCCCAGCATCTGACGCATGGCCTTTGACATCCCCTTGTCCTCGCTCACTTACTCTCGTTCGGTCCTTGGCTATCGCCTTGTGGCCTCAGCGGCCCCGGCTCCAGCTACTACGACCTCTGCTGACTTCTCGCTCCGGCAGCGCCGTCGCCCTTTCAGGCACAAGGCGAGATCTCCCCAGGTAAGAACGCACACCTTCATCGCACAACCGCCGCATTTACGCCACCTTGCCTTGGTCACAAGAGCTTTGTGGTTCCATGCCCACTCGCCCTGCTTGGCAACGCCTTCTATCCGGTTCTTGTTCATCGGCTCGCGACTTACGCTCCACGCTTCCTTCCCACGCTCGGTCACCCTCACGCAGTTGCGCTTCGCTTTGCTCACTGTGACCAGCTCGCAGCGGGACTCGCACCCGCAGATGTGCGCCCATGCTGGGCGCACATAGCAAAAAGCCCCGCTTGGTGCGGGGCTCTGAGCGCCTGACAGCTCGACTGAGCGAGTTAGCAGGACTTGTTCTGGCGGGGCAGAAGAGATTCGAATGGTCGCTACGGAATCTCTTTCAAATGGACTGAGTAGTCAGACTGGCTTGGAACTTGAAACCTTATTCTAGTGCCATCACCCACCCGCAACCGCCCTTAGCTTCCTCGCGCCAACGCTCGGTACGACAAAAGCAAGGCTGTTTCCTCCGCCTAGCGTATGGAAAAATAAACCCTCTCGATTAGTCCGCAAGTAAGCCATTGATTTAATGGATCATTTTTTTAACACTGCTTGCGGACTTCGGAATCACCCTCAC
>RFTU01000198.1 GCA_009923315.1 Betaproteobacteria bacterium
ATGTGAGTGCCCGTGCGCATCACCGTGGGCGCTCCCATGTGAGTGGCCCATCAGCGCCCCACGCCCATAGGCACCACCCTCGGGCTCGAAGGGCTCACGCACCTCCTCCACGATCAGGTGCAGGCCTTGCAGCATCTCGGCCAGCACCGGGTCGGGTTCCAGCTTCAGCGCATCGGGCCTCAATTCCAGCGGCACATGGCGGTTGCCCAGGTGGTAGGCCCCACGCAACAGGTCGAACGGCGTGCCGTGCTGCGCACAGATGCGCACCTTCAGCAGCGCCTGCGCCTGTGCCACCACGCGGCGCATCGAGCCGTCTTCGGCCACCAGCACGTCCCCGCCACGCACCACGCTGCCCCGCGGCAGAAACACCGCCAGGCGCACGCCCTCGGAATCGTGCGCTTCGAAGCGGCTCTTCTGCCGCGTGTCCCAATCCAGCTCCACCGTCGCCAGGCGATTCATCAGCACTGGCGCCAGGTGGGGTCGGCTCATCAGCTTGTCGACGGTCAACATGCGGCGGTTGGTCTTGAGAACCTGCGGTTCCAGAGGCTCAGAACAGGAAATACCGCTGCGCCATCGGCAGCTCGGTGGCCGGCTCGCAGGTCAGCAACTCGCCGTCTGCTCGCACGTCATAAGTCTGCGCGTCGATCTCCATGTGAGGTGTCCAGTGGTTGTGCACCATGTCGGCCTTGCGCACGCTGCGGCAGCCTCGTACCGAAGAGATCGACTTGCGCAGTCCCAGGCGCTGCGGCACGCTGGCGGCCACCGCTGCCTGGCTCAGGAAGGTGATGGAGGTGGTGGTCAGCGCACCGCCATAGGAGCCAAACATGGGGCGCATGTGCACCGGCTGTGGCGTGGGAATGCTGGCGTTGGGGTCGCCCATGGCGGCCATGGCGATGAAGCCGCCCTTGAGCACCAAGCTGGGCTTCACGCCGAAGAAGCCCGGGCGCCACAGGACCAAGTCGGCCCACTTGCCCGGCGCGATGCTGCCCACTTCATGCGCAATACCGTGGGTCAGCGCCGGGTTGATGGAAAGCTTGGCGATGTAGCGCTTGACCCGCGCATTGTCGTGGCGCTCGGTGTCACCCGTCAGCCCCCCGCGCTGCACCTTCATCTTGTGCGCCGTCTGCCAGCAGCGGATGATCACCTCGCCGACCCGGCCCATGGCCTGGCTGTCGCTGCTGAACATGCTGATGGCACCCAGGTCGTGCAGGATGTCTTCGGCCGCAATCGTTTCGCGGCGGATGCGGCTTTCGGCGAAGGCCAGATCTTCGGCAATCCCCGCATCCAGGTGGTGGCACACCATCAGCATGTCCAGATGCTCGTCGATGGTGTTGACGGTGTAGGGCCGCGTGGGGTTGGTCGAAGACGGCAGCACGTTGGCCAGGCCCACCACCTTCATGATGTCGGGCGCGTGGCCGCCACCCGCGCCCTCGGTGTGGAAGCTGTGGATGGTGCGACCCTTGAAGGCGGCGATGGTGTCCTCCACGAAGCCGCTCTCATTGAGCGTGTCGGTGTGAATGGCCACCTGCGTGTCGGTTTCCTCCGCCACGTTCAGACAGTTGTCGATGGCCGCGGGCGTGGTGCCCCAGTCCTCGTGCAGCTTCATGCCCA
>RFTU01000199.1 GCA_009923315.1 Betaproteobacteria bacterium
GTCTGCGTATCCGCCGCTGCCCATTCGGCCCGCTGCCGGTCGAGACGCGCACCGCGATCCCCGTCTGCGAGGACCCGGTACCGCCCTGCCCGCCGTGCCGTGCGCAGGAGCCGATCGCGCAGGTACGTGAGCCCTGCACTGACCGGACGAGATCGCCAGGCGTCCACCGCCACCCGTTGCCCCACCGTTGCCGTCACCCTGCTACTCCGTCGTTGGCACCACCACCGCCCGCACCGCGCGCGAAGCCTCAACAACCTGCCACGCGCGAGCTTCCGCCTCCGTCTCGACAAGACGTTCCGCTGCCTGCCGGTAAGCCGCGTACGCCTCAACGTCGGCCTCCCCGTCATCGCCAATCGCTGCACCCAGCACCTGCCGGATGCCCTCACGCGCAAGGGCCGCCGTCATCGGGCCGCCGGGCAGATCAACGATGGCCCGAAGTACCGGCGCATGCTGTTCCAGAACCTGCACCGCCGCTGTTGACGCCGGTATGCCCATCCGCTGCCCGTACGCCTCCAGTAGCTCCCGGACCTCTGGAGTCACTGACAACATCATCCGTACCGATCGCCGCGTTGCCATCGTGTCTACCCCGTCACCATCGACCGCAAGTAGCGCCGGACGTTGCCCGTTGCCGGATGCACCCGGAGCGCCCCCGCGTCTTGCTTGAGCATGTACTTGACGACGTACGCCGACACGTCCTGTTGGCCCCGTGGCCGTTGCACGTCGACACGTCCCAGTACCGGAGTGTAGGCCGCGATCACTGAGCGATACGTGGCATCGGGGTCGAACCGCTCAAAGCGCATCACGCTGTGCGAGTGAGGCCACCCGTTGCGTTGCCATTCGAGGCACGTCCATGCCACCACCCGCTGCCCGATTGCGCGCTCAAGGTCCCGCGTGCCCTTGTCGAACAAGCGTGCGAATGTGTCGGTGGTCATCGGGGCATGGGTGGGCTCCCGATACCGCTGCCCATGCCGTTGCGTGCCTGGTGGAAGGCTCCGAAGCATCGCGAGCCGACGGTCCTGATCACAGGTCACCGTGGTCATCAGGTCGAACGGCCCGTGATCCTTGACCCACTCGATAGCGAAGCTGCCGTAGAGATCGCCCCCCACCACTGGTGCGATGTAAGCCACACCTATGCACTCCCGAGATCAGGGAGCGTCCTTTTGAGGGCATGCCTACGGCGTCAAGAGCATCGCCGTAGGCCGCTCTTGCGCGCCTCCCCAAGGCGGGAGGCCACCCTCTCACCACCCGTCGCGTCACCATCGCCTTACGCGACCCGCCGGCAGGGTGCCTACCCCTACCTGCCGCTTTAGCCCGCCGGTAACCGCGGGGGCCTGCCCCCCTACGCCGTGCTGTGTGCCTGATCTCGGAAGTCAGTGTAACACCGACTTACACCACCCGTAAAGGGCAGGTGCGACCACCCCGCAGAGTACCGCATCAACCGCGATCGCGCTCCCCCGACCGTTGGGACGGGAGGCCTCCGGCGGAGCTCGGGAGCCTTCCGGCAGGGGGATCCCCTACCGTCGGACCCTTC
>RFTU01000200.1 GCA_009923315.1 Betaproteobacteria bacterium
AGGCTGCCGGTGGCGTCGGCGTCAGGCTCCAGGCCCGCCGGCAGCTCCGCCAGGTGCCGCTCCAGACCCTCCAGCCGCTCCTCCAGCTCCAGCAGCCGCAGGGTGAGCAGCTCCCCCACCTGGCTCAGGCTTTCCAGCTGTTCGCTCAGCCGCTGCTGCAGCGGGGCGGTGATGCCGGTTGAAACAGGGGATGTATGGGGGGACATGCCTGTGGCCGGGAGCGATTTGGGCGGATGGTACCGGCCCTGAGAGCGGGCGCCAGACCTGAGTTTTGTAACGTTTCTGAAAGGCGCGCAAGCAGCGCAAACGGGCCCCATAGGATCCGGCTCTGGCACCAATTTGCGCTGGTTGCCGCACGCGGCGCGTCTTCCTTCTTTGGCAGGCACGCCTCCCCGCAAGCCTCCCCAAGTCCCATGACCCTTGCCAACGCTGCCTACCTGGGCATCGAGCGTTACGCCAACACCCGTGTCAACGAAAACTGGATCACCGGCTCGTCGGACGACAAGGCGGCCCTGATCCGTGCCGTGTATCTGCAGGTGCTCGGCAACCAGTACGTGATGGCCAGCGAGCGGCTGGAAGGACCGGAGTCGCTGTTCAAGCGCGGTTATCTGAGCGTGCGCGAGTTTGTGCGCCAGGTGGCCAAGAGCGGCCTCTACCGCAAGAAGTTTTTCGAGAGCACCAACCCCTACCGCTTCATCGAGCTCAACTTCAAGCACCTGCTGGGCCGCGCTCCCCAGAACAAGGCGGAGATGCTGCACCACTTCACGATCCTGCAGGAGCAGGGCTACGACGCCGAGATCGATTCCTACCTCGACAGCGCTGAGTACCAGGAGCGCTTCGGTGAGGAGGGCGTGCCTTACCTGCACGGCTGGAACTACTCCGCCGGCCAGCAGGGTCTGCAGTTCTCTTACATGCTGCAGCTGGTGCGCGGCACCGCCGCCTCGATCAAAGGCGACATCACCAAGAACCAGTCGCGCCTCAACCCCTCCGTGCACGCCGAACAGCCGGTGCCGGTGGTGAGCCCGATGGCCAAGGGCAATGTGTTCCGCAAGGTGGCCACCGATGGGGTGACCCGCCAGGGCGTGGGCTCCGGCGAAGAGGGCCGCACCTTCCGCGTGGAGATCACCGGCTTCAACAACTACCGCCTGCACAAGCGCAGCAACCGCGTGCGCTTCATCCCCTTCAACAAGCTGCTGGAGTACCAGCAGCAGATCCACCGCGAAGGCGGCCGCATCGCCAGCATCACGCCGGTGAATTGAGGCCCGGCGCCCCCCTGATCGTTTCCACCCCGTTCCCCCGTTGATCCGATGAAGGTTTCCTCCGGCAACCGCGGCACCAGCTACAGCAACGACCGCCAGGTGGCATTGACCGTCACCGGCTTGGCCAACAACGACTACTCCCGCACGGCGGATGTGGTCATGAACGTGCCCTACACCCGCATGAACGAAACCATGCGCCTGGTGCAGCGCATGGGCGGCAAGATCACCGCCGTCGATGTCAGCGGTGGCCTCAAGGCCGACTGAGGCCATC
>RFTU01000003.1 GCA_009923315.1 Betaproteobacteria bacterium
GCGCCCTCGGTTTGGCCGCGGGTGCGGGGGCGTTCTGGTGGCAAAGCCGAGCTCCAGGCGCCGCCGCCCTGGCCCCACCGGCCACCGCCGCCGGTGGTCCCGCAGCGGTCTCCAGCCCTGAGCACCTGGGCGAAGACTTCTGGGCGCTGACCCTGCCCCAGCCCTCGGGCACCGACTTGCAGCTGTCCCATCTGCGCGGTCGGCCACTCGTGATCAATTTCTGGGCCACCTGGTGCCCTCCCTGCGTAAGAGAGATGCCCCTTTTAGACGCTTTTTACGCACAGTACCGCGACAAAGGGCTACAAATGCTTGGAGTTGCCGTGGACGGCCCACAGCCGGTCAGGGCCTTTTTGGCACGCAGCCCGGTTGGGTTCCCGGTGGCCTTGGCCGGCGCAGACGGGTCTGGCCTGGCCCGCGCGTTGGGCAACACGGGCGGCGGCCTGCCTTACACCGTCTTGGCCGACGCCAAGGGGGCCATCGTGCGCCGCCAAATGGGTGAATTGCAGGCCGCGCAACTGGCGCAGTGGGCCCAAACGCTCTGAGCCCCGGCGGTGCCCCCCCGGCCTGCGCGTACACTGCGGGCACTTCAAGCGCGCGAAGTTCCCGCCATTTGAAAACAGATCGTCAGCCATTGGAGCCTGATCGCATCACCTTGGCTTCAAAACTGACCCGGAGACTGCATGGACCTGAGAAAGCTGAAAACACTGATCGACCTCGTGTCGGAGTCCAACATCTCGGAGCTCGAGATCACGGAGGCAGAGGGCAAGGTTCGGATCGTGAAGGCCGGCGCCTCGGCCGCGGCGATGCCCATGGCCCTGGCCGCTCCCACCGTGCCCGAACCCGCGGCGGCACCCTCCCCCGCAGGACCGGCCGCGGCGCCGGCCGCAGGATCGGCGGCCGCTGCACCCGCGCCAGCACCGGCTGAGCTGGCCGGCCATCCCGTCAAGTCGCCCATGGTGGGCACCTTCTACAGGGCCGCCAGCCCCGGTGCCAAGCCCTTTGCCGAAGTGGGCCAGACGATCAAGGAAGGTGAGCCCATCTGCATCATCGAAGCCATGAAGATCATGAATGAGATTGAGGCCGACAAGAGCGGCACGATCACGCAGATCCTGTGCGAAAACGGTCAAGCCGTGGAATTCGGCCAGCCCCTGTTCATCATCGAATAACCGTGAGGTGGGGCCCAAGCGGCTCCATGGGGCATGTTCAAGAAAATTCTCATTGCCAATCGAGGGGAAATCGCCCTTCGAATCCAACGCGCCTGCAAGGAAATGGGCATCCGCTCGGTCGTGGTGTATTCCGAAGCCGATCGGGAGGCCAAGTATGTGAAGCTGGCCGATGAGGCGGTGTGCATCGGGCCCGCCCCGTCGGCGCAGAGCTACCTCAACATGCCGGCGATCATCTCCACCGCCGAGGTGACCGATGCCGAGGCCATACACCCCGGCTATGGCTTCCTGTCGGAAAACGCCGATTTCGCCGAACGCGTGGAAAAAAGCGGCTTTGTCTTCATCGGGCCAACGCCCGAGAGCATCCGCATCATGGGCGACAAGGTCTCAGCCAAACAGGCCATGATCAAGAGCGGCGTGCCCTGCGTGCCCGGCTCGCCGGACGCCTTGCCGGAGGACCCCAAGGAAATCATCCGCATCGCCCGCTCGATCGGCTACCCCGTGATCATCAAGGCCGCCGGCGGTGGCGGCGGGCGCGGCATGCGCGTGGTGCACACCGAAGCGGCCCTGCTGCACGCGGTGCAGACCACCCGCAGCGAAGCCGCAGCGGCCTTTGGCAACCCCGCGGTGTACATGGAAAAGTTCCTCGAGAACCCTCGCCACATCGAGATCCAGGTGCTGGCCGATGAACACCGCAACGCGGTGTGGCTGGGCGAGCGAGACTGCTCGATGCAGCGGCGCCATCAGAAGATCATCGAGGAGGCCCCGGCGCCCGGCATCCCGCGCCGTGTGATCGAAAAGATTGGTGACCGCTGCGCAGCGGCCTGCAAGAAGATCGGCTACCGGGGTGCCGGCACCTTTGAATTCCTTTTTGAAGACGGCGAGTTCTACTTCATCGAAATGAACACCCGGGTGCAGGTGGAGCATCCGGTCACCGAACTCGTCACCGGGATCGACATCGTGCAGATGCAGATCCGAGTCGCCGCCGGGGAAAAGCTGCCCTTCGCCCAGCGCAACATCGAGATGCGTGGCCACGCCATCGAATGTCGCATCAACGCGGAGGACCCCTACAAGTTCACGCCCTCACCTGGCCGGATCACGATGTGGCACCCACCGGGGGGCCCGGGGGTGCGCGTGGACTCTCATGTCTACACCAACTACTTCGTACCGCCCAACTACGACTCGATGATCGGCAAGGTCATCTGCCATGGCGACACGCGCGACCAGGCCCTGGCCCGCATGCGCACGGCGCTTTCCGAAACCCTGGTGGAGGGCATTCAGACCAATGTCCCGCTGCACCGGGAACTGATGGCCGATGCGAAGTTCATCGAAGGGGGCACCAGCATTCACTACCTGGAGCACTGGCTCAACGGCCACCGGCGCTGAGCCAGCGCCCGTCCATCGATCATGGCCCTGTCCGAACTTGTGCTGCACGCGCCGGCGCATCTGGTGGAAGATGTGTCCGACGCGTTGGTGGATCAACTCGACGCGGTGTCGGTTTCGGTAGAAGACGCCGACGCCCACACCGATGCGGAGCAGGCTTTGTTTGGTGAACCCGGCATGCCCGCGCCCTCGGGAGCTTGGAACCGTTCGGTCCTCAGGGCGGCGTTCGAAACCGAAGAGGCCGCCACCCAGGCCGCCACCGTGCTCTTGGCACAGGATTGGACGGCCGGCATCCGCATAAAGGCCATCCAACCGGTCCCCGAAGAGGATTGGGTGCGCTTGACGCAAGCTCAATTCGAACCGGTTTCGATTACCGAGTCCTTTTGGGTCGTTCCCTCTTGGCACGAACCGCCCGCGCAGGCGCAGCAGGTGATGCGCCTGGACCCAGGCATGGCCTTCGGCACCGGCACGCACCCCACCACGCGGATGTGCCTGAGATGGATCGCCACCCGCAGCGCCTTGGTGCAATCTGCTTGGTCTCGGGTGCTGGACTATGGATGTGGGTCCGGCATTCTGGCCATTGGTGCCGGCCTGTGCGGCGCCCGCGGGATCGACGCGGTAGACATTGACCCCGCGGCCGTGCAGGCCACGCAGGCCAACGCGCGCGCCAACGGCATCACGTTGAACGCTGCCCTGCCGGATGCGGCGCAGGGCGAGTACGCCTTGGTGGTGGCCAACATCCTGGCCACTCCGCTGAAGTTGCTGGCGCCGCTGCTGTGCCGTCATGTGCAGCCCGGCGGACACCTGGTCATGGCCGGGATCTTGGCGCGGCAGGCCCAGGAGTTGAAGGACGCCTACGCTCCATGGCTGAACCTGCAGGTCAGCGACGAAGAGGACGGCTGGATCCTGATGACCGCGCAGCACGCGAAGGCGCCGACTCTTCACCCCATGGCATGATTCCCGGATGAGCCTGGCCGCCCGTTGTCCCCATTGCCAAACCGTCTTTCGCATCACCGGCACGCAGTTGGCCGCAGCCCAGGGGTGGGTTCGATGCGGTGGATGCTCCAACGTGTTCGACGCCGCCGCCCATCTGGCCACGACCAGCGGCCAGCCCCTGGAGGTGCCGACCGTCCAAGCAGCCGAGCGCGCTGGCGGTGCCGCCCCGGTCCTTCAGGCGATGCCCGATATCGACCTGGAACTGCCCGACCTGGGCGCCCTGAAGCAACCGACTGAGCCGGCGCCCACGGCGCCAACGGCAGCTTCGGCGGCTTCGGCCGCTTCAGGCACCGTGCCGCAAGGCCCATCCAAGCCGCGCCCCTCGGCGCTTCCTGGTGTGCTGGCGATCGTGGGCTTGTGCATCACCCTCGTGGCCCTGACCGCCTATGCCGCGCGCGGCCCCATCGCCTACACATGGCCCCAACTGCGACCCTGGGTGCTTCAATTCTGCGGCAGCGTTGGCTGCCAACTGCCGGCCATCCGAAAGATCGACGCGGTCAAGCTGCAGGGCAGCAGCCTGTCGCAGGACGATGTCAGTGGCCACCACCGCCTGCGCGTGCAATTGCACAACACCGAGGACGCGCCGGTGCTCATGCCCGCCCTTGACGTGGCGCTGGTCGACGCCCAAGGTGAGGTGATGGCCCGGCGCATGATCGACCCGATGGAGCTTCAACCGTCAATGTTGCAGTTGGCCCCCGGTGCCGAAGTGGCCGTGTCGATCACCCTGGACCTGCGCGCATTGGACTCAGCTGCCATTGCCAGCTTTAGCGTCTCCACCTTCTACCCCTGATCGATGCAGGCCGTCCACTGCATCCCCGAACCGAATCTCAATACGGAGCACCGCCATGCCTGCGCTGATCTGCGGATCCTTGGCCTTTGACACCATCACCAATTTCCATGGTCGCTTTGCACAGCAGATCATGCCCGAACAGGTGCACATCCTGAATGTGTCCTTTCTCGTGCCCACGCTGCGCCGCGAATACGGTGGTTGTGCCGGCAACATCGCCTACACCCATCGTGCCTTGGGCGGCGAGCCGATCGTCATGGCCGCGCTGGGTTCTGACGGTCACGACTACCGGGCCCGGTTGGAAGGATGGGGGCTGGACTTGAGTTGCGTGCGCAGCATCGAACACAACTACACCGCGCAAGCGATCATCATCACCGACGAGTCCAACAACCAGATCACCGCCTTTCACCCCGGGGCCATGGGTGAAGCCCATCTGACACCCGTGCCCGTCGACCGCGGGGACATCCGACTGGGCATCATCGCGCCCGATGGGCGCGATGCGATGATGGTCCACGCCCAACAACTGCACGATGCGGGCATCCCCTTCATCTTCGACCCGGGCCAGGGGCTGCCCATGTTCAATGGCGACGAACTGAAGGCTTTTGTGCAGAAAGCCACCTGGGTCGCGGTCAACGACTACGAGGCCCGCATGCTGACCGAACGCACTGGCCACAGCATTGAGGCCTTGTCGCGCTCCCACCTGCGCGGCGTCGTGGTGACCCTGGGTGCCGAGGGCTGCGAAGTGTGGGTGCAGGGCGAGCGCACCCATGTGCCGGGTCATCAGGCCGCGGCCATCGTCGACCCCACCGGTTGCGGAGACGCCTTCCGGGCGGCGCTGCTCTACGGTCTGGAGCGGGACTGGCCGCTGCAGCGCTGCGTCGAATTGGGCAACCGCATTGGCGCCATCAAGATTGCGCACCGCGGAGGTCAGAACCACCCGGTGGATCGCGTCGCGCTGGGCTTGAGTTGACGCGCGGCGACACCGGCACGGCCGTGAATCCGGCGCCCCCGGGCTCGCCGGTGGACGACGCTCAGCCGAACAGGCCGGGTGCCTGCTCCGGCCCCACACCGTCATCGGAATAGAAGCAGGTGGGGCACACGGCGCGGTAGCGCTCGTTGCCGCCGATTTCCACCTGCTCACCTTCGAGCACCCGACGGCCGCGATCGTCGATGCGCATGTTCATGGACGCCTTTCGGCCGCAGGCGCAAATCGTCTTCATCTCCTCCAGGTCATCGGCCAGCGTCAGCAGGGTAATGGCACCCGGGAACCCGTCGCCTCGAAAGTCGCTGCGCAGTCCGAAGCAGATCACCGGCACATCGTCGCGGTGGGCCATGCGGTGCAACTGACGCACCTGTTCAGGGCTGAGGAACTGGGCCTCATCGATCAGGACACAGGCCACGCCGGCGGGCAAACCAGCGCGGCTGAAGGTGGTGTGCGCACCGAACGTGTCCACGGTCTTGTGCAGCCCCAGTCGTGAGCCGATCACGCCACTGCCGCTTCGGTCATCGTGAGCGGCTGTGAACAGGACCACCTTCATGCCCCGTTCGCCGTAGTTGTAGGCCGCTTGCAGCAAGGCGGTCGACTTGCCCGCGTTCATCGCGGCATAGCGGAAATAGAGCTTGGCCATGACCCGACGACTATAGCGATCTGCAGGCCGCGTCCGCGTGAGCGTCCCCCAGGGCACCGCCCGGTGCGGTTCGGGTGAGCACGTCGGCCAGGACAATCGGGGCGTGGGCCAGGGCCACATGCGGGCGACCCTGCACCGCTCGGTTGTCTGCCCCCGGCAAGGTGGCGGTGCTCGCAGGGAACACGATGTTGTCGCACACACTCCAGTAGCAGGTAAAGCGTGCACGGCGGGCAGCCGACTCGCGCTCAGCCAGGCTCATGATGAAAGGGCTGAGCAACTGCATCTGCGTGCCCGCCTCCGAGCGCGCCATCATCGCCAGCGCCGTCCCGTGGTGGGGGGAGCCGATGGTGATCACCTCGTGCTGCACGGCCAGGTCTTCCGGCTGCAAGGCCAACCAGCTGCGGATCGCCAGACCGCCCATGCTGTGGCCGACCAGCAATGGCGGCACACCGGTGGCCGCCATCATGCGGTCCCAGGCCTCCTGCAGGCCCAGGGCCTGCACGGCGATGTCCGCGGTAGGCGGCTCCATCGTCACCGCCACATGCGGCACGCCCGCGGCGCGCAGACGCTTCATCCACGGGTTCCAGAAACCCCGATTGCACGCGAAGCCGTGCACCAAGAGCACGCCCCGACGGCCTCGTGCTGGGCGGGGCAGGTGGTCGGGCCATCGCCGGTAGGCCCAGGGTTGGCGCCAGCCAAAGGTCTGCACCGAGGCCCACAGCTCCTGCAGCCAAGCACGCGACCAAACGGTCCAACCCGGAAACGGCTCCGGCGCGCAAGCCGACTGGCCCAGGGGGCGACGTGCACCATCGCGACGGGCCGCCCAGGCGGCCCACATCAGCTCCAGGCCCAGGATGGGCGCCTGGGGCAACAGCAAGACCAAGGCCCAAAGGGCATGACCACCCAGCCCCACGTGCAGGCACCAACCGGCCCAGCCCAGGGCCAGAAACACCAGGGTCAGGGACAGGCCTTGCTGCAGCCGTGCCATGCTCATGGACCGATTCTCTCAGGGCCCCGGGGCGCGCTCTGGACGACGCCCCCAACCGAGCACACCGCCCTGGTCAGGTTCCGCAGAAGGTACGGTGACTCGCCGCCACATCGGGTGGCGCAGGCTCGCCGTAAGGCTGTAGAGCCTCATCTTCGCTCCAGGGGCGGCGCACCGCGTCCAACAAGTCTCGGAAGGCTCGCAGGTCACCCTCATCGCTGGCCGAGGCCAGGGCCGCCTCCACCTGATGGTTGCGCGCAATGACGAAGGGGTTGGAGCGCTCAAGCAATTCCGCATCGATGACAAAGCCGCTCGACCGCGCCTGCGCTTGCCAACGGTCCACCCATTCCGACGCAGCCCTGGCACCGGCCCCGAAACGATCGAACAAGCGCTGGGGGCGAGCCTGCACCACATCCAAAAGGCCTCTCCAGCCCAGGGTGTGATCCACACGGTGTGCCTGCAACAGCGCTTGCCAAGCCTTGGCCAATTCGCTGGCCGCAGCAGGCTCCAGACGGTCAGCCGCCGGCCACCCCAACTTGCATCGCCACACCTGGGCCATGGCCTCTTCAAACACCGTACTGAAGGCCTGAACGGCCGCCCGCGCGGCGTCCAAGCGGTGCGCCTCATCGCCGACCATCAACGGCAACAGGGCCTCGGCCAACCGGGCCAGGTTCCACTGCGCCATGGCCGGCTGCCGGCCATAGGCATAGCGCCCATGATGGTCGATCGAGCTGTACACCGTGGCCGGATCGTGTGCCTCCATGAAGGCGCAAGGACCAAAGTCGATGCTCTGGCCCGACAGGCTCATGTTGTCGGTGTTCATCACGCCATGGATAAAGCCCACGCCCATCCACTGCGCCACCAATTGCGCCTGGCGCTGCACCACCGACATCAACAAGGCCAGCGCCGTGTCACCCTGCGCGCGGTCTTGCAGCGCGGCATCGGGCGGATGCCGTTGCACCGTGTAGTCCAGCAGGCGCTGCAAGCCCTGGAGGTCTTCACGGGCTGCAAAGTATTCGAAGGTGCCCACCCGCAGGTGGCTGTGGGCCACGCGCGTCAGGATCGCGCCGGGCAAGGCCCGCTCCCGCGACACCCATTCGCCGCTGGCCACCACTGCCAGGGCCCGCGTACTGGGAATCCCCATCGCGTGGAGCGATTCGCTGATCAGCACTTCGCGCAGCATCGGACCGACCGCTGCCTTGCCATCGCCACCCCGGGCAAAGGGCGTGCGGCCCGAACCCTTGAGGGCGATGTCCACGCGTTGTCCGAGGCGGTCGATCAGTTCACCCAGCAGCAACGCACGGCCATCACCGAGTTGCGCAGAGAACCCGCCGAACTGGTGACCCGCATAGGCCTGGGCCACGGGCTGGGCGCCCTCAGGCACCTCAACCCCGCCGAACACCGCCTCTCGCCGGGCTTGATCCCACTGTTGGAATTCGGCGCTCAGCGAGTCCGCAAGCCACGGGTTCCAAAACAATTCGCGCGGCCTGGGTGATGGGCTGGGCGGCCAGCTCACACAGGCGTGGGGCAATTGACGGGCGTAGCTGTTGTCGAAATGCAATGACACGGGAAAACCCAGGCTGAGCCCGCCCGGATCGCGGGCGAGAGTGCATGATTATGGGTGTGTGCCACGGCAACCGACCTGATGAACCACAGCCCCCTTTCTCCCATCGTGGCCGGCGTCTGGCGCATGGCCGACTGGAACTGGACGGCCCAGCAGCGACTGCGTTGGATCGAACAGTGTCTGGAACTGGGTATCACCAGTTTCGATCACGCCGACATTTACGGCGGCTACACGGTCGAAGATCTGTTCGGGCAAGCGTTGGCCTTGTCGCCCGGGCTTCGTCAACGCCTGCAGATCGTCACCAAGTGCGGCATCCAGCTCGTCCATCCTCAACGCCCCACACAAGCGGTGAAGTCCTACGACACCTCAGCGGCTCATGTGGTGGCGTCGGTGGAGAACTCGCTGCGGGCGCTGCGCACCGACCATCTCGACCTGCTGCTGATTCACCGGCCCGATGCGCTGATGGACCCAGACGAGCTGGCCGATACCTTTCAAAGGCTCCATCAATCGGGCAAAGTGAAAGGTTTCGGGGCTTCAAACCATTCCCCCTCGCAATTCGCCCTGCTTCATCACCGCCACCCCTTGCTCACCCACCAGGTTGAGCTCTCGCCGCTGCAGATGAAGGCGCTGTCCGATGGCACGCTGGACCAGTGCCTGGACCTGGGCATTCGGCCGATGATCTGGTCGCCCCTGGGCGGCGGCCGGCTCTTCACCTCACAGGACGAACAGGCCACTCGCATCCGCTCGGTGCTGACCCGGCTAGCCGATTGGTATGGAGTGGCGCCTGCCACCGTCGCCTTGGCGTGGGTGATGCGTCATCCCAGTGGCCCCATCCCCATCACCGGAAGCCACCGGGTACAGGCCCTGCACGAGGCAGTGGCCGCGCTGGGTGTCAAGCTGGAGGCCCAGCATTGGTACGAGGTGTGGCAGGCCAGCATGGGGCATGCCGTGCCTTGAAGAGGCCCCGTCAGAGCCGCCGCAGCCCTCGGGCACGCGGCGCGGCTGCATAGCCCCCACACGTTCTCGATCCGCGACGAGGGGCAGGTGTTGCCGCATCCGGTTGAACCAAACGACTGGGATGCCGTCACCCGCCTTCGGCTGCTCACTTAAGTTTACGAAAGAGACAGATTTGGAGAGGCTGCAAGACCTAGACTTCCGGGTATGAGGTCCATCATCCACACGAGCCTGATCCTCTGGACGCTCTGCATCGCAGCCTGCGGTGGCGGCTCGGGTTCCCCATCGTCACCGCCGGTATCCACCGCCCCACCAACCACGCCAAGCGGCCCCTACCCCATTGGCTTGAGCGACCAGAGCCTCACCGTCGGCAACACGGTGCGGCAGTTTCGGGTCCATGTTCCCGCCAACCTGCAGGGAACGCCATCAGCGGTGGTTGTTGTCCTGCATGGCGGCGGCGGTGCGGGCTTGGATGTGGCCAACACGGGTGCCCATCCCTTGTCGGTGTTTCGCACGGTGGCCGACCGTGAGGGCTTCGTGGTGGTCTACCCGGGTGGCCTTCCTGCGTTGGATGGCGAGACCGGTTGGGACGACTGCCGGTCCGACAACCGCGTGGCCAGTGGGGCCGATGACGTGGGGTTCCTGGCCGCCTTGATCGATCGCGTCCGCGGGCAATATGGCCTGAGCAACCGGCAGATGTTCATGGCCGGCGGCTCCAACGGCGCCATGATGACGCATGCCTTTGCCATCTCGCGCGCAGGACTCCTCGGCGCGGCCGCCACTTCCTCCGGAAGCCTCGCCGCCAAGCCCAAGCTGGGCCTTTGCGCCATGGGGCCCGAAGCGCCACTGCCGATGATGATCGTGCACGGCACGGCCGACACGCAGATGCCCTATCGTGGCGGATGTGTGGCCAATCTTGGGGGCAACTGCAACCGCGGGGAGGTCATCTCGGCCGAGGCCACGCGAGACCGCTGGCTGGCCGTCAACGGCCTGGACAAGGTCGCGCCCGTGCAGCAGACGATTGAGCGCGACACCACCGATGGCGGTGCGGCGGTGCGCTTCGACTACGCTGGAGCCAACCCGCTGCGCTGGTGGCGGCTCGACGGCGCAGGGCACACGGTGGCCAGCCGTTCGGTGCTGGTCGCTCCCAACGCCACCACCGGCACCCAGAACCGTGACGTGGAGTTCGCCGAGATCGCGTGGGAGTTCTTCAAGGAACGACTGGCGACCCGATGAACTAAGGGGTCTCGCATGCAAGTTTTGGTTTTGGCGATCTTGTTCGTGATCGCATCCCTCGCCCCGGGCGCAGCCGCAGGGGCGTCTGCTGGCGAACCTGACCGGGGGCTTCCCTGGGTGACCACAGCGGTTCAGGCGCCCAGAGTGGTGTTCAGAACACTCGACAGCCGCATCGTCGGCGCCCCGGTCAGCTACCACGCCTACGTCCCTCGGGCCCACGACCTGCCGAATTCACGGCTGCCGGTGCTGTACTGGCTGCACGGCACGTTGGGTGGTGTGTCGGGCATCACCCCACTGGCCCAGCTCGTGGACAACGCCATCGAAGCCGGACGCATGCCCGCGATGATCGTCGTGTTCGTCAATGGATTGCCACGCCGGCTGTGGGCCGACTCCAAGAACGGCGCTTCGCCGGTGGAGACCGTCTTCATCTCCGAAGTCATTCCCGATGTGGACCGCCAGTTCCGCACCATCGCCGCCCGTGAAGGCCGTCTTCTGGAAGGCTTCAGCATGGGCGGCTACGGTGCGGCCCGCATCGGATTCCAGCATCCGCATCTGTTTGCCGGCATCTCCATCCTCGCCGGTGGGCCCTTCGATCTCGAACTGCGGGGGCCCCGTGCGATGCGCAACCCGGCCTTGCGGGACTATCTTCTGCGCGAGGTGTGCGGCGACGATCCCGAGTACTTCAAAGCCATCAGCCCGTGGATGATCGCCGCCTCGGCGGCTCCCCATCTCGCCCAACATGGCACAGTCATCCGGCATGCGGTAGGCACCCGTGACGACACGCGGGAATTGAACCGATCGTTTTCCGAGCGCATGCGCCAGCTCCAGATCGACCATGCGTATCTCGAAATCCCCGATACAGGCCACGACGCCCGCGCGCTGTTGCTGCGCCTGATGGAGGTCGACTCGGGCTTTTACACTCGGGCCCTGTCCCCGGTCGTGAAGAAGGGCCCGCCGTGATCGAGCACGACTTCTGCGGGAGATGTGGCGTCTAGACCCATCACCAGCGGCGTTTGTTCATTGATCCCTACGGTGACAGCGTGCCGGTCAACGATGACGTGAATCATCCGGCGGATCGACAGCAGGCCAAACCAGAAAGAACAGCCGCCCACGGCACTGGGCAGCCTCCTCAGTCCAGCGGTGCCTTCAAGGCGCGCAAGCAGTCCTGCCCGACACGCTCGACCATGGCCTCTACCGGCAACGCCGTTTGTTTCAATGCTTGGCTGACCAGCAGGGTGGCCAAGCCGTGGATCGCCGACCAGGCCAGGAGTTCGGCACCCGGCCGGCGAGCCGAATCGATCGCCCCGGCAGCCAGGAGTTCGTCCAGTACTCGACTGAGCGACGCATAGGGGCTGTCCACGTCCAACCCCGGGTGATCACACGCCGCCGAATTCGGCATGGTGGCGCCCGCACCGTAGGGCCCGAACATCACCGCAAACCGCTCGGGTTGCTCCAGCGCGAACCCCACATAGGCGTGCCCCTGCGCCATGAAGCGTGCACGTGCCGCTCGGCTTCCGCTGCCGCGCACGCTGGCCATCGCGGATTGAAACCGTTGACCCATTTCGCGGAAGGCATCCTGGGCGATGACCCCAAGCAGGGCCGCCTTGTCATCGAAATGACGATAGGCCGCGCTGGGCGACACCCCGACCGCCAAAGCCGCTTCCCGCAAGGAAAAACCCTCTACCCCATGTTGGGCAATGAGCACGACTGCCGCCTGCTTCAGTGCGGTCGGAAGGTCGCCATGGTGATACCGCTTTCGGTCGGTGGCCATTTCGCCGGAACTGGGCACGGACCGAGCGCCCTTCGCCGATCGCGGGCCCGGAGTGGGTGGTGATGCAATGGGCATTGGCGTATGTTGACACCTTTCACATCGACTTGTAAAGTCGTCCGACAGCAGCCGTCGGAGGTTTCATGGCCCCGTGTTTCGCGCAACGCACATTGGCCACACTGGCCCTCGTCCTGTCGATGATGCTGTCGGGGGCTGCGCGAGCACAAGTGCCGGCGCAAGACGTCATCACCTTCAAGCTCGGCCTGTCCAATATCCACTTGATACGGGGCTCGCGCGCCGTCCTCGTCGACGCCGGCAGCCGGGGTGACTTGCCCAGGCTAGAGGCCGAGTTGACCCGGGCGGGCGTTGCCTGGAAAGACGTGGCAGCAGTGATCGTCACCCACGGCCACTCCGATCACGCGGGTTTGGCCGCGGAGATTCGTCGCAAGAGCGGCGCCACCGTGCTGTTGGGTGCGGGCGATGTGGCGATGGCGCGCGCTGGGCGACATGACGATCTGCAGCCAATGAACTTCACTGCCGCCGTGCTCAAGCAGTTCGTGATCGACCCCACCTTTGAGGCGTTTGAACCGGATGTCACGATTACTGCTACCCCGATTGAGCCGATGCGCCTGGACCCGTGGGGGATAGCGGGGCGTGTGTTCCAGATGCCGGGACACACACCAGGGTCTCTGGTCATCGAACTCGATGATGGTCGCACCTTCGTCGGCGACATGGTGCTGGGCGGCTATTTGGGTGGAACCCTGATGCCCACGCGAGCAGGAGAGCACTACTTCCACGCAGACCGCCAGCGCAACCTGGAGAACATCCGAACCCTCCTGAGGGGCTCCAGCCGAGCGTTCTATCTGGGTCACGGTGGCCCGGTGAGTCGCGAATCCGTCATGGCCACCTTCGGCCTACCCACGGCACCGGATCGGAAATGAAAGGCACCTCATGATCCTGTACGACCTCCCCGCTGGGATGCACCCGCGCCGCGTGCGCATCTTCATGGCCGAGAAGGGCCTGACCATTCCTACCCAGGTGGTCGATGCCGCCAAGCGGGAAAACCAAGAGCCGGAGTTTCTGCGCCTGAACCCCTTGGGCCGCCTGCCCGTATTGCAGCTCGATGACGGGACTGCGCTGTCGGAATCCTTGGCCATCTGCCGCTACCTTGAGATGCTGCATCCGCAGCCCCCCCTCTTCGGGGAGGGGGCACAGCAAGCGGCCGTCATCGACATGTGGACGCGCCGAATGGAGCAGCAGGTCTCCAACGCCATCGTCGACATCTTCATGCACGCCAGCGACTTCTATCGAAACCGCATCACCCAGGTGCCCGCATTTGCCGAGTGGTCGCGAGAGAAGATCATGAAGACGCTCACCTGGCTGGACAGCGAAATGGCCCATCGGCCCTTCATCGCTGGCCACGACTACACCATGGCCGACATCGTGGCCCAATGCGCCTTCGTGCTGGGCAAGGCGGTGGCAATTCGTATTCCGGCGGACCATGTGCATCTGACCCGATGGTTTGCCGAGGTGAGTGCGCGCCCCACGGCGCGGGCTTGAACGCCAGGAGCCATGAGATGAGCACCCAGAAGGTCTGCTGCGTCATCGGCGCAGGCGATGCCACCGGCAGTTCAATCGCACGCCGCTTTGCCCGGGAAGGCTATGAGGTCTGCGTGGCCCGTAGAACGGAGGCTGCCCTCGCACCCCTTGTGGAGTCCATCCAGGCCGAAGGGGGAAGAGCCCACGCCTTCGGGCTAGATGCACGTCGGGAGGAAGCCGTCACCGCCTTTGTCGATCACGTCGAATCCGACATTGGGCCCATCGAGGTGATGGTGTTCAACGTCGGCGGCAATGTTCGCTTTCCCATCCTGGAGACGACGACGCAGAAGTACTTCAAGGTCTGGGAAATGTGTGCCATGGCCGGGTTTCTGGCGGGGCGCGAAGCCGCGCGCGTGATGGTGCCGCGGGGACGGGGCACGATCCTGTTCACCGGTGCCACAGCCAGCCTGCGGGGGGGCATCGGGTTCGCCGCATTTGCCGGAGGCAAGGCAGCGCTGCGGGCACTGGCTCAGTCGATGGCGCGCGAACTCGGCCCCAAAAACGTGCACGTGGCCCATGTGATCATCGATGGGCTCATCGACACCGCCTTCTCCCGCACGAATTTTGCCGATCGCGTGGCCGCAGCCGGCTCCGATGGCATCCTCAACCCAGACCACATCGCCGATGCCTACTGGTGGCTGCACAGCCAGCCCCGGGATGCCTGGACTTTCGAGTTGGATCTCCGCCCCTGGGTGGAGAAGTGGTGAGGCCAGCTGACCCCGTTGATTCATTCACTTAACGATCGACACCCATGAGCCGACACATCCTGCCCGAAACTCGCATCCACTCCACCATCCGCGATCGCATCGCCCATCATCACCGAGATTTCATCGAAGAGGTCGAACGGGCTGTGCAGATGCATGACGTCGTGGTGGTGGGGATGGGATGGAACCCCTTTCCCCGCAAGGCGCGCGAACTGCTGACCGCCGCTGGCATTGCCCACCACTCGATCGAGCACGGGAACTATCTCTCTGGCTGGCGACGCCGAAATGCGCTGAAGATGTGGACCGGCTGGCCGACCTTTCCGATGATCTTCGTCAAGGGCACGCTCATTGGCGGCTATGAGAACTTGAAGGCGCTGAACGAATCGGGCGAGTTGGCGGCGGCCGTGCACAGCGCTCCAGCCCTGAACGCGCCGCAATGACGCCCGATCTGCTGTTCCAACTGGCCAACCCACTGGCCCTCTTGGGCTGGCTGGCGTTGGCCCTCTCGCCCTGGTCGCCCCGGGTGACGCAGATGGCTGCGGCCATCTTGATCCCCTTGGTGCTCTCGGTGGGCTACACCGCCGTCATGCTGGCCCATTGGAGCAGCGGCAACGGCGACTTCAATAGTCTCAATGGCGTGGCTGCGCTCTTCGAGAACCGCTGGCTGCTGCTGGCCGGATGGGTTCACTACCTGGCCTTCGATCTGCTTATCGGTGCTTGGGAAGCCCGAACGGCGCGGCGCGAGGGAATGACCCATCTGTTGCTGCTTCCCTGCCTGTTGGCGACCTTTCTCTTCGGTCCGGCGGGTTACCTGATGTTTCAGGCCCTGCGCGCATCCCGTCGCAAGGCGGTGGCTGCATGAACGGGCTCGACCAGCTGCACGCCCACTCTCCCCGCTACACCCCGTTGGGGCTGTTTCTCGCTTTGGCCATGTTCCCGGCACTGGCCGCCCTGGCGCTTGACGAACGCCTCTTTCAGGGGGTGCCGGTGTGGACCAAACCGCTGAAGTTCCTGTTCGCCCTCGTCGTCTACTTGCTGACCCTGGCCTGGATGGCCCGCTTCGCCGAGCCCTCCATGACCCGGCGCGCCTGGTGGCGTTGGCACGAACGAGCGGTGGTCGTCGCGGTGCTGGCAGAAATGATCTGGATCGGCGGTGCAGCTGTCTGGGGAGTAGGTTCTCACTACAACCAATCAACCCTCGTCATGGCGGTTCTTTACCCGATCATGGGCGTGGCCGCCATTTTGCTGACCACCGCAAGCTCCACTTTGGCCTACGCCATCCACCGTCACGAGCACTCCGGGCTAAGCCCCGTCCTCAAGAGTGGGCTCGTATGGGGCTTGGGCCTGACGCTGCCACTGACCCTGGTCACCGCGGGCACGCTGTCGGCCATGCCGGGCCATTGGGTGGGTGGCACTCCGAACGACGCCGGCGGGCTTGCAATGATGGGATGGTCAAGGGATGGAGGCGACCTGCGCGTGGCCCACTTCTTCGCCACGCACGCGCTGCACGTCATCCCACTGTTCGCCCTCGTTGCCGGGCACCTGCCGGGGCTCCCGGGGAGGTGGGCGGTTCGTGGGTTCGCCGGGCTTTATGTCACGTTGGTGATCCTGACTTTTGCGCAAGCACTCGCTGGTCAACCCTTCTTTTGATTCTTGCAGGCCATCGTCCCATCGTCGGGTCAGCCTGGTCGCATCGCGCGATGACCCCAAGGATGGGTGTCGATTCATGATGCCTGCGGGGGTTTTTGACAATGGAAAGCAATCGGTAGGGCTGTCACGCCTCACGCAGAGTTCACCGGGCGTCGACGGATGGGCGCCTTGCCCGCGAAGTCCAGCCAAGACAGCAAGCACCTCGCGAGCAACATGGCCAGCCAATGGCGCTGCGGTTGTACGACCAGTCAGGCTGCACTCTTGAGGTCACGGACCGGCGGCGAACGCTTTTGTCCGTTCGGTTGACCTTAGGGTTAGGCTTCACATCGCAGCCTTATCAGAGAGCGCCGTTGCGCTGCAGGGCCTCAAGCCGCAGCGACAGCCGCTGTTCGAGCTCGGTCAGCTGCTTTTGCAGCGCATCACGAGTAGCTTCATCCGTCGAGGACTGGAGTGAATCCCGGATACGGGCGCGCTCGTGAAACAGCTCAAGCTCGGGGCGGACCGCAGCTCGCCTGTCTGCTCGGCCTCAGCGAGCTTGCGACCGATCTCGTCTTCCAGAAGTTCGAACTTGGGCATGGTGATGACTTCACTACTCCGGATTTCAGAGCCACGCTGCTCTGTCGTTTGAGCTCCGCCGCTATGCAGCAGCCCCGATCGTCAGGGTCACGTGGCCCACGCCCTCGACATGGCCTTCCAGCCGGTCTCCTGTGACCACCGCGCCAACCCCTTCGGGTGTTCCGGTGTAGATCAGGTCGCCCGGCTGCAGGTGGTAGTACAGCGACAGGTCGGCGATGATTTCGCGGATGTTCCAGATCAGCTTGGACACGTCCGAGCGCTGACGCGTCTGGCCGTTGACCTCCAGGGCAATCTCTGCCTGCTCGATCACATGGCCGGGCATGGGCACCACCTCGGAGCACACCGAGCCTTCCTCGATGTCCTTGCCCAGGTCCCAGGGGCGGCCCTTTTCGCGGGCGATCAACTGCAGGTCGCGCCGGGTCATGTCCAGGCCGCAGGCATAACCGTAGATCAGCTCATGCGCCTTCTCAGCAGGTACCTCGAAGCCTTCGCGCCCGATCACCAGCACCAGTTCCATCTCGTAGTGGTAGTCCTTGGTTTGCGGCGGGTAGGCCACCGTGGCGCCGCTGTGCACCAGCGTCTGCGGCGACTTGGTGAAGTAGAAGGCGCGCTCGGCAGCCTTGTCCACCGGGCGACCCATCTCCACCGCATGGGCGTGGTAGTTGCGGCCCACGCAGAAGATGCGGTTGATGGGCAGGCGTTGCGTGCTGCCGCGTACGGGCAGGCTGGCCACGGGCGGCGGGTTCCAGAGGTATTGAGCGTCAGACATGAAGAATCCGATGGAAGGGTTGATCGATTGGGCCGAAGGGTTCAGCCAGGGGTATTACGGGCGCACTTCGTACACACCCAGCTTGCGGTGCAGAGGCGCCTCGTCGGCAATGAAGAGGAAGGCGGCGGCAGTGGCCGAGCGGTTGCTCAGCGTGAGCGTTTCATAGCCAGGCGCGCAGCAGGTGTCGGCCTCTGCCAACTGAAAACGCTGGTCCGCGATCTGCGCATCCACCACGCCTTCGATCAAGTGGAAGACCTGAGCCGGTGAGCGGGCCGGCAGCTTCAGCACCTGGCCCGGGCGCAGCATCAGCGCACCGAAGCCGAGATTGTTCTGCACGTCGCGCCCTGTATCGGGGTTCACATAGGTCACCTGGACCGCCTGCAGGTCGGGCTGGCTCTGCGCCAGGGCCAGCAGAGCGGCGCGCGTGTCTTTCCACGGATAGCGCAGCATGGGATAGGCCTCGCGGCCGCGCTCGAACCAGGGCGTGGGCACGATGCCACCGGCCGCATAGGCCTGGTCACCGCGCCCGGGCTTGACCGTCTGCCGCTGCCCTTCCTCGGAGTACGACACCTCGCCGTAGACCATCAGCGGCAGGTCCAATACATCCAGCCACACCACCGGTTCGTCGCCCGTGTGCCCGTGCTCGTGCCACTGCCCGGTGGGCGTGACGATAAGGTCACCCCGCTCCATCGGACACTGCTCGCCGTTGACCGTGGTGGTGGCGCCGCGCCCTTCCACGATCATGCGCACCGCGTTGGGCGTGTGCCGGTGGGCAGGCGCCCACTCCTTGGGCAACAGCAGCTGCATGCCCAGGTACAGCGCGGGGCTGACCTTCATGTTGTCCAGGCCGTGGCCGGGGTTGGCCAGCACCAAAACGCGGCGCTCGGCCTTTTCCATCGGCGTGAGTTCACCCGCGCGCATCAGCAAGGGGCGCAAGGTGGCGTAAGGCCAGTGCACGGGGCGGGTGTTGCGGCTGGGCAGCCCGGGCGGCAGCAGCGCGCGCAGGTTGGGCCACAGCGGTACCAGGTTCAGCCGCGTGAGTTCATCGCGGTAGTCCTGCGGCAGGTCTTCCAGTCGTCCCAGTGCGTGCATCGTTCGTCCCCTCTTGAATTCAATTGCACCGGCTGTTCAGCCTTGCTGCAGGCAGTTGCCCACATTCCAGCCATACAGCCATTCGATGGCGTCATAGAAGCGTTCCTGGCTGCGGCCTTTCCACAAGGCATTGCGCACCAGTCGCTCCACACCGGCTGCATGGTAGAGCCGCCCCATCTCGCGACCCGACAGCACGATGCGCGCGGTGCGGGCCACGCGGTGG
The DNA here is from genome assembly GCA_009923315.1 of Betaproteobacteria bacterium. GTDB lineage: Bacteria > Pseudomonadota > Gammaproteobacteria > Burkholderiales > Burkholderiaceae_C > RFTU01. The sequence goes on from RFTU01000003.1 coordinate 19,078, forward strand.
TGTTGGTAGAGCTGCAGGGCCGAATCCCAATCGTGGTCGCAGGCCTTGAGCGCTTCACCCAGCGTCACCGCATCTTCCATGGCCATGCAAGCGCCTTGGGCCATGTACTGCGTGGTGGGATGTGCCGCATCGCCCAGCAGCGTGGCGCGGCCGAACACCCAGTTGCCGATGGGCTCGCGGTCGGCGGTGGCCCAGCGCTTCCAGCTTTTGGGCAGTTCGATCAGCCGACGCGCCTTGGGGCTGATGCCCTGGAAGTAGCTTTCCACCTCTTCCTTGCTGCCGTCGGTGACGCCCCACTGTTCCTGCTGGCGGCTGTGAAAGGTCACGACCACGTTGTACTGCTCCCCTCCGCGCAGGGGGTAGTGCACCAGGTGGCACTTTGGCCCGGCCCACAGGCTCGCCGCGTTCCAACGCAGGTTCTCGGGGAAGTCGACCTTGTCCACCACCGCGCGGTAGACCACATGGCCGGTGACGCGCGGGGTGTCGTTCACGTATTGCTCACGCACCACGGACTTGCCGCCATCCGCACCAATCAGTGCTTGGCCCGTCCAGCGCTTGCCGTTGTGGTCGATGGCCGTGACGGTCTTGTTCGCCTCGTCCTGTTCAATGCGCTGAACACGGACGCTGGTATGGAAGGACACGCGGCCGCTCTCCTGCGCACCTTCGAGCAACGAAAGGTGCACTTCGGCGCGATGGATCACCGCATAGGGATTACCAAAGCGCTGGCGGAAGGGTTCACCGGTTTCAATGCGGCCGACCAGGGACTCATCGACGGCATCGTGCATCACCATGCAGTCGGTGTAGACCGCGCGGCTGCGGGCCTTGTTGCCGACGCCCAGGGCATCGAAGGCATGAAAGGCATTGGGGCCCAGCTGGATGCCTGCGCCAATCTCGCCGATTTCCGGCGCCTGCTCCAGCACTGTGACGGTGTAGCCCTGGCGGACCAGCGCCAGCGCGGCGGCCAGGCCACCAATGCCGCCGCCGGCGACTATGACGGGCATGTCCTGTGGGGTGTTGTTCACTGCAGTCTCCAAGGCGATTTCTAATCATCAGTACACTGACGAAAAGTGTAGTGATAACATCCTGGTCAAACATTAGGGTGAACCCTTATCTGGGGTGCATTGATGGGCCAAAGCAAAGCCAATTCCCACCAAGTCGATCTCGACGACCTGCCCGGCCACCACATCCGGCGTCTGCAACAGATTGCCGTGGCCCTGTTCCTGCAGGAGACCGAGGCCTTCAACCTCACGCCCGTGCAGTACGCAGCGCTCAAGGGCGTGGCTGCGGCCCCGGGCATCGATCAGCGCACCCTGGCTCGCACCATCGGCCTGGACACCTCCACCACCGGAGGTGTGCTGGACCGCCTGGAAGCCCGCGGGCTGCTCAAGCGCAACGCCAACCCGGACGACCGCCGCGTGCGACTGTTGACCATCACGGCCGAAGGCCATCAGATGCTCAAACAGATCACGCCGGCCATGTTGCGGGCTCAGGAACGCATCCTGGAGCCCCTGTCCGCAAGCGAGCGCAAGCAGTTCATGCGGATGCTGCGCGCGGTGGTGGAGGCCAACAATGCGCTGAGCCGCGCGCCCAGCGACGCCTGAGCCCCAGCGCTGAGGCGCCAAGCCTGCGCCGTGCGCAGCGGCGCCCTTCGCAGCACCTGAACGCCGAATGCCCGATCCAGATTCGGGTTTTCACTCATATGGCCAGATCATACGCACACATACACTCCGTATACTGATGATCAGTACGGTGAATACATGTCGAGACACCAGCACCGTGCTGACCGCGTCTGAAACCACGATCACGAGGAGACCAACCATGACCAGCCGCCGCCATCTCTTGCTTGCCGCCGCCCTCAGCCTGTGTGCCAGTGCACCCGCCATCGCCCAGGACTTTCCCAGCAAGCCCGTGACCCTCTACACCGCGTTCGCGCCCGGCAGCGGGCCTGACGCTGTCCTGCGCCTGGTGGCCGAAAAGCTGGGCAAGGCCTGGAAGCAGCGCGTGCTGGTGGAGAACCGGCCCGGTGGTGGCGGCTTCATCGCCATGGAAGCCGCGCGCCGTGCCGCGCCGGACGGCCACACGCTGCTGCAGTTGGACAGCGAGCACCTGGCCGCCGTTCCGCACCTCTACAAGGCGCGCCACTTCGACACGCTCAAGGTCTTCGACCCCGTGGCCACGCTGTTCCGCACCAACTTCTTCATTGCCGTGCCCGCGGACTCGAAGTGGAAGACGGTAGCCGACCTGGTGGCTGCCTCCAAGGCCGCACCTGGGCGCCTGACCTACGGGTCTTGGGGTGTGGGCAGCCCGGGCCACTTGGGCGGAGAGCGCCTGGAGCTGCTCACCTCCATCGACATGCAGCACGTGCCCTTCCGTGAGGTCTCGCAGCTGTTCACGTCGGTAGCGGCGGGTGAACCTGCCTGGAGCTTTGCCACCCTGCCCTCCAGCCAAGGCCCCTACAAGGCCGGCCGCATCCGCTATTTGGCCGTGGCCGCACCCAAGCGCCAACCCCAGATGCCCGACGTGCCCACCGTGGCCGAAGCCGGTGGCCCCAAGGATTTGGAAGTGAACTCCTTCGTGGTGCTGGTGTCGCCCAAGGGCCTGAGCCCCGCCGTGCGCGACCGCATCAACGCCGATGTGGCCGCGGCCTTGGCCGAGCCCGACATCAAGGCCCGGTTCGAGACCTTCGCGTTTGAGAGCCCGGGCTGGTCGCCCGCTGAGATCGAAAAGCAGGCGGCCATCAAGAGCAAGGTCTACGGCGAACTGATCGCGCGCAAGAACATCAGCTTGGAGTGAACTTCGCGCCGCGATGCGGGCCCCGACCCCTGTGGTTGGGGCTTGTGCGCCCGCCCTGGTTTGCTCACACTACGCGCAGCGTGGCGTGAGAAACGGTGATGCATCGAGCGGCAAGGGTATGGATGGGTGTGGCGTGGCTTGTGCCTGCGGTCATCAAAGGACCGCCACTTGCAGAATCCGCCGCCGACGCGGGATCGTCGGTCTTCTGGACGATGAAGGGCAGAACGCATCTGGATTCCCCTGGCGGGCAAGCCGCTGCACAACCCCGAAGGCACCCATGAAATGAAACCCAGCCGCACCTGGCGCCCCCTCATTGCGTGGGTGTTGCTGTCTTGCTCATTCGGCACCTCGGCCCAAACCAACGTCACGCTCACGCGCGCCGACCAAGCCTCCGTGGTCGCCAAAGCCTACCTGCCCGCCACAGCCCCGTGCCGAGGCGTTGCCGTGATCTCCCATGGCGCTGGGGGCTCGGAGCAGGGGTACCGTTACTTGGGGGTCGCGCTCCAAAACCTGGGGTTCCTGACCCTGGTCGTCGGCCACTCGGAAAGCGGGCTGGCGGCCCTTCGCGACCACATGCAGAACAGTCCACCACGCGCCCGATTGCGGGAAGGGCTTTCAGGATTGATCACCGACCCACAGGCCTACCGCGCACGCCTCATGGACATCACCGCGGCCAGAAGCTGGGCGCAGGCCCGCTGTCCGGCCCACCGCAGCGTGTTGGTGGGGCACTCGATGGGGGCCGCCACCGTGATGATCGAGGCAGGCGCGCGCAATCAAATGCAGGTGCGCGGCACCGACGCCTGGGACGCCTACATCGCACTGTCCCCGCAAGGTGCCGGCGCCTTGTTCCCCGCAAGTGCCTGGGACGCCATTCGCAAACCCCTGCTGATGGTCACGGGAACGCGGGACACGGAGCTTGGCGGCGCGTCCTGGATGACGCGAACAGAAGCCTTCGACAACATGCCCTCGGGCTGCAAGTGGCTGGGCGTGATCGAGGGCGCCACCCACATGCACTTTGCCGGGAGAGGCGATGGTTCGCAGCAGACCGAGGACATCGTGACCCGGTTGGCGGCGACCTTTTTGGATGGCGTGGATCGTGGGGATTGCTCCAAGCCTTCGTCTGAACCGGGCCTTGCCATCAGGACGAAGTAGATTCAAAGGTCTGGGTGCCGGGCTACTTGTTGCGATCCGCCCATCGGGTGATGGCCTCACGCGCCGAAGGCACAGGGCCGAAGAACCGCTCCTGCAACGCGGTATCCGACACGAACTGCCCTTTGCGGAAAAACAGGAACATCCGGATCAAGTCATATCCCAGTTCGGAGAACAGTTTGACGGGCCTCACCAAGGCCTGAAACACCAGCCACGGCACAGTCCACACTGAAAGAGGCCTGCCCGTGATCTGCGAGATCAATTCAGCCATCTCCTGCTGGCTCTTCGGCCCGTCGCGCCAACCGATGTCGATCGTTTGATTGGCGATGTCATCGCCCGGATAGGTGGCCGCCCGCGCGACGTCGCTCGCCAGATCCTCAGTCAGCACGTAGGACCACCGGGTGGTCTTGTCGCCAACCGCATAGAAGCGCCCGGCCTTGACGCCTTCGGCGACGTAGTCGACGCTCTGGTCGAGGAAGGCCGGCGCGCGGACAAAGACGAAGGGCAGACCTGCAGCCTTGATCCGGTCTTCAGCCACCTTCTTGGCGTGGAAGTGTGGCACCTCAGGCGCAGCGTCGCAGGCCACGATGCTGACCAACACAAACCGCTTCACACCCGCGCGTGCAGCAGCATCGATCAGGTTTCGATTGCCTTCAAAGTCTGCCGCGATCGTTTCCTTCATGTAGCCGTTGGCGGAACTGACCACGACCTCCACGCCCTCGAGGGCGGCATCCAATGAGTCCGGGTCCATCAGGTCGCCGCGCACCCATTGCACGTTGCCAGTGGCGCCCGCTGGTGCGCCGCGCCGCGACATGGCGCGCACCGTGACGGTGTCATCGCGCTGAAGTTGGCGCAGGATCTTGCTGCCCAGGAATCCGGTCGCACCGACCACCAGGACTTTTCGCTTACTTTGAGGACTCATCGTCAGGCAACCTCCACTGGGATTTTCTTGGAATAACCGCCAGCACGACCAAACCGCCCGGCGCTGGGCAAGCATGAGATGGCGCCTGGTGCAACACTGCCGCGACGTCCAAGGTTGATCGGCCTGTCAGGCATGGCCTGCGACACGGAGTGACATGGTCTGCGCGAGGAGGGGTGACCCTTCACGAAGAGGCTGCGGCGCGCCCACCGGCAAGAAGCCGTGCCGAATGTAGAGACGATGCGCCGGGCTGTCCGCAATCGTGACCCCGAGGCGAATCTCCGCCGCACCGATGGTTCGGGCCCAATCCATGCAGCGCTCCAGCAGCGCCCCCCCAATGCCCACGCCCCGACACTCAGGCGCAACCCACATCTGGTAGACATTGACCACACTGAGATAGGCTGCGTCACGCTTGGCCCAGCACAAACCGGCCGGCAACTCTCCCACTCGGGCCAGGAGGGGAAGGTCAAGGCCAGAGGTGGCCGCAGCAGCAAGCCGGGACTGCCACACTTCCACAGGGCGCGCCGCCTCCAGTGCATGTGTGCCTCCGAAGGCATCAGGAGAGTCTAGAAGTGAAGACAGGCGCAGATCGCGATACAGCTCCCACATCGCCGGAGACAACAACGCAAGGCTGTGCGGGTAGGCCATGGTGTCTGCCTCCGTGTGTCAAGGCCACCAACTTTCAGAGAACGGTGATCGTGATGCGATCCGTAACCCATCTTTCCGGTACACACACCACGAGATGGTAGGCCGTGCTGGACTTGAACCAGCGACCAAAGGATTATGAGTCCTCTGCTCTAACCAACTGAGCTAACGGCCCGCAGCCACGATTCTAGGCGGGGGCCCGCAGCCGCTACCATTCCCCCATGGCCCTACAGGACTGGATCGGCTACGCCGCCGCCACACTCACCACGGCATCCTTCTTGCCGCAAGCGCTGCTCACCCTTCGCACGCGCGACGTCAGCGGCATTTCGCTTGGCATGTACAGCAGCTTCACCGTGGGCGTGGCGTTGTGGCTGGTCTACGGGATCGGCTTGGGCGAATGGCCCATCATCTTCGCCAATGCCGTCACACTTACGCTGGCCTGCATCATCCTGGCCACCAAGATTCGCTACGGCAAACCAAACTCCGACTCTCAAGGCAAGACATGAGCACACAGGCCAACCCCACGCGCTTCGCCTCCTTCGCCGAGTTCTACCCTTTCTACTTGGGCGAACACGCCAACCGCACCTGCCGACGCCTGCACTTCGTGGGCACCAGCCTGGGATTGGGCTGCTTCATCGCCGCCGCAGCGCATTCACAACCCAGCCTCATCCTGCTGGGCCTGCTCCTGGGCTATGGCTTCGCATGGGTGGGCCACTTCGGCTTCGAGAAGAACAAGCCCGCTTCATTCAAGCAGCCGCTCTACTCCTTCATGGGCGACTGGCTGATGTGGTGGCAGATCCTCACCCGCCGCATCCCCTTCTGAAGGGACAAGCCTATTTCTGGCTCAGCGCGTGGCTGACCATGCGCGAGGTGATGTCCACGATCTGAATCATGCGGTCGTAGGCCATGCGCGTAGGCCCGATCACGCCCAGCGTACCGACCACCTGACCATTGATCTCATAGGGCGCCGACACCACAGACAGCTCCTCAAACGGCACCACGCGGCTTTCGCCACCAATGAAGATGCGAACGCCCTCCGCACGGCTGCTGTTGTCCAGCAGACGCAGCAATTGCGCCTTTTGCTCGAACAGGTCGAATAGGCGCCGCAGCGAGCCCATGTCCTGACCAAAATCCTGCACACCCAAGAGGTTGCGCTCGCCGCTGATCACCACCTGGTCTGTGGTTTCGGCCAGGGCCTCGCTGCCGGCATCCACGGCGGCCTGCATCAGTTGCGCAATTTCGGCGCGCAGGCTGTCCACCTCGCCCTTCAGGCGCAGCCGCATCTCTTCAAGGGTGATGCCGGCGTAGTGCGTGTTGAGAAAGTTGGTGGCCTCCACCAATTGCGCCTGGGTGAAGTCCTGCGTGGTGAAGATGACCCGGTTTTGCACGTCACCATCGGGCGCCACCAGAATCACCAGCACCCGGCGATCTCCCAGGCGCAGGAATTCGATGTGGCGAAAGACACCCGCCTTGCGCGGCGTGGTGACCACCCCCACGAAGTTCGACAGGTTGGACAACATCTGCGCCGCGCTGGCAATCACCCGCTGGGGCTGGTCCGCAGCCAATTGCTGCGCCACCGCCGCCACCTCCGCGGGCGCCGGTTCGGCCTCGAAGGGCCTGACCGTGAGCATGGTGTCGACGAACAGGCGGTAACCCTTGGCCGTCGGTACGCGCCCCGCGCTGGTGTGCGGGCTGGCAATCAGGCCCAACTCTTCCAGGTCGGCCATCACGTTGCGGATCGTGGCGGGACTGAGCTCCAGCCCCGAGGCCCTCGAGAGCGTGCGCGAACCCACCGGCTGCCCGTCGGCGATGTAGCGCTCCACCAGAATCTTGAGCAGGGTTCGGGAACGGTCGTCCATGGTGTTGCCCACGAGTTTAGGGGCACTTCGAGGGGTGGTCACAGCCAGGGTTTGCCATGCTTTAATTCGATGCATCATGGCCAAGCCCTTTCGTCGCGCCGCCTTGGTGGGCAAGTACCAGGCTCAAGGCATCCGAAATGTCCTGGAAGACATCGCGCATTTCCTCGAACGCTCGGGCGTGGAAGTGGTGCTCGAACGCGACACCGCACTGAACACCGGCCTGACCGAGTTCGGCAGCGTGCCCGCCGCCGAGTTGGGCCAGCGCTGCGAAGTGGCCATCGTCCTGGGGGGCGATGGCACCATGTTGGGCATCGCTCGCCAACTCGCACGGCAAAACGTGCCGCTGATCGGCATCAATCAAGGTCGTCTGGGCTTCATCACCGACATTCCGGTCGATAAGGTGCGCGAGGTGCTGCCGCCCATGCTGGCCGGGGCGGTGGAGGTGGAATCCCGCACCATGATCGAAGGCGGCATCTGGCGAGATGGCCACCTCATCTTTGAGGGCCTGTCGCTCAACGACGTGGTCGTCAGCCGCGGGGCTACGGCCTCCATGGTGGAGCTCAGCGTGGAGGTCGATGGTCAGTTTGTGGCCAACATCCGGGCCGACGGTTTGATCCTGGCCTCACCCACCGGCAGCACCGCCTACGCCCTGTCGGCCGGCGGGCCCATCCTGCACCCGGGCATCGCCGGCTGGTTGTTGGTGCCCATCGCCTCGCACACCCTGTCCAACCGCCCCATCGTGTTGCCCGACCGCGGCGAGGTCCGCATTGAAATCGTGGCTGGCAAGGACGCCTCGGCCAACTTCGATATGCAAAGCCTGGCCAGTCTGTTGCATGGCGACCAGGTGCGGGTGCGCCGCTCGGACCACACGGTGCGCTTTCTGCACCCGCAGGGCTGGAGCTACTACGGCACCTTGCGGCGCAAGTTGCGCTGGAACGAAGGGGTGGTCTGATGCTGCGTCGCCTGTCCATCCGCGACTTCGTCATCGTCACCTCCCTGGAACTCGAGTTCCACAGAGGGTTCTCGGTGCTCACGGGGGAAACGGGCGCGGGCAAGTCCATCCTCATCGACGCCCTTCAACTGGCCTTGGGCCAGCGCGCCGATGCTCTGGTGGTGCGCGAAGGCGCCACCCGCGCCGACATCAGCGCGGAATTCGACTGCCCGCACACCCTGCAACCCTGGTTGGCTGAGGCTGGGTTGGAACCCGAAGACGAAGTGCTGCTCCTGCGACGCAGCATCGATGCCGGCGGCAAGAGTCGCGCCTGGATCAACGGCCACAGCGCCACCGCGGCCCAACTCAAGCAGGTGGCCGACCATGTGCTGGACATCCACGGCCAGCACGCGTGGCAAAGCCTCACGCGGCCCGCCTCGGTCCGCGCCCTGATAGACGCCGTGGCGGGGGTGGATACGCGTGCCGTCCAAGCTGCCTGGCAGGCTTGGCGCCATGCCCGCGAAGCCCTCGAAAAGGCGCGCACCCAGGCCGACGCGCTGGCTCGGGAACGCGAAGGCCTGGCCTGGCAAATCGGCGAATTGCGCAAGCTCAGCCCCGTCGAGGGCCAATGGCGTGAACTCTGCGATGAGCATGCGCGCCTGTCCAATGGCCACTCGCTGATTGAGGCTGCCCAGGCCAGCGCGCAAGCCCTTGAAGGTGATGGCGACTCGGTCCTGCGAGGCCTTCACGCAGCGCTGCAGCACCTGCACCAGGTGCAGCGCCACGATGCGCGCCTGCCCCCCATCGCCGACACCCTTGAACAAGCCCAGTCGCTGATCGAGGACGCCACCCATAGCCTGCGCAGCTACCTGGGCCGAACCGAACTCGACCCGTCAAGGCTGCAGGAATTGGACGAACGGATGTCGGCTTGGATGGGTCTGGCGCGCCGACTGCGACGCCAGCCCGAAGAGTTGCCGGCACTGCTGCTGCAGTGGGAGCAGGAGTTGCAACACCTGGACCAGTCCATCGACCTCGAATCGCTGCAGGCCCGCTGTGAAGCGGCGCTGGCGGGTTACGAACGGGCGGCTGAGTCCGCCAGCCAGGCCCGTGGCCGGGCCGCGCCGCGCTTGGCCCAGCAGGTCAGCCAGGCCATGCAGCAATTGGGCATGGCCGGCGGCCGCTTCGAGGTGGCGCTGCTGCCCGAACCCGATCCCCAGTCCTGGGGCCGCGAATCGGTGGAACTGCGAGTGGCAGGGCATGAAGGCAGCGAGCCGCGCCCACTGGCCAAGGTGGCCTCGGGCGGCGAACTTTCGCGCTTGGCGCTGGCCATCGCGGTCACCACCGCGCAAGACGATCCGCAGGGAGCGGCCACCCTCATCTTCGACGAAATCGACGCCGGTGTGGGCGGCTCGGTGGCCGACACCGTCGGCCGTCTGATGAAGCAGCTCGGCGGCCAGCGGCAGGTGCTGTCGGTCACGCACCTGGCACAGGTGGCCTCCTGTGCCGACCATCACTTTGTGGTGAGCAAGCTTGCCCAGGGTGGCCAAACCTCGAGTCGGGTGCTGCTCGTCGATGGCGAAGCGCGGGTCGGTGAACTGGCCCGTATGCTGGGCGGAGAGCGCTTGTCCACCAGCGTGGCCCACGCCCAAAGCCTGCTGGAACACGGACGCTCGTCCACCACGCCATGAACGCCACCCGAGCGGCCACTGAAACCCCGCGCAAGCTGGTGCTCATCACCGGTATTTCCGGTTCGGGCAAGTCGGTGGTGATGAACGCGCTGGAAGACGCGGGCTACTTCTGCGTCGACAACCTCCCGCCGGAGCTCTTGCCCGCGTTTCTCGAGGTAGAGCGCGCCAAGGGGGAACCCCAGGTGGCCGTGGCGGTCGACGTTCGCAGCACCGGTTCCCCGTCCGTGCTGGCGGACCTCATTCGCCAGCTGTCGGGCGACGGGCTGCAACTGCGCACCATCTTCCTGGAAGCGTCCACCGAGGTGCTGGTGCGACGCTTCTCCGAGTCCCGGCGACCTCACCCCTTGACCGGACGTGCATCCCTGGACGCATCGGCCAACCCGCTGGACCAGCGCGCCCTGGGAGAGGCCCTGGCGCTTGAGCGCGACATGATGGCCGAGATCCGTAACCTGGCCACCGTAGTGGACACCAGCAAGCTGCTGCCGGCTCAACTTCGTAGCGCCGTGCGCGACCTTCTGTCCATACCGCACGGGCGGCTCACCCTGGTCTTCGAATCCTTCGCCTACAAACATGGCGTACCCTTGGATGCCGATTTCGTCTTCGATGTACGCGTCCTGCCCAACCCCTACTACCAGCGCGACCTGCGGTCCCGTACCGGTCGGGATAGCGCGGTGATGGAATACCTCAAGAGCCAGCCCGAAGCTCAGCAGATGATCCACCACATCGGCGCCTTCATCCAGCCGTGGCTGGACGATTTCAAACACGATCAGCGCAGCTACCTGACCGTGGCCATCGGCTGCACCGGCGGCCAACACCGCTCGGTGTATGTGGCCGAGCAGCTGGCGGCATGGTTCAGCTCCCAAGTGGTGACGCTGCTGCGCCACCGGGAACTGGGCGCCGGGAGCAGCCCATGAACCACCCGCATCGCCTCACGCCCCAGTGGTACGAATCGGTCCCTCTGTTTCCCTTGCAGACCGTGTTGTTCCCAGGAGGCATCCTGGGCCTGAAGGTCTTCGAGACACGCTACCTCGACCTCATGGGCCACTGCATGCGCCAAGGCGAGCCCTTCGCCGTGGTGTGCCTGAAGCAAGGCGCTGAGGTTCAGCGCTCGGCCGCCGGCTCGCCTCCAGAGGCACCAGCGCGCCTGGAAGCCTGCGCCACGCTGGCTCAGCTCGACGAGGTCGATGCCGACCAACCCGGCATCCTGCAGATTCGCTGCATCGGCACCCAGCGCGTGAAGATCATCCACCCGCACCAGCAGGCTGATGGCCTGTGGCGCGCACAAGGCATTCCGGTGGAGTCCGACGAGGCCGTGTCACCGCCCGATTCGCTGGAGGGCACCGTGCAGGCCCTGGTCGAGGCCATCGGATCACTGCGGGATCAGGGGCTGGAGCCCTTCACCGTTCCGCACAACCTCGACAACGCCGGGTGGGTGGCCAACCGATGGTGCGAAATCCTGCCGATCAGCTTGGCGGCCAAGCAAAGGCTGATGGAACTCGAAGACCCGGTGATGCGCTTGCAACTCGTTGACGAGTTCTTACGGACCAAGGGCGTGGTGCGCGGGCAAGGGCGCGGGCCTCGGCAGTAGCGCCCGGCCTCAAGCCTATGGGCTAGGCCCGGCCTGACGGGCTTCAGCTTCCAGCAGCACCCGAATCGGCGCGGGCAGCCCGCTGGCCAAGGCGGTGTCCAGGCCCATCCAGCGCCAGCCGCCGGCCTCAGGCTGTGGCGCATCCGGCTGCCCCGCACCCTCGCTCAAGGCGCCCTGCTCGGAGGGTGTGACCCACACGCGGCACGGCTTCAGGGTCCAGTCCAGGTGCGTGAGCGCATGTTGCACCGGCGGCAGCGCCTGCACCCGCAGGGGCTGGAGCAGGCCACGCGCAGCCAATGCCTGGTCCAGGGCACGCTCATCGTCGAACAGGGGCAGCGTCCACAGCCCGCCCCAAATGCCGCGCGGCGGGCGCATCTGCAGCAGCACCTGCACCTCAGGGCCGGCGCGGCGCAGATGGGCAGCGGGTGCACCGTCGGGTGCATGCAGGGCCAGCAACAGCACCGACGAGCGCGCGCGGCGTTGGGTGCGTCGAGTCTTGACCGGATAAGCCTGAGGATTGCCCAGGGCATGGGCCCGGCAATCGGCTTGAACCGGGCAGTCTTCACAACGCGGCCGCCGCCGCGTGCACACGGTCGCCCCGAGATCCATCAAGCCCTGGGTATAGGCCTCCATCCCGCCCTGTGGGGGCAGCAACGCTTCGGCCACGGTCCACAAAGCACGCAGCGCGGCGGGCTTGGCCACATCGTGCTCAAAGGCTCGGTGTCGTGCGAGCACCCGTTTCACATTGCCATCGAGGATGGCCACGCGCTGACCCGTTGAGAAGGCCGCCACCGCCGCAGCGGTTGAACGGCCAATGCCAGGCAGGGTCTCCAGTACCGTGGCCTCGGTCGGGAACACGCCTGCGTGCTGCTGCACCACCGCCTGAGCGCAGGCGTGCAGGTTGCGGGCTCGGCTGTAGTAGCCCAATCCGCTCCACAAGGCCAAGACATCATCAAGACCCGCGAGCGCCAGATGGGTCACCGTCGGGAAACGTTCCAGAAAGCGCCCGTAGTAGCGCAGCACCGTCGACACCTGCGTCTGCTGCAGCATGATTTCCGACAACCAGATGCGGTAGGGGTCGCGGGTGCCCTGCCAGGGCAGACCGTGACGGCCCTGCAGGCGCTGCCAGGCCACCACACGCAGGGCGAAGTCCTGCGGATGATCGGGCGTCTTGGCGGCGCGGGTCATCGCTTCTGGCACTGCGGGCAAAAGAAGGTGGAGCGCTGACCCATCACCACGCGGCGAATGGGCGTGGCGCAGCGCAGGCAGGGCAGCCCCTCGCGGCCGTACACCCGGGCCTGGTCCTGAAATGACCCGCTCATGCCATGCGCGTCCCGGAAATCGCGCAAGGTGGATCCGCCCAAGGACAAGGCCTGAGCCAGCGTGTGCCGCACGGCCGACAGCAGGCGCGCAGCCCGCGGGCGGCTCAGGCGATGGGCGCGTGTTCGGGGGTCGATGCCGGCATCGAACAAGGCTTCGCAGGCATAAATGTTGCCTGCTCCGACCACCACGTCTCCGGCCAGCAGCACCTGCTTGATGGGTGCCCGCCGGCGGCGTATCTGCTCATGAAACCAGGCCACGTCGAGTTGGGGGTCGTCGGGTTCACGCCCCAGACCCGACAACAGCTTCGCCGCAGGCGCCTGGTCCAGACCCGGCGACCACACCACGGCGCCGAAACGCCGCGGGTCGGTCAGCCCCAGTACACCGCGGTCGGTTCGCACCCGCACATGCTCATGCGGGCCCGGCGGCACATCAGGCGCGGGGTCCGGCGTGAAACCCAACGACCCCGACATGCCCAGGTGAACCAGCAAGCCGCCCGCCCCGATCGCCGAACCTTCAGGGGTCGAGGGGCCTCGGTGCAGGGGCATCCACAGGTATTTCCCTCGCCGCGCCAGGGGCCCGAAGAAGCAACCGCGCAACTGCCCAGGGTCGACCCCCAGGGGCCAGCGAAGCGGTTTTCCCAACTCCACGGCCACGATGCGCGCCCCCTGCAGCGCGGGCGCCAGCGTCTGACGGGTGACCTCAACTTCAGGCAACTCAGGCATATGGGCGCATTATTGGCGCGGGGCGCCCAGGGATAGGCGCACAGGCCCATGGCCAGTGTTCTTAGAATCGACACCGCTGACTCAAGGCACCTGATGACCTTCATCTTCACGCTGCGCAAGGTTGCGAGCGCTTCCCTACTCGGCTCCCTGTTGGGCGTGGCGTTGGCATGGCCGGTAGCGGCCCAGTCGCAGGCAGCGCCGGGCGCCACGGGCAACGTCCCCGATTCGGGGTCGCCCGCGGCACCCGTTGCCACGCCATCAAGGCTCGACGCCCCCCTGTTCTACCAGTTGTTGATCGGCGAACTGGAACTGCGCCAGGGCGAACCCGCCACGGCCTACGCGGTGCTGCTGGACGCGGCGCGGCGTACCCGCGACGAACTGCTCTACGAACGCGCCGTCGACATCGCCCTGCGGGCCCAAGCCGGCAACGAGGCCCTGAACGCCGCCACCGCCTGGCGGCAGGCACTGCCGTCTTCGCTGGCGGCTGTTCGCGCCCAGGTGCGCATCCTGCTCGCACTGAACCGACTTGGCGCCTTGGGCGAACCGCTTCGGCGCCTGATCGAACTCACCCCGGAAGACGAGCGCCCCGGCACCATTGCAGCGCTGCCGCGGCTGTTGCGGGGACACCCGGACACCCGCGCGTCGCTGCAACTGCTGCAGTCGGTGCTGATCCCCCTGGCCGAGCGGCCGGCCACGCGTACGGCAGCCCAGTTGGCGCTGGCGCGTGCGTTGATGCAGTCCGGCCAAATCCCGGCCTCCCTGGCGCTTGCACGCGATGTGGCCCAACGCCACCCCGACGCACCCGGACCGGCGCTGTTGGCCTTGGAACTCCTGGCGGACACCTCCGAGGCCGAAGCCCTGGTGTTGGCCTACCTCGATCAGCCCAAGGCCGAGCCTCTGGTGCGCCAAAGTTATGCCCAGTGGTTGACGCTGCGCCAGCGCCACGGACCCGCCCTGGCCCAACTGCGCCTGGTGACGCAAGCCTTGCCGGACTCCGCAGCGGCCTGGTTTCAGTTGGGTGCCGTGGCCGTTGAAACGCAGGACCGCGCACAGGCCATGGCCGCGCTCAAGCGCTTCTTGGAACTCGATACGACACAGCGCAACCTGGCCAAAGACGGGGCCAGTGGTCGGCCGGCAGATGCGGTCCGAACAGGCCCTTCACCACTGGGCGCGGACTCGGCGCCAGGCATGACGGCAGACGATGCCGCGCAGGACGAAGAAGGTGCGCGTGGCCACGAGGCCCGACGAACCCGCGCCCTGCTGCTGCTGTCCCAACTGGCCACCGATCAGGGCGACTATGCCGCCGCACAGCGCTGGCTGCAGTCACTCGATGGCCCGTCTTCCCGGCTGGATGTGCAGTCGCGCCGAGCCCTCATCCTGGCCCGGCAAGGCAAGCTGGAAGAGGCCAGGAACCTGATCCGCGCCGTCCCCGAGTCCCGCCCCTCAGACGCCCTGAGCAAGGCCCTGGCCGAAGCGCAGTTGCTGCGCACCGTGGAGCGGTGGAGGGATGCTCGTACCGTGCTGGCCCAGGCCCTGCAACGCCACCCGCAGGACGCCGACGTGCTGTACGAATTGGCCCTGGTGCTGGAGCGCCTGGGCCGACACGACGAGATGGAGCGCCACCTGCGCCGGATCATCGAACTTCGCCCAGACCATCCGCACGCCCACAACGCCCTGGGCTACTCGCTGGCTGAACGGGGCATTCGCCTGGAAGAAGCCCAACGGCTGATTGAACGGGCGCTGGAGCTTTCGCCGGGCGACCCCTTCATCACCGACAGCCTGGCCTGGGTGATGTTCCGCCAGGGACAGGCCGGCCGCGCAGCCGAACTGCTGCGCCAAGCCTATGCGGCACGGCCCGACACCGAAATCGGCGCGCACCTGGGCGAGGTGCTGTGGTCCTTGGGCCAACGCGAAGAGGCCCGCAGGATCTGGCGGGAGTCGCGTGAACGCGATGCCCGCAACAAGGTGCTGCGCGATACGCTGGCCCGGCTCAAGGTGGAGTTGTGATCGGCGCTGCACCGGCCTGGTTGTTGGGGTTGTGCTTGACCTTGGGTGGCTGCGCGGCCGGATGGCCGGGTTCTGAAGGGCTGCCCAGCCCACCCCGTCCGGCATCCAAGCCCGTGGCCGAACCCGAACGCGGCCAACGCGAGACCCGAGCAGCGGAGCCTGCTGCTCGGCTGCAATTCAGTGGTCGCCTGAGCCTGCGCGTGCAGCAACCCCGCACGGGCGCCACCGATGGCGCCACCCTGCTGTTCGAGTTCGAGGGCGGCCCCGAAGAAGGCACCCTGGTGCTGCAGACCGTCATCGGCACGGCGGTGGCCACGGCCCGCTGGAACCCGCAAGGCGCGGAAATCCTCACCCCTCAGGGCAAGCGCACCGGAGCCAAACTGGACGATGTGGCCACGGCCTTGTTGGGGCAGGAGTTGCCGTTGGAGGCCATCTTGCACTGGGTGCGTGCCCAGCCCTGGACGCAGGCCCCGTATGAACCGCGTGCGGAGGGTTTTGAGCAGCTGGGCTGGTGGGTGTCGCTTGAAGGCTGGCACGAACGCATGATCACCGCACGGCGCATGGCTCGGGCCGAGCGACCCCACGAGCTGGACATCACCGTGCGCGCCCGATTGGATGAACCGGCTCCCACCGAGCGCCGCTTCCCGCCCTGACCATGCGCGCCCTCACCGACCTGCCGGCACCGGCCAAGCTCAATGTCTTCCTGCGCGTAGTAGGACGCCGCAGCGACGGTTACCACCTGCTGCAATCCCTGTTCGTGCTGCTGGACTGGCACGACACGTTGCACCTGGAAGTGCGCAACGATGGGCAGATCCGGCGGCACGATCTGGGGCTGGCTTTACCGGATGACGATTTGTGCCTGCGAGCAGCGCGCCTGCTGCAAGCGCACAGCCGCGAGTCGATGGGCGTGGACATCAGCGTGAACAAGGTGCTGCCTTCGGGCGCCGGCCTGGGCGGCGGGAGTTCGGACGCCGCTACCGTGCTGATGGGGCTCAACCGCTTGTGGAACCTGAACTGGAGCCGAGGCCAACTGGCGGAATTGGGCCTGAAACTCGGGGCTGATGTGCCCTTCTTTCTGGGCGGCGGCAGCGCCATCGTCGAAGGAATCGGCGAGCGGCTCACGCCCGTGGACGTGCGCTCGCGAGGCTACCTCGTGGTCAAGCCCCCGGTGGGGGTGAGCACACAGACCATCTTTCGGGACCCGCACCTCACACGGGACTCCAGAGCTGCTATAGTAGAGGGCTTTCTTGCAGACCCATCCATCATGGACGCCATGCTGGATGGCCGCACGACCGGGGAAGGCTTTCGGGCCTGCAACGATCTCCAAGCGGTGGCCATCGGCCACGCGCCAGAAATCGGTGAGGTGGTCGACTGGCTCAGTGCCCGGTGGGGCAACGGCCAGATGACCGGTTCGGGCAGTGCGGTGTTTGCAAGAGAAACCGTGGCCAACGCGCCTTTGATGGCGACCGCCTCGGGCCAACGGCTGTTGCAGGCCAAGCCCGACCAGTGGGAGGCGCGTTGGTGTCGGAGCCTGGTGCAGCACCCGTTGGTGCAGCGTCTGGGTTGAAGCAAGTCAAGGGCTCGCACCCTTGCAAGGTTGACGGTTGGGGCGCAAGCCGCATCCGGTGTAGGGGAGTCGCCAAGTTGGTTAAGGCATCGGATTTTGATTCCGACATGCGAGGGTTCGAGTCCTTCCTCCCCTGCCAAGAGGGTTCGAGTCCTTCCTCCCCTGCCAAAGTGTTAGTCCTCTGCTCGTCTTCAGGCGGCCCCGGGCGGCCCCTCAGCCAAGCTGACCACCATCGGCCACGCTGACAAGCCCGCCCCGCCGGCACCTCGGAGATTCCCGTGCTCTTCAACACCGTCCTGTTCACCGGCAACGCCAACCCCACGTTGGCCCAGGAAATCGCCACCCACCTGGGTGTCGACCTCGGCAAGGTGCATGTGGGCCGCTTCTCCGACGGCGAAGTGACGGTGGAGATCCAACAAAACGTCCGTGCGCGCGATGTCTTCGTCGTGCAGCCGACCTGCGCGCCCACCAACGAAAACCTGGTGGAACTGCTGATCATGGTCGATGCCCTTAAGCGCGCCAGCGCGCGCCGCATCACCGCCGTGATCCCGTATTTCGGCTATGCGCGGCAAGACCGCCGTCCCCGCAGCACCCGAGTACCCATCAGCGCGAAGGTGGTGGCCAATCTGCTGGAAACCGTCGGCGTAGAGCGCGTGCTCACCATGGACCTGCACGCCGATCAGATCCAGGGCTTCTTCGACATCCCGGTGGACAACATCTACGCCTCCCCGGTGCTGCTGTCCGACCTGAAGAGCAAGAACTACAAGGACCTCGTCGTGGTGTCACCCGACGTGGGCGGCGTGGTGCGCGCGCGCGCCTTGGCCAAGCAACTGGGCTGCGACCTGGCCATCATCGACAAGCGACGCCCCGCGGCCAATGTGTCCGAGGTCATGCATGTGATCGGCGAGATCGAGGGTCGCAACTGCGTGATCATGGACGACATGATCGACACCGCTGGCACCCTGTGCAAGGCCGCCGAAGTCCTCAAGGAGCGCGGGGCCAAAAGTGTCTACGCCTATTGCACCCACCCCATCCTGTCGGGCCCGGCGGTGGAGCGCATCGCCTCGAGCCAGATGGATGAAGTGGTCGTCACCAACACCATCCCGCTGTCCGCAGCGGCAGCCGCCTGCGGCCGGATCCGACAGCTGTCGGTGGCCTTCCTGTTTGCCGAAACCATCCGCCGCATCAGCGACGGTGAGTCGGTCACATCCCTTTTTGCGGAGCAGAACAACAACTTCTGATCCCAACCCATTCGGTGTGGTGCCCTCAGCAAGGGGGGCATTTCGCCGATTTCGCCGACCGGCCGGGCCCACGCCCTCACGGTCTTTTTTCATCGAAGCCTGGTCGCGGGCTTCGAGCTCTTCTTGGAGTCATTCATGAAATTCGTCGCCTTTGAGCGCACCCTGCAGGGGACCGGAGCGAGCCGCCGCCTGCGCACGGCCGGCAAGGTGCCCGGTATCGTTTACGGGGCTGGTGAGCCTTCGATGATCGAACTCGATCACAACGCGCTGTACCACGCCCTGAAGAAGGAATCCTTCCACTCGTCGATCCTCGACATGGAGCTGGCCGGCAAGACCCAGCAGGTCCTGCTGCGCGACTTCCAGATGCACCCCTGGCGCCAGCAGGTGCTGCACATCGATTTCCAGCGCGTGGACGCCACCACGCGGCTGCGCAAGAAGGTCCCGCTGCACTTCACCGGCGAAGAAAACTCGCCGGCGGTCAAGACCGACAAGTGCGTCGTGTCGCATGTGGCCACCGAAGTCGAGATTGAGTGTCTGGCCATGGCCCTGCCTGAGTTCATCAACGTGGACCTCTCGGGTCTGGTACGCGGCAAGTCGCTGCACGTGTCCGACATCGTGGCCCCCGAAGGCGCCAAGATCGTGCGCCACGGCAGCCTGAACCCGGTGATCGTGGCCGTGGCCGAACCCAAGGCTGAGGAAGAGATCGTCACCGCCGCCGCTCCGGCGCCCGAGCCCGCCAAAGGCAAGGGCAAGAAGGACGAAAAGCAGAACAAGAAGTAAGCCCGTTGGGGGGCGACCCCCAGGGCCAGCAGGAGGGGCACTTCGGTGCCCCTTTTTCATGGCCGCTGCCTTGGGCCCAACGGCGGGCCAACCTCCGATGTGACCCCAACTGGGGCCACTCCCCGATCTGACCCCAACTGGGGTCACTCCCCAATGTGGCCCCCACGGGGGCCGATACACGCGGTGTTCTGGCGCTGCGGCCGGGATAATCAGGTCATGATCCGACTCATCGTGGGCCTGGGCAACCCCGGGCCCGAATACGCCGACACCCGTCACAACGCCGGTTTCTGGTGGGTGGACGACGCCGCGCGCCGCCTCAAGGCCCTGCTGTCCACCGACAAGGCGTACTTCGGTGAGGTGGCCCGCGTGAACGCACCCCTGTCAGGTCTGGCCGGCCCCGTGTGGCTGCTCAAGCCGCAAACCTTCATGAACCTCAGCGGCAAGTCAGTCGGCGCCTTGGCGCGCTTTTTCAAGCTGGACCCGGCGGAAATCCTGGTGGTTCACGATGAGCTCGACCTGCTGCCCGGGCAGGTCAAACTCAAGCAAGGCGGTGGCTCGGCGGGGCACAACGGCCTCAAGGACATCAGCGCCCAACTGGGCTCGCCCCACTATTGGCGGCTGCGCCTGGGCATTGGGCACCCTGGAGACCGGACAGAGGTGGCGGCCTATGTGCTGCGCAAGCCGCCCGCGGCGGAGCGGGCCTTGGTGGAACAGGCCCTGAGCAAATCGCTGGATGCGCTGGAGCCCTTGCTCAGGGGCGAGATGGACAAGGCCAGTCGCCTGGTCCACGCACAGCCGCCGCGCCCCCAAACACCCAAGGTCACGACGCCACCCGCATCGCCTGCATCCCCGGCGTCTTCCTCGACCCCCTCAGATCCCTCATCGGGTGGCTAACACCATGCTGGCGTATGCCCCCCGGGCCGGCGCTCACGCGCCCGTGGCCAGCGCGGGGTTTGTCGCCGTGTTCCTGGCCAGTGCCTTCAACGCCGATGCAGCGGTCGATGCCGCCCGCGCCTCCCCACCGGCCACCATGGTCTTCCGATGTGAGCCGGCCGCTGGATCGGATTCCCTGGTGCTCTACACCGACCAGCCCTGCCCCACCGGGCGAGCACTCGACGCTCAAGACCGTCGTTCACGTGAGCAACAGCAGCAGGCCGTGGCACGCACGCGTGAGGAAGGCCGATGGGCCGAGGCCATGGCTCGTCAACGCCGGCAGGCGGAAGGTCTGCGGGCGTCTGAGCAGCAGCGCCAGCCCACGGTGATCGGACGGGAGAAGGTGGACATCAGTCGGACGGCGCGCAGCGATGCCCTGCGCGATGCCGAACTCAGGCGGATGGCCCGCCCCCACCGACAGGCTTCGAAAGCGCCAGTGCCTGAGCCTCACGCTGCAGGCGGCGGTACCGTTCCCAAAGCGACGCCTGGTCGTCCTTGACCATGGGGTTCAGGGGAATGCAATCAACGGGGCACACCTGGCGGCACTGCGGTTCTTCGAAGTGCCCCACACACTCGGTGCAGCGCTGCGGGTCGATGTCATAGTGCTCAGCGCCCATGGCGATCGCATCATTTGGGCACTCCGGCTCACAGACATCGCAGTTGATGCACTCATCGGTGATCATCAAAGCCATGCTCAGGCCCCGCCTTCGCCCTGTGCTTGGCCAGGGGGTTTGCCGAGTTGCTCGCGTTCGAGCTTCTTGGCCTGCAGGCGCTGCAGCACCGGCGGCGCCACAAACGGGCTCACATCGCCGCCGAGCATCGCGATCTCGCGCACAAAAGTTCCGCTGACGAACTGATAGGCGTCACAGGGCGGCAGAAACAGGGTCTGCACATCGGGCATGAGCTGCCGGTTCATGCCGGCCATCTGAAACTCGTAGTCGAAGTCACTGACCGCGCGCAGGCCTCGCAACACCACGCTCGCGCCTTGTCCCACAACGAAATCGCGCAGCAGCCCTTCAAAGGGCATGACCCGCACAGGCGGCCAGGCCGCACAGGCTTCCTGCACCATCGCCAAGCGCTCTTCCAAGGTGAAGAGCGTGCGCTTGTGGTGACCGGCGGCCACGGCCACGATCACCGAGCCGAACAAACGGCTGGCGCGGTGAACCAGGTCCACATGGCCTAGGGTCATGGGGTCGAAGGTGCCGGGGTAGACGGCGGTCACGCCAGGTGGCTTGTTCATGTTGCGTGGGCCTTGCTGCACTTCCACAGATGGGCATGCACCGCACCGGCCTTCAGGTGGCGATGCAGTTCGATGTTCGGAGCTTGCAGGGTCGATTGTGCCGGGGCTTCCAGATACAGCCAGCCCCCCGGGCGCAGCAGGGGCAATGCTCGGTGCCAAGCCGCCTCGAACACATCGGCTGCAAAGGGCGGATCCAGCAGAATCAGGTCGAAGAGGCTGGAGTCGCCAGCACCTGCCGCACGGTCCATCCACTGCAGTGCATCGGCCCTGAAGACCTGCACCTGAGTGGCCCTCAGACGCTGACCAGCGTCGCCCAGTGACCGGACCAGGCCCGCGTCGGCCTCGATCATCACCACCGCCTTGGCGCCTCGCGAGGCCGCTTCGAAGCCCAGTGCGCCGGTGCCTGCAAACGCGTCGAGTACCGTCCAGCCGGTCAAGTCCTGGCCCAGCCAATTGAACAGGGTCTCGCGAATCCGGTCCGGTGTGGGGCGCAGGCCAGGGCGATCGGCCACCGGCAGCTTGCTGCGTTTCCACTGACCGCCAATCAGGCGGACCTCACCGCCGGCTGCAGCGGCTCGCTTCAAAGCCTGACCGGCACGCCGCACGAAGCCATCAGGGCCTTGGCCTCGGCGACGGTGTGCTGCCCATAGTGGAAGATGCTGGCGGCCAAGACGGCATCGGCTCCGCCCTTTTGCACCCCCTCGACCAGGTGCTGCAGTTCGCCCACGCCACCGGAGGCGATGACGGGTACCGATACCGCGTCGCTCACGGCCCGGGTCAGTTCCAAGTCGAAGCCGATCTGGGTTCCGTCACGGTCCATGCTGGTCAGCAAAATCTCACCCGCACCGAATTCGGTCATCTGCCGCGCCCAACTCACCGCATCCAGGCCGGCAGGCTGGCGGCCGCCGTGGGTGTAAACATCCCAGCCCGGGCCGCGGATCGCCTCATCCTCGCCGCGGCGCCGCTTGGCATCGATGGCCACGACGATGCACTGTGCACCGTACTTGTCCGACGCCTCTCGGATCACCTCAGGGCGCGCCACGGCAGCCGAGTTGAAGCTCACCTTGTCAGCGCCGGCATTGAGCAGACGGCGCACATCCTCGACGGTGCGCACACCGCCGCCCACGGTCAGCGGAATGAAGACCTGCGAGGCCACCGCCTCAATGATGTGCAGGATCAGGTCACGCCCGTCGCTGGTGGCGGTGATGTCCAAGAAGGTGAGCTCGTCCGCGCCCTGCTCGTTGTAGCGCGCGGCGATCTCCACGGGATCGCCGGCGTCGCGCAGCTCCACGAAGTTCACCCCCTTGACAACCCGTCCGCCGGTGACATCCAGACAGGGAATGATGCGCTTGGCCAGCATCAGGCCAGCCTAGCCATTGAGTTCATCGGCGCGCGCCTGCGCTGCCTGAAAGTCCAACGATCCGGTGTAGATGGATCGACCGCAGATCACGCCCTCCACCCCATCGGGCTCCACGGCACACAAGGCTTCGATGTCGGCCAGGTTGCTCAAGCCACCGGAGGCGATCACCGGAATCGTCAGGGCCTGCGCGAGCTTCACTGTGGCGTCGATATTGATCCCGGTGAGCATGCCATCGCGGCCGATATCGGTGTAGATGATTCCTTCCACGCCGTAGTCTTCAAACTTCTTGGCCAGGTCGACCACCTCATGACCCGTGAGCTTGCTCCACCCATCCGTGGCCACCTTGCCGTCCTTCGCATCGAGCCCCACGATGATGTGTCCCCCAAACGCGCTGCAGGCGTCCTTCAGGAAGCCCGGACTCTTCACTGCGGCAGTGCCGATGATCACATAGCTGATGCCGTCATCCAGGTAGCGCTCGATCGTGTCGAGGTCTCGAATGCCACCACCGAGCTGCACCGGAATGTCGTCGCCCACCGCACGCAGGATGGATTTCACCGCGCCTTCATTGACTGGCTTTCCGGCAAAGGCCCCGTTGAGGTCGACCAGGTGCAGCCGCCGGGCTCCGGCATCCACCCAGCGGCGCGCCATGGCCGCAGGGTCTTCCGAGAAGATGGTGCTGTCGTTCATGTCGCCTTGCTTGAGGCGCACACAGTGACCGTCCTTGAGGTCGATGGCGGGGATCAGCAGCATGGCTGGTCAGGGATTCCAGTGGAGGAAGTTGCGGTAGAGCTGCAGGCCTTGGTCGGCGCTCTTCTCAGGGTGGAACTGGGTCGCGAAAATGTTATCCCGGGCCACCGCGCAGGACAAGCGAACCCCGTAATCGGTATGCGCGGCGGTGTGCTCGGCTTGCGCAGGGTCAGCCCAGTAACTGTGTACGAAATAGAACCAGGCGCCATCGGGCACACCCGCCCACATCGGATGGCGCGGCCAGGTGGCCCCAGCACCCTGGCCGCCGGTGGGCCAGGCCTGGTTCCAGCCCATTTGGGGCACCTTGTAGCGGCTGCCGTCGCCCTGGCGCAGACCCTCCAGGCGAAAGCGCTTGACGCGACCGGGGATCAGCCCCAAGCCCGGCGTGTCCTGTTCCTCGCTGTGGTCCAGCAGCATCTGCATGCCCACGCAAACACCCATGAGCGGCTTGGTGGCGGCGGCTTCCAAGACCGCTTCTTGCAAACCGGTGCGCCGAAGTTCGCGCATGCAGTCCCGCATGGCCCCCTGGCCCGGCAGCACCACCCGCTCGGCGTGACGCACCACCAGGGGATCGGCCGTCACCATGACCTGAACACCCGAGGACGCAGCCACATGCTGGACAGCCTGCGAAACCGAGCGCAGGTTGCCCATGCCGTAATCCACGATGGCAATGGTGCGCGACATCAGCTTATGGGAGGTCCCGACCCCGTCGATTCAGGGCCCCAGGCTACAGGCTGCCCTTGGTGGAAGGGACCACGCCGACCATGCGGGGGTCCCGCTCCAAAGCCGCACGCAGGGCCCGCGCGAACGCCTTGAAGACCGTCTCACATTGATGATGAGCGTTGTCGCCCAGCAAGTTGTCGATGTGCAGTGTGACCCCTGCATGGTTGGCAAAGCCCTGGAAGAACTCGTAGACGAGTTGGGTGTCCAAGGCGCCAATCATGCCGGACTTGAAGTCCACCCGCATGTGCAGACCCGGGCGGCCGGAGAAGTCGATGACGACGCGGCTCAGGGCCTCGTCCAGGGGAACATAGGCGTGACCGTATCGGCGGATGCCCTTCTTGTCGCCCACGCCCAGCGTGATCCCCACATCTTCCACCGTGTGGTGGCCATCGATGTGCAGGTCCCCCTTGGCCTCGATTTGCAGGTCGATCAGCCCATGGCGCGCAATCTGTTCGAGCATGTGGTCGAAGAAGCCGATGCCCGTGTTCAGTTGCACTGCGCCGCTGCCATCGATGTCGATGCACACGCGGATGTCGGTTTCGCTGGTGCGGCGGTGCACCTCGGCGATTCGGGCGGTCATGGTCGGCTTTCTTGGAGCGCGGCTTCGAATGCCGCAAGCAGGAGTGTATTTTCTTCGGGGGTACCCACGGTGATGCGCAGGCAACCGCCCAGCAGGGGGTGCAGGCCGGAGACGTTCTTGATGAGGACGCGCCGGGCCTTCAGGCCGGCGAACACGGCTGCCGGTTGACAACCCGGGGGCAGTCTGAGCAACACCATATTGGCCTGGCTGTCGAAGACGCGGACGCCTGCGTGCTGACCCAGCGCGTGCATCACCCTCATACGTTCGCTGCGGATGATGCCCGCCTGCCGCTCGTACTCCTGGGCATGCTCCAAGGCGAAAAGAGCCGCCTCGGCATTGAGCACGCTGACATTGAAAGGTGGGCGCAACTTGTCGAGTTCGCGCACGACGGCCGCACGCCCCATCAGGTAGCCGATGCGCACGCCGGCCAGGCCGAACTTGCTCATGGTGCGCATGATCAGCACCTGTTCATGGCGTCGCAGCCACGGCATGGAATCCCGTTCGGCGAAGGGCTGGTAGGCCTCGTCCATGACCACCAGGCCAGGTGCGGCTTCGATGATGCGCTCGATGACCGCCGGATCCCACAGGTTGGCCGTCGGATTGTTGGGATAGGCCAGCCAGATGAGCGCGGGTTGGTGCTGCTCAATGGCTGCCAGCATGGCCGGAAGGTCCAGCTCGAAATCGGCCGTGGTGGGCACACCCACAAAGCGCACGCCCTGCAGCTTGGCGCTCAGTTCATACATCACGAAGCCCGGTACGGGTGCCATCACCACATGACCGGGCACATCCAGCGCCAGGGTGAGCAGGCTGATCAGTTCATCCGATCCGTTGCCCAACATCAACTCGCAGCCCTCGGGCAGGCGGGCATGGCGAGCCAAGGCCGCCTTCAGGTCTTCGGAGCGCTCGGCCGGATAGCGGTTCAGCGCCACCTCGCCCAAGCGCGCACCCAGGGCTTGCCTGAGGGCGGGTGGCAGGCCGAAGGGGTTCTCCATGGTGTCGAGCTTGACCATGCCGGCGCTGGGCTGGACCGCGTAGGCGTGCAGGCCTTGCACATCGGGGCGCAGCAGGCGAGTCAGGCGTGCCGACATGGGGGTGGGCTCAGTCTGGACGGTCGACGGTGGGTTCATGGCGGGTTCGGCTGATCTCGCCTCAGCGCTTCAGACGCAATTCGGCGGCCTGCGCATGCGCGTGCAAGCCCTCCCCGTAAGCCAATTCTGCCGCTACGCGGCCGAGACTCTGCGCACCGGCCTCGCTGACCTCGATCAGGCTGCTGCGTTTCTGAAAGTCATACACGCCCAGAGGCGAGGAAAAACGCGCCGTTCCCGAAGTCGGCAGGACATGATTGGGCCCGGCACAGTAGTCACCCAGGCTTTCACTGGTATACGCGCCCAGGAAGATGGCCCCGGCATGTCGCAGCAGCGGCTCCCAGCGATGCGGCTCGCGGCTGCTGACCTCCAGGTGCTCGGGGGCGATGCGGTTGCTCATCTGGCAGGCCTCTTCCATCGAACGGGTGTGGATCAGCGCCCCACGGCCCTTGAGCGAGGCGCGGATGATGGCCGCGCGTGGCATGCCGTCGATGAGGCGGTCGATCTCACGGTGCACCGCATCGATATAGGCCGCATCGGGGCACAGCAGGATGCTTTGCGCCAGTTCGTCGTGTTCGGCCTGACTGAAGAGGTCCATGGCCACCCAGTGGGCCGGGGTGCTGCCATCGGCCAGCACCAGAATTTCGCTGGGCCCGGCGATCATGTCGATGCCCACCGTACCGAACACGCGCCGCTTGGCGCTGGCCACATAGGCGTTGCCCGGTCCGGTGATCTTGTCGACCTTGGGCACCGTGGCCGTGCCGTAGGCCAAGGCAGCCACGGCCTGTGCGCCGCCGATGGTGAAGGCCCGCGTCACGCCCGCCACATGCGCGGCAGCCAGCACCAGGGTGTTGCGTTCGCCGCGCGGCGTGGGCACCACCATGATGATCTCGCCCACACCGGCCACATGGGCAGGCACGGCATTCATCAACAGCGACGAAGGATAGGCGGCCTTTCCGCCGGGAACATAGATGCCCACGCGGTCCAAGGGTGTGACCTTTTGCCCCAAGAGGGTGCCGTCTTCATCGCGGTACTGCCAGCCCTGGCCGCTGGCCTGCAGCTGGCGTTCGTGGTAGCGCCGGATGCGGGCCGCAGCGTGCTCAAGGGCATCGCGTTGCGCAGGGGTGATGGCCTCGAAGGCACGGGCGAAGTCCTCGGCCCGCAGCTCGAGCTCGGACACGCTGGCGGCATGCAGCGCGTCGAACCGTGCCGTGCAGTCCAAAACCGCTGCATCACCGCGCTGGCGTACATCGGCCAGGATGCCCGCCACGCGCTGCTCGATCGCATCGTCCTGTTCGTCCGACCAGTGCAGCAACGCTTCGAAGCGGGCTTCGAAGTCGGCGTCGGTGGTTTGCAGTCGGTGGATGGGCGTGTTCATGGCGCGATGGCGGATTCGAAAGCCTGGATGAGGGGCCCGATGCGCTCGACCTTGGTCTTGAGTGCGGTCTGGTTGACCACCAGGCGCGCCGAGATCGGCATGATGGTCTCCACTTCGACCAGGTGATTGGCCTTGAGGGTGCTGCCGGTGGACACCAGGTCCACGATGGCATCGGCCAGGCCCGTCAGCGGCGCCAACTCCATCGAGCCGTACAGCTTGATGAGGTCCACGTGCACGCCCTTGTCGGCGAAGTGCTCTCGCGCGACCTGCGTGTACTTGGTGGCCACGCGAATGCGGGAACCCTGCTTGACCGCGGCGGCATAGTCGAAATCGTCACGCACCGCCACGCTCAGGCGGCAGCGGGCGATCTTCAGATCCAGCGGCTGCACCAAGCCGCTGCTGCCATGCTCCAACAACACATCCTTGCCGGCCACTCCCAGATCGGCGCCGCCGTACTGGACGTAGGTGGGCACATCGGTGGCGCGCACCAGCACCACCCGCACATCGCCTCGGTTGGTGGGCAGGATCAGCTTGCGGGAGGTCTCCGGGTCTTCCTGAACCTCGATGCCCGCGGCACGCAACAGCGGAAGGGTTTCCTCGAAGATGCGTCCCTTCGAAAGGGCCATGGTGATCATGATCGGTCCTCAGATAGGCGGGCCCTTGATGCGCTCAATGTCCGCACCCAGGTCCCGCAGCTTGCGCTCCATGCGGTCATAGCCGCGGTCCAGGTGGTAGATGCGCTGCACCAGGGTTTCGCCCTCGGCCACCAAGCCGGCAATCACCAAGCTGGCCGAGGCTCGCAGGTCGGTGGCCATCACCTGCGCGCCTGACAGGCGCGGAACACCCTGCACCACCGCCGTGTGGCCGTCCACCACGATCTGGGCGCCCAAGCGCACCAATTCGTTGACGTGCATGAAGCGGTTCTCGAAGATGGTTTCGGTGATCGTGGCCGAACCTTCAGCGATGCAGTCCACCACCATGAACTGCGCCTGCATGTCGGTGGGAAACGCCGGGTACTCGCTGGTGCGAAACCCCACAGCTTTGGGGCGACCTCCAGCTTCGATACGAATCCCTTCGTCCACCGCCTCGATCCGGGCCCCGGCCTGACGCAACTTGTCGATCACCGCCTGAAGGTGGTCGGCGCGTGCTTGGCGCAACAAGGCCCGACCGCCCGCTGCGGTCACGGCACACAAGAATGTGCCTGCTTCGATACGGTCGCCCTGTGGTGAACGCGGCGCGTGCAGGCGTTGCACGCCCTGCACCACCAAGCGCCGCGTGCCGATGCCCTGAATTCGGGCGCCCATGGACAACAGCAAGGCGGCCAGGTCGGTGACCTCGGGTTCCTGGGCCGCGTTGTCCAGAATGGTTTCGCCTTCGGCCAGACAGGCGGCCATGAGCAGGTTCTCGGTGCCGGTCACCGTCACCATGTCGGTGGTGATGTGGGCACCCCGCAAGCGGCCACTGCCGGCGGGCACGCGCGCGTCGATGTAGCCATGCGCCACGGTGATCTCCGCACCCATGGCCTGCAGTCCCCTGATGTGCTGGTCGACCGGGCGCGAGCCGATGGCGCAGCCGCCAGGCAGTGACACGCGCGCCCGCCCGGTGCGGGCCAGCAATGGCCCCAGCACCAGAATCGATGCCCGCATGGTCTTGACCATTTCATACGGTGCTTCGGCTTTGTCCAGCACCGCAGCGCTGAGCCGCACCTCGGTGGACTCGGGTTCGGCCCGTTGAACCTGCACGCCCATGTGGCGCAGCAGCTTCACCATGGTGGACACGTCCTGCAGGTGTGGCACATTGCGCAGCACCATCGCTTCGGATGTCAGCAGAGCCGCACACAGCTCCGGCAAGGCTGCATTCTTCGCCCCGGCGATCCGCACCTCACCCTGGAGTTGGCGACCGCCGCGGATCAGCAACTGATCCATGGATCAGCCCTGCGCCTGCCACTCGGCCGGCGTGAGCGTCTTCATCGACAGGGCATGGATCTGCTCGCGCATGCGATCACCCAGCGCGGCATAAACCCGCTGATGGCGCGCCACCCGGGAGCGGCCTTCAAACTCCATCGAAACGATGGTCGCAAAGAAATGACGGCCGTCGCCTTCGACTTCCAAATGCTCGCAGGAAAGGCCGTGCGCGATGTAGCTGCGCACCTCTTGGGGCGTGGGATCTGACATCGTTCCCATTGTATCGACCGGGGGTTAACCCGGTGCCGCACCCCGCGCTAAGCCCGGATCTTGTAGCCGCGCGCCAACAGGCGCAGCGCCAACGCCGCCACCATCGCGAAGGCGGTCCCCACGACCGCCAGGCTGAACCACGGCGACACATCAGACTGCCCGAAGAAGCCGCGGCGAAAGCCATCGATCATGTAGAAAAAGGGATTGAAGTGGCTGACCTGTTGCCAGAAAGTCGGCAGCGAATGGATGGAATAGAACACGCCGGCCAGAAACGTCATCGGCATGATGATGAAGTTTTGAAAGGCGGCCATCTGATCGAACTTTTCAGCCCACAGTCCCGCGATCAGGCCCATCGACCCCAAGAGACCCGAGCCCAAGACGGCGAAGGTGATGATCCACCATGGTTCGACGAAGGACAGGGGCACAAAGGCTGCCGTCACGACGAACACCCCCAACCCCACCGCCAGACCGCGAACCATGGATGCCCCCACATAGGCCGCAAACCAAGCCCAATGCGACAAGGGGGTGACCAGCAGGAACACCAAGTTGCCGGTGACCTTGCTCTGGATCAGCGAGCTGCTGGTATTGGCAAAGCTGTTCTGCAGCACGCTCATCATCACCAGCCCCGGCAACAGGAAACCCGTGTAACCCACGTTGTCGTACACCTGCACATGGTCTTCGAGCACATGGCCGAAGATCAGCAGGTACAGCAGGGCCGTGAGCACCGGCGCGCCGATCGTCTGAAAGCTCACCTTCCAGAAACGCAGCACTTCCTTGCGGAACAGGGTGCCGGCGCCTTCGAGCGAAAAACCTGGGCTCATGCGTGTACCCCACTGTTCGCGGCGGGACTTGCCGATGCGGGCAAGCCGTTGCCGTCCACCTCAGCATGCGCGGGGTTTTGCATGATCTCCAGAAACACATCCTCGAGATCGGCTCGACCGATCTCGAGGTCTTCCACCCGCACACCTGCCTCGCGCAGGCGCTTGAGCAAGCCTTCCACCTCCTCGGCGTGGCGCGCCTGCAGTTGCACGCTGCGCCCGGTGACGCGGGCCTGCGCGGCCACATCGGCCGGCAAGGCCTGATCGGTCTTGAAGCGCAGCATGGTGCTGGCCGTGCCGGCCAGAAGATTGTCCGTGCGGTCCAGGGCGACGATACGGCCCCTCTTGAGCATGGCGATGCGGCTGCACAGGGCTTCGGCTTCCTCCAGGTAGTGCGTGGTCAGCAGCACCGTGTGGCCTTCCTTGTTCAGGCGCGAGACGAAGTGCCACAGCGTCTGGCGCAGTTCCACATCCACGCCCGCCGTGGGTTCGTCCAACACGATCACCGGCGGGCGATGCACCAGGGCTTGGGCCACCAGCACGCGGCGCTTCATGCCGCCGGAGAGTTGCCGCATGTTCGCCCGCGCCTTGTCGGCCAGGCCTAAACCTGCCAACAACTCATCGATCCAGGCACCGTTGTTCCGGACCCCGAAGTAGCCGCTTTGGATGACCAGCGTTTCGCGTACGCTGAAGAAGGGGTCGAAGACGAGCTCCTGCGGCACGATACCCAGCGCCTTGCGGGCGCTGGCGTAGTCGGTCACCACATCGTGACCCATCACGCTGACGCGGCCCGCGCTGGCGCGGGCCAGCCCGGCCAGCACGCTGATCAGCGTGGTCTTGCCCGCGCCGTTGGGGCCCAGCAGGCCAAAGAACTCGCCCGGCTCGATCTGGAAGGACACGCCATCCAAAGCCTTGAGCGAGCCGCGGGCGCCGGTGTAGATTTTCTCGACGCGATCGAAGATGACGGCAGTCATGGTCGCATTCTAGGGAGACCTGCCCAGGTCGATCAGCGCTTGCCGGCGTGCGGCAGGCTCTGCTGCAGACAAGGCCTTGACGGCCGCATGAAATCGCGCGAAGTCACGCCCCTGGCGCTCGAACAGCGTCCTGAACGCGGGCACCCAGTCCTCGTAACTGCTCTGCAGCGCCAGCGAGGCGTTGTTGAGGTCTTCCACCCACGCATCGAAGCGGCGTTCGCCATCCCAGCGCTGATCGCGCCACTGCTCGTACCGCTGCTTGAACTGCTGGCGAAGGCTGCGCTTGCGTTCGCGCCGCGCCTCATCACCCATGGGACTACCGTACAGCGCCGCCAGCTCGGCCTTGTGGGCCCGCAGCAGGGCCTGGAACTCGCGGCGTTGCGCCTGAACCCGCCGCCAGGCGCTCCAATGGCTGGGGTCCACCGCCTGAGAAGACGGGTGCGCAGCCCAATGCTCCAGCCCCAGTTGCTCCACGGCCGTCGCATAGGATTCGCTGAAGGCCATGTCGCCGGCCGCATAGGCCACCTGATGGGCCAGTTCATGAAACATCAAGCGCGCCAGCTCGATGGGTGATCCGCGCGCGAAGGTGTTGAGAAGCGGATCGCCGCCCAGCCAGTTCGTCCACCCCAGGGTCGAGTAGGCCGTGACACCGTAGACCTGCACCTCCCAGCCCTGCTCCCTCAGGGCCTGCCCTTCCTGACGGGCACGCTCTTCCACGAAGTGGCCGCGGTAACCGACACACCCGGCCACTGGATAGCACCAGGTCTTGAGTTCGAGCGACCACTCGGGGGCCGCCACCACATTCCACAACACGGCAGATCGACCCAGGTCGGCATAGCGGCGGTAGCTGGCGTTGTCCGGCAGGGCCAGTTCGCGGCTGGCAAAGCTTCGCACGGCCTGGGCCAGCCGCAGGCGCTCGCGCAGCGGCTCGGGAGTGGCCGGGTCGGCCAGCCAATCCTCAATGGGGCGCGAGGCCTGCATCACGCCCAGATGCCCGATCGCCGCGCGTGCCCAGTGCAAGGGGTCGGCCGCGCACGGCGCCAGCAGGGCCATCGCAAGCAAGCCTGCTGCGGCGCGCCTCAAAGCCCGCCCCCCGTGAGCCAGCAACCTTCGCAGCCGGGCGCTGTGTCAGTCGGCCGCGTCCAGCGCATCACCAGGCCCGACCTCCACCAGGCAGTCGTAGAAGGTCGGAGCCCGACCCAGATCCGTCAAGCGCTGGTGGGTCACTTCGTTGACGTTCGTGCCCCGCAGCCCCAACTTGCGCCACCAAATGCCCAGGCCGTTCACCACGCCCGGCCGGGCCCGCGTGCTCACCCGAAGGCGGCAGTGGTATCGCCCACGGTCATTGAACACGCACACCGTCTGACCGTCGAGCAAGCTGCGGGCCGCGGCATCATCTGGGTGCATCTCCACCAACGGCTCGCCTTCGATGTCACGAAGACTGCGCACATTCACGAAGGTCGAGTTCAGGAAGTTGCGCGCAGGTGGCGAAATCATCGCCAGCGGGTAGCGTTGCGCCAGTTCCGGCGTGGACGCAGCGCTTTCATGGTTGGGGATGTAATCGGGCACGCCCCATTCGGCACTGGCCACGCGTGCGCGCCCGCTGGGCGTGGGGAATCCGCCCTGCGCAAAGGGCGCGTCGGCTACCTCAAGCGCTTGCCATCCCTGCTGACGCAAGGCCGCGAAGTCGATGCCCCTGACCGCACCGCGTGCCAGCGTTTCATCATCATCTTGGAAGCAAGGGTCGTCAAAACCCATGCGTTGCGCCAAGTCCCGAAAGATCTGGGCGTTGCTGCGGGCCTGACCGCGTGGGCGCAGCGCCGGCTCGTTGATCACCACATCGGTGTGCCCATAGCTGGTGTGCACATCCCAGTGCTCCAATTGTGTCGTGGCGGGCAGCACGTAGTCGGCCTGGTCGGCGGTGTCGGTCAGGAAGTGCTCAAGCACCACGGTGAACAGGTCCTCGCGCTGGAACCCACGCACCACTTTCGACGACTCCGGCGCCACCGCCACGGGGTTGCTGTTGTAGACCACGATCGCCTCAATCCGGGGGCCGAATTCGGGATCGGCCGGGCGCAGCAGGTCGTCCCCGATGGTGCTCATGTTGATGGTGCGCGTGCGGCGACCTGCCAGCAGGTCGGGCCGCTGCAGCCACTGGTCGCGGCGCACCGGTGCGAACCATCCGCTGCTGGACAGCAGCATCCCGCCACCGGCATGGCGCCAAGCGCCGATCAGGCACGGCAACAGTGCGACCAGGCGCACGGCGTTGCCGCCACCGTGGACCCGCTGCATGCCGTAGTTCAAGCGGATGGCCGCTGGGGCCGCACCCGTGCCGTGACGGGCCGCGCCGTAGTCGCGTGCCAACTCCCGCAGGTCCTCCAACGCCACACCACATTCCGCAGCTGCACGCTCCAGTGTCCAGGGCATGGCCCGGTCGCGCAGCACCTCGAAGCCCTCCAGGTGCTCACGGATGTAGGCATGGTCCAGCTCATCGCGCACGATCAACTCGCGCGCCAAGGCCAGGGCCAGCGCGCCGTCCGTACCGGGCCGTATCGCCAGATGCCGATGGCACTTGTCGGCCGTCTCGGTACGGAGGATCAGCTTGCTTTGCGCGAAGTGCTCGGTGTGCATACCCACCTTGCCGCCGTAAGTGGCCGTCAGCCCGGCCGCTCCGGCGCTGGCGCAGATCGTGCGGTCCAGGAGGGACGCGCCCAAGCGGTGAAAGAAGCGCGCGGCCATGCTCTCGCCCTGAACCAGACCCATGGTGCCTGCATAGCTGTAGGGCAGTATGGCCTGCGGGTCTCGTGCAGCAATCGCCTTGAGCCGCGTGGCGATCTCATCCAAGGCCTCGTCCCAGGACACCGCCACAAACTGACCCGATCCCTTGGGCCCGACGCGACGCAGGGGGCCCAGCACACGGTCCGCATGTTCAACCCGCTCCACGTACCGGGACACCTTCGTGCACAAGGCCCCATGCGTCATGGGGTGGTTGGGGTCACCCTGCAACTTCAGGACCCGGTCGTCCTGCACCGTGACCCGGATGGCGCAGGTGTCGGGGCAGTCGTGGGGACAGGCGGCGCGCACCTCGCGCAGGGGTTTCAGGGCCGATGGCCCGTCAGCGGTGGAGGGGGCGTCAACCCTTGCAGCAGAGCTTGTCATGTCGGTTTCGAGCGCGGGATGGGCCAAAGCGCCTATTGTCACAGCAGGCCGCGACGCTCCGGCTTACACTCCAAACACCATGAAGCTCATCGAATCCATCCTGGCCGATGTGCCGGCCATCACCGCCATCCGACGCGACCTCCACGCCCATCCGGAGTTGTGCTTCCACGAAGTGCGAACGTCCGATGTGGTGGCCAAGGCCCTGCAATCCTGGGGCATCGAGGTTCACAGGGGCCTGGGTACCACCGGCGTCGTGGGCACCATCCGACACGGCAACAGCACCCGCGCCATTGGGCTGCGAGCCGATATGGACGCCTTGCCCATGACCGAACACAACCGCTTTCCACATGCGAGCGTGCACCCCGGAAAGATGCACGCCTGTGGGCACGATGGCCACACGGCCATGCTGCTGGCCGCGGCCAAGCACCTGGCTCAGCACCGCCACTTCGATGGCACCGTTCATTTCGTGTTTCAACCTGCTGAAGAAGGCGGTGGCGGTGCACGCGAAATGATCAAGGACGGCCTCTTCGAGAAGTTCCCCATGGAGGCGATCTTCGGAATGCACAACTGGCCGGGCATGAAAGCCGGGCAGTTCGCGGTGTGCGACGGGCCGATGATGGCCTCGAGCAATGAGTTCCACATCAAGATCATCGGCAAGGGCTCGCACGCGGCACTGCCGCACAACGGCATCGACCCGGTGCCGGTGGCCTGCCAGATGGTGCAGGCCTTTCAGACCATCATCACCCGCAACAAGCGCCCGATCGATGCGGCCGTGATCTCCGTGACGATGATCCACGCCGGCGAGGCCACCAATGTGGTCCCGGACCACTGCGTGGTGCAGGGTACGGTACGCACGTTCACCATCGAGATGCTCGACATGATCGAGCGGCGCATGAACGAGATCGCGCAGCACACGGCTGCGGCCTTTGGCGCCACGGTGGAGTTCGGGTTCAAGCGCAATTACCCGCCCACCATCAACCACAAGGCCGAAGTCGCGTTCCTGCGCGAGGTGATGAAGGACGTGGTCGGAGAGGAAAACACCTTCGTCTTCGAGCCCACCATGGGCGCCGAGGATTTCAGCTACTTCCTGCAGAAGGTGCCGGGGTCGTACTTTGTGATCGGCAATGGCGACGGTGACCACCGCACCCCAGGCCATGGCATGGGACCGTGCACCCTGCACAACCCCAACTACGACTTCAACGATGAGCTGATCGGCCCTGGCGGCAGCCTTTGGGTGCGCCTGGTGGAGCGCTGGCTGGCTCCTCGCTGAGGCTCATCTGCCGCCTCAGCGCAGGCGGTTCAGCAGACCGGCGGTGGAACCATCGAGGCCTGCGGTATCTCCGCTTTGCAGCCGTGGCAACAACTGGTTGCACAAGGCCTTGCCCAATTCCACCCCCCACTGGTCATAGGCATTGATGCCCCACACGGCAGCGCTGGTGAACACGCGATGCTCGTACATCGCGATCAGCGCGCCCAGTGTGAGGGGGTCCAGGCGCTCCAACACGAAGGTGGTGCTGGGGCGGTTGCCGGCGAAGGTGCGATGGCGCGCGATGACCCCGGGCGCCATGTCGGGCGATGCGGTGGGGGGATGCTCCCGGGCCGCGGCCTCGGCTGTCTTGCCCAGCATCAGGGCCTGGCTTTGGGCCAGGCAGTTGGCCAAGAGCTTGTGGTGCAGACCCGCCAGGCCATGCGTGGGCTCCTTGACCGCGATGAACTCCACCGGGATCACATCAGACCCTTGATGCAGCATTTGGAAGTACGCGTGCTGTCCGTTCGTGCCGGGTTCACCCCACACCACCGGACTGGTGGCAAAAGGCAAGGGCTGCCCGTCCGTATCGACCGACTTGCCGTTGGACTCCATTTCCAACTGCTGCAGATAAGCCGGCAGGCGGCGCAGGCCCTGGTGATAGGGCGCCACACTGCGGCTGGTGCAGCCCAAGAAGTTTCGATACCACACGTCCAGCAGGCCCAGCTGAACCGGCAAGTTGACTTCCGGGGCGGCGTGCAGGAAATGCTGGTCCATCTCGTAGGCGCCGCGCAGGAATGCGTTGAAGCCCTCGGCGCCCAAGGCAATGGCAATGGGTAAGCCGATGGCTCCCCACATCGAATAGCGCCCGCCCACCCAGTCCCAAAAACCGAAGGTGGTGCGGATGCCGAAGGCCTCTGCGGCCGCGACGTTCGTCGTCACACCCACGAAATGCCGCGCCACATCGGTTCGACCTTGTGCCAGAAACCAAGCCTTGGCCGCCTCGGCGTTAGCCAAGGTCTCCTGCGTGGTGAAGGTCTTGGAGGCCACGATGAAGAGCGTGGTGGCCGCATCCAGGTGCCGCAGGACCGGCGCCAGGTCGTGGCCGTCCACATTGCTGACGAAATGAAACCTCAGCTGCGGATGCGCGTGGGCATCCAATGCCGCCACCGCCATCTGAGGACCCAGATCGCTGCCACCGATGCCGATGTTCACCACGTCGCGGATGCCGCTGCGCTCCACATCCCGGACCTGTTCGGCATAGGCCAACACACGATCCAGTACCGCGTGCACCTCATCGGAGTAGGGGCCCTGGCCGCGCGGGGCCCGCAGCGCGGTGTGCAGCACGCTGCGACCCTCGGTGACATTGACGGCCGCCCCAGCGAACATCGCATCCCGTCGCTTGAACACGCCGCATTCGGCCGCCAGGCACAACAGTTGCGAACGCACGAACCCGTCCCACAGGTTCTTGCTCAGGTCGGCGAAAACCGCCGGTGCCTGCACAGCCATGCGATCGAAGCGGTCAGGATCCGCGGCAAACGACTGACGCAGGTCCAGCCGGCGACCGTCGCCTTCAGCGTAGGCGCGCAGAGCGGCCCAGGCCTCGGTGCGGTCACCGCGAACGGTGTCAGGGATCACACTCAAGATCATCTCCTGCGCATCGTCTTGGCCGCCACCGGCGCTCAAGCCCGCTGGGCCCGCACCAGGGCATCGAGCTTGTCGGCGTCTGCGGCGAAGGCGCGAATGCCTTCGGCCAGCTTCTCCGTGGCCATCGCATCGGCATTGAGCGCGTAGCGGAAGGCCGCTTCATCGAAATGCACCCGCTGCTGAGCCTGTGCGCGCGCCGTATCGGAGCTGAGCTGTCGCGTCACCGGTTCCTCGCTACCCTGCAGCTGTGCCAGCAGCTCGGGGCTGATGGTCAACAGATCGCAGCCCGCCAGGGCCAGGATCTGCCCCACATTGCGGAAACTCGCCCCCATCACTTCGGTGTGGATGTCGAAGTGCTTGTAGTAGTGGAAGATCTGCGCGACGGAGCGCACGCCCGGGTCGTTCACCCCGGCCATCGCGGCTTCGTCCCAGCCCGAGCCGGCTTGCTTCTTGGCCCAGTCATAGATGCGCCCGACAAAGGGCGAAATCAGCTGCACGCCGGCATCCCCGCAGGCCACCGCCTGGCAAAAGGCGAACAGCAAGGTGAGGTTGCAGTGGATCCCATCACGCTCCAATTCCGCCGCCGCCTGTATGCCCTCCCAGGTCGAGGCCACCTTGATCAGGACACGGTCTCTGCCCACACCGGCCGATTCGTACAGGGCCATGATGGCGCGGGCGCGTGCAGCGGTTGCCGCGCGGTCGAAGCTCAGTCGCGCGTCCACTTCGGTGCTCACGCGCCCGGGCACCACCTTGAGAATCTCCAGACCAAAGCGCACCAACACCCGGTCGATCACTTGGGGCAGCGCAAGGCCGGGGTGGGCCGCGACCACTTCGGCCAACAAGGGCGCGTATTCGGGTTGCTGCACCGCCTTGAGGATCAAGGACGGGTTGGTGGTGGCGTCACGCGGCGCGAACTGCGCCAATTGCTTGAAGTTGCCGGTGTCGGCCACCACCGTGGTGTAGCGCCTGAGTTGTTCGAGTTGGTTCATCATGGAGTGCATTGAATTGACCCGCGCATGAAACTCATGCATCATGCAAATTGTAACTTTGTTACATCACCTCGGTGATCGATTCCCCCGCAGCGTGTCCTCATGTCTTTTGATCTGATCCTGTTCGGCGGCACCGGCGACCTCACCTGGCGCAAGTTGATGCCCGCCCTGTTCCAAGCCTGGCGCCACCACAAGCTGCCCCCCGACGGACGAATTCTCGCCGTGGCGCGCGACGATCGCAGCGATGAGGCGTACCGCGCCTTCATCCGCGAGCGATTCTTTGAAGTCGAGTCAGCCAAGCAACCCAGCCAGGCGGAGTTCGATCGCTTCTCTGAATTGCTGCACTACCGACGCATGGACCTGTCCCAGGCCCGCGACTATGAAGGCCTCCAAGACTGGGTGCAGGCGCGTGGTGCCCGCACCGTGGTGCTGTTCCTGGCCACCAGCCCCCACCTGTTCCCGCAGATCTGCCAACAGTTGGGCGCGGTGGGCCTCAACGGACCACACGTGCGGATGGTGCTGGAAAAGCCCCTGGGCCACGACCTGCAAAGCGCACAGGACATCAACCGCGCCGTGGCCAGCGCCTTCACCGAGCGCCAGGCCCTGCGCATCGACCACTACCTGGGCAAGCCCGCGGTACAAAACCTCTCGGCGCTGCGATTCGGCAACGCGCTGTTCGAACCGCTTTGGCGACGCGAATCCATCTCCAACATCCAGATCACGCTGGCTGAGAGCATCGGCGTGGGCAGCCGGGGTGACTTCTACGAGCGCACCGGCGCCCTGCGCGACATGATCCAAAACCATGCGCTGCAGT
The DNA here is from genome assembly GCA_009923315.1 of Betaproteobacteria bacterium. GTDB lineage: Bacteria > Pseudomonadota > Gammaproteobacteria > Burkholderiales > Burkholderiaceae_C > RFTU01. The sequence continues at coordinate 58,157 of RFTU01000003.1, forward strand.
TGCTGACGATGATCGCCATGGAGCCGCCCCCATCCAACGATGCCGATGCGATCCGCGACGAAAAGCTCAAGGTCCTGAAGTCGCTCAAGCCCTTCAACGCCGAGACCGTGGTGCGTGATGTCGTACGCGGACAGTACCGCGCCGGCATGATCGAAGGCCAGAAGGTCTCGGGCTACCTCGAAGAGCCCAAGGTACCGCCGGACAGTTGCTGCGAAACCTTTGTGGCCCTGCGCACCGAGGTGCAGAACTGGCGGTGGGCTGGTGTGCCCTTCTATCTGCGCACCGGCAAGCGGCTGGCCGCCCGCGAAGCCCAGATCGTGGTGAACTTTCGCCCGGTGCCGCACCCGATCTTCCCGGGCGCCGCGCGTGCCAACAAACTCGTCATCAAGCTGCAGCCGGAAGATGGCTTGGAGTTGCATCTCATGGCGGCCAAGGGTGGATTGGGCCCGGGCGGCAGCGGCACCGAGCAACTTTCACCCGTGTCGCTGGACCTGGACTTCGACAAGGCCTTCCCGACCGACCGCATCGGTGCCTACGAACGGTTGCTGCTGGATGCGCTGGCCGGTCGATTGAACCTCTTCGTGCGCAGCGATGAGCAGGAACAGGCCTGGCGCTGGGTGGAGCCCATCCTGAACCATTGGGCCCAAGACGCCGAAGGCCCGCGCCCTTATGTGGCCGGCAGTTGGGGCCCACCTGCAGCCAGCGCCCTGGTGGCGCGTGACGGCCACGCGTGGGCCGAAGAGCAGTAAGCCAAGAAAGCCGTTGCGATGAGCCTGATCGACCGCATCCGCGCCTCACTGCCGGCCCTGCCGCCAGCCGAGCAACGTGTGGCCAAACTCGTGCTGGCCGATCCGCGCAGCTTTGCCAGTCTGCCCGTGGTGGAACTGGCCGAGCGGGCTCATGTGAGCAAGCCCACCGTGGTGCGCTTTTGCCGCAGTGTGGGGTATGACGGTCTGGCCGACTTCAAGCTCAAGCTGGCCGGCACGGTCAACGAGGGCGTTCCCTTTGTCCACCGGGCGGTCGATGAAGACGACAAACCGCACGACATCGTGGTCAAGGTCATCGACAACGCCGTCAGTGCCCTGCTGCGCTATCGCAATGAAGCCGCCGATCACGCCTTCGACTTGGCGATCGAGGCCTTGACCCGGGCCTGCCGCCAAAAAGGCCGCATCGAGTTCTATGGGGTGGGCAATTCGGGCATCGTGGCGCAGGACGCCCAGCACAAGTTCTTCCGCCTGGGCGTCACCGCCACTGCCATCAGCGATGGCCATGTGCAGGTGATGAGCGCCACCATGCTGGGCCCGGGAGATTGCGCCGTGGTGTTCTCCAATTCAGGCCGCAGCCGCGACCTGTTGGACGCCGAGGACATCGCCCATCGCAAAGGCGCCACCACGATCTTGATCACCGCCAGCGCCTCACCCTTGGCGCATGTGGCCAATGGGCACAACCGGCTGCTGCTGGCCGCTGACCATCCCGAGGACCACGACCGTTACAGCCCCATGGTCTCCAGGCTGTTGCACCTGACCATCGTCGACATCCTCACCACCGGGGTGGCCTTGCGCTTGGGGCCCGACATGCGCGGTCCCTTGCAGGAGATCAAGCGCAACCTGCGGGCGCGGCGCTATCTGCCCGGCGCCCGCTAGACCTGCACGCCGAACAACTCGGCCACGCCGTACAGCGACATCAGGGCAGCCAACTGGGGCGGCACCGCGTCCAGGGACAGCGCCATGCCACGCGCCTGGACCAGCCGACGGCACTGCAACAGCACCGCAATGGCCGCAGTGTCGAGCTCTCCAAGGGCAGCAGCGTCCAGATGAACGGTCGGCCCGCTGCTGCGGCTCAGGGCCTCCTGCAGACCACCGAGCACCGCGGTGGCCTCCTGCATCGTCAGCCGGGATGGCAGTTCGAGCCTCACGCCGAGCCTCACGCCTTGGACGCGCCCTTGTTGCGCTCGGCCAGCTTGTTGATCAGGCCATCGATGCCCGAGGTACCGATCTCCTGCGCGAAGCTCGAGCGGTACTGCTCCACCAGCCAAATACCCAGGACATTGAAGTCAAACACCTTCCAGCCCGTTCCGGATCGCTCCAGACGATAGTCCAGCTGGATCGGATCACCACGGCCCTTGATTTCGGTGCGCACCACCACTTCGGTGTCGCCCGGATTGGCGCGCATGGGCTTGAGCGTGACCGCCTGATCCTTCACCTGAGCCAGCGCCCCCGAGTAGGTGCGCACCAGCAAGACCTTGAACTCTTCTTGCAGACGCTTCTGCTGCTCGGGCGTGGCCGTGCGCCAGTGGCGTCCCACTGCCGAAGCCGTCATGCGCTGGAAGTTGACATGCGGCATCACCTTGGAGTCGACCAGGGCCATCACGCGAGCGGTGTCGCCAGCCTGGATGGCCTTGTCGGACTTCACGGTGTTGAGCACCTCGGTGGACAGATCCAGGATGAAGGCGTCCGGCGCGGTTGCCGCCGTTGCCGGCGGGCTGGCCGCCGCTTGCGCACGGGCATCAGAGCCGGGCAACACCACCGCCGCCGTGCACGCGAGCGCGGCGGAAACGACCGCCCAACGGGTAGGGGCGGACAAGGACCACAAACGAATCAGGGCTGGGAGGTTCATCTTCACTCTGGTGCCTCGGTCTCCAAGGGCAGCTGGTCTTCATCTGAAACGGGCGGGTTGCCATCGTAGACAAGACTGCGCCGCCGCGTGAGATAGGCATCGCGCACGAAGGTGTATTTATCAAGTGCCACGGTGTCCAGCATGCGCGTAAAGGGCAGCGCGTCCGTCCGAGCATCCGTCAGCCGCAAACCGGTCCAGCGCCACTTCTGCGGCGCATCGCTGGGGTAGACGGCCGAGTTGTAGGCCGTATCCAGCGTGAAGCCGATCGCGTCGCGCATCGTCGAGGGACCAAACAGGGGCAGCACCACATAGGGGCCGGCGGGAACCCCCCAGCGGCCCAGGGTCTGGCCGATGTCCTCGCTCTGGCGTTCCAGACCGGCCTCGGTGGCCACGTCCAGCAGACCACCGAGCCCGAAAACGGTGTTGATGGCCACCCGCATGGTCATTTCGGCCGCTCGGGTGCCCTTGCCCTGCAGGACGAGGTTGACCGTGGACCATGCATCCGAAACGTTGCCCAAGGCGTTGCCCACGCCGCTGCGGATGGGCTTGGGCACCGCTGCCTCATAAACCTCGGCCACTGGCTTGATCAGGAAATGGTCGACAACACCGTTGAACAGAAAGACCGTGCGGTTGACGCGCTCGAACGGGTCATGGGCCGGCGCAGCAGCAGCGCGCGGTGAGCCCTCGGCACGAGACTTCGATGATGACCCGGGCTCGGCCGCCAGGGCCAGGCCGTGACCCGCCATCAGCAGGCCCGCGACGACCAGCGCGGGTCTCGACACCACCCATCGGGTCCACAGGGTCGGCCTCATTTCGACGACCCCGAGCCCTCGGCGGCTTTGTTGAACAAGAACTGTCCGATCAGGTTTTCCAGGATCACCGCCGATTGCGTCGAGGTGATCACGTCTCCGGCCACCAGGTTCTTTTCATCTCCGCCAGGCTCGATTCCGATGAACTGGTCCCCCAAGAGACCCGAGGTCAAGATCTTGGCCGAAGAATCGCGCGGAAACTGCACATCGGTGTTCAGCTCCATCGTCACCACCCCCTGAAACGTCTTGGGGTCCAGTCCGATGGACTTCACACGCCCCACGGTCACACCCGCGCTTCGCACCGGAGCCCGTGGCTTGAGGCCTCCGATGTTGTCAAAGCGCGCCGTCAACACATAACCCTTGCCCTCACCGAAACTGGCCAGGTTGGCCGCCTTCAGCGAAAGAAACAGCAGGCCGAGCAAGCCCAGCAGCACGAAGCAGCCGACCATGACTTCAATGCCCTTTTTGTTCATTCCTCATTCCCCATCGCGCCCAGCGGCCTGCGGCTTCAAGGCGTTGAAAACATCAAGGCGGTGAGCACGAAGTCCATGCCCAACACCGACAGCGACGAAATCACCACCGTACGCGTGGTGGCGTAGGCCACACCTTCTGGCGTGGCTTGGGTCTCGTGACCTTGGTACAGCGCAACTGCCGTGCAGATCACGCCGAACACGAAACTCTTGACGATCCCGTTGCCCACATCGCGCCAAACATCCACGCGCGACTGCATCAAGGACCAGAAGTTGCCCGCATCCAGGCCGATCAGGCCCACCGCGACCGCCCAAGCCCCCAAGATGCCGATGGCCGAGAACAGGCCGGCCAACAAGGGCATGGAAATGACCCCGGCGATGAAACGGGGGGCGAGCACGCGGCTGCGCGGATCCACCGCCATCATCTCCATGGCCGAGAGCTGCTCACCCGCCTTCATCAGTCCGATTTCAGCGGTCAGCGACGTCCCGGCGCGACCCGCGAACAACAAGGCCGCCACCACCGGTCCCAATTCCCGCACCAAGGCCAGGTTGACGATCAGACCCAGCGATTCGGTGGCGCCATAGGTGACCAGGGCGTAGTACATCTGCAGAGCCAACACGAAACCCACCGACAGGCCAGAGGCCAGGATGATCACCAGGGAGCGGTTCCCGATGGCATGGATCTGGTTGACCACCAGACCAAAGCGCTGCAAGGCGGCCGGACTGTGCCACAGCAGGTCGCGGAAAAAGAAGGCTGCGTGGCCGAAGCCCTGCACCACCTTGAGCGCCGAACCGCCGAGTCGTTGAAGTGCGGAAGTCGAATCCAAGGTCACGCCTCCACGCCGAAGTCGGCTTCGAGGCTGGGCGCCGGGTAGTGGAACTTCACCGGTCCGTCGGGTTCCCCGCGCACAAACTGGCGCACCTCGGGGTCGCTGGAGCCCATGAGTTCGGCCGGCGTGCCCTGGGCCACGATGCGCCCTCCGTTGGCCATCAGCACGACATGGTCGCTGATGGCCATGCATTCGGGCACATCGTGCGACACCACGAGGGATGTGCTGCGGGTGATGTCGTTGAGCTTGCGAATCAGGTTGGCCGCCACGCCCATGGAAATCAGGTCCAGCCCCGCAAAGGGCTCGTCGTACATGATGAGCTCCGGGTCCAGCGCAATCGCCCGGGCCAAGGCGATGCGGCGCGCCATGCCGCCCGACACCTCGGAAATCTTCAGGCTGGCGGCCCCCCGCAGGCCTACCGCGTGCAGCTTGAGCAGCACGATATCCCGGATCAGGGCCTCGGGCAGGTCCGTGTGCTCGCGCAGCGGGAAGGCCACGTTCTCGAACACCGTGAGGTCGGTAAACAGGGCGCCGAATTGGAACAACATGCCCATGCGCCGCCGCAGACGCAGCAACTGCGCTCGGTCCCGGGCGTTCACCACTTCACCATCGAACACCACACGACCGCCGTTGGCGGCGTGAATCCCGCCGATCAGCCGCAGCAGGGTGGTCTTGCCACAACCCGACCCGCCCAGGATGGCCGTGACTTTGCCGCGCGGAAAGCGCAGCGTGATGTCGTTCAGGATGAGCCGGCTGGGGTCATATCCGAAACGGACACCGTCGATCTCGATCAGGTCGTCGGTCACCAAGGCGTGGTCGTCTCAAGAGGCAAACGCAACATTGTGTCACGGGGCTTGAAAACGTTCCGGGTTTCCCCGCATAAGCCTCGACTGCCCCAGGAGACGGCGACGCTCAGCGCGGCAGGTCGGAAGTGCCCATCAGGAACTCGTCGACCGCCCGGGCGGCTTGCCGGCCTTCCCGGATCGCCCACACCACCAGACTCTGGCCACGACGCATGTCCCCCGCGGCGAACACCTTGGCCACGTTCGTGGCGTATCCACCGCTGAAGTCGGTGCTGGCGCGCGCATTGCCACGGTTGTCCTTGTCCACGCCGAACGAGTCCAGGATGGAGGCCACCGGCGCGGTGAAGCCCATGGCCAGCAACACGAGGTCGGCTTTCCACTCCTTCTCGGTGCCCGGCACTTCGCTCATCTTGCCGTTCTTCCACTCCAGCTCAACGGTCTTCAAGGCCTGCACCTTGCCCTGATCCTTGCCGGCACCGCCGATGAACGCCTTGGTGGCGATGGCAAATTCGCGCTGGCAGCCCTCTTCATGGCTGGAGGACGTGCGCAGCTTGTAAGGCCAGTAGGGCCAGGTCATCGGGCGGTCTTCCACCTCGGGCGGCTGGGGCATCAACTCGAATTGGGTGACGCTGGCCGCCCCATGCCGGTTGCTCGTGCCCACGCAGTCGCTGCCGGTGTCACCGCCTCCGATCACAATGACATGCTTGCCATCGGCGCGCAGCTGGTCCTTGAGTTGGTCCCCCGCCACCACCTTGTTCTGCTGGGGTAGAAACTCCATGGCGAAGTGCACACCGTCGAGCTCGCGGCCGGGCACGGGCAGGTCACGGCTCTGTTCGGCACCACCGCACAGCAGCACCGCGTCGAAGTCCTTCTTGAGCTGCTCGGGCGACACGATGGTTTGCGCGTCGTTGGTCACCTTGGCGTCCTTGGGTATCTCGCCCACCAGCACGCTGGTGCGGAAGGTCACGCCTTCGGCCTTCATCTGCGCCACCCGGCGGTCGATGTGGGACTTCTCCATCTTGAAGTCGGGGATGCCATAGCGCAACAAGCCCCCGATGCGGCCGTTCTTTTCGAACACCGTCACCTCGTGGCCCACGCGTGCGAGTTGCTGTGCCGCCGCCAGGCCCGCCGGGCCCGAACCCACCACAGCCACCTTCTTGCCGGTCTTGACCTTGGGCGGCTGAGGCTGCACCCAGCCCTCCTGCCAAGCACGGTCGATGATGGCGTGTTCGATGGACTTGATGCCCACCGCGTCGTCGTTCACATTCAGCGTGCAAGCCGCTTCGCAGGGCGCCGGGCAGATGCGGCCGGTGAACTCGGGGAAGTTGTTGGTGCTGTGCAGCACCGTGATCGCGTTCTGCCAATCGCCCTGAAACACCAGGTCGTTGAAGTCCGGGATGATGTTGTTGACCGGACAGCCGTTGTTGCAGAAAGGCGTGCCGCAGTCCATGCAGCGCGCCGCCTGCACCTTGGCCTGTTCGTTGTTCAGGCCAATCACGAACTCCTTGTAGTTCTTCACGCGCTGCGGCACGGGCTCGTAGCCCTCTTCAAGCCGCTCGTATTCGAGGAAACCGGTGACTTTTCCCATGATCAATCCTTCGTATCCGTGATGTGCCGGGGTGAAGCGAATGCCGCGCTTGGGTTTGAGCCCGTCACTTGGCCGGCGTCTTCTTGCCGACCGCCGCGGCCTTCTTCGCCGCAGGCGCGGGCTTGGCCGCTTCGGCGCTGCCGGCCGTGGCCGCGAGCTCCGTCAGGGCACGGCGGTACTCAGTGGGGAACACCTTGACGAACTTGGAGCGCGCGTTGGCCCAGTTGTCCAGAATCTCGCGAGCGCGCAGCGAACCCGTCCAACGGTGCTGCTGCTCCACCAGCGACTTCAGCAAGGCCTCATCGGCCTGGCCCTTGTGCATGGGCACGCCTGCAGCCTTCTGCTCCTCGGCGGTCAGCACCTTCTCCAGCGTCACCATCGAGGTATTGCAACGCTTGTCGAAGCTCCCTTCTTCGTCATAGACGTAGGCCACGCCGCCGCTCATGCCCGCCGCGAAGTTGCGGCCAGTCTTGCCCAGCACCACCACCGTGCCGCCGGTCATGTACTCGCAACCATGGTCGCCCGTGCCCTCCACCACCGCCGTGGCGCCCGACAGGCGCACGGCGAATCGCTCGCCGGCCACGCCGCGGAAGAAGGCCTCACCGCTGGTGGCGCCATACAGCACCGTGTTGCCCACGATGATGTTTTGCGTGGCGTCGCCGCGGAAGTCGATGCTCGGGCGCACCACGACACGGCCACCGGAGAGTCCCTTGCCGGTGTAGTCGTTGGCCTCGCCGATCAGGTATAGGCAAATGCCTTTGGCCAGGAAGGCACCAAAGCTCTGGCCACCCGTGCCCTCCATCTGGATGAAGATGGTGTCGTCGGGCAAGCCCTGTGGGTGATGACGCACCAACTCGCCCGAGAGCATGGCGCCCACGCTGCGGTTCACATTGCGTGCGGTTTCCAGCAGCTTGACCTTCTCGCCCTTCAGGAAGGCCGGCTGACACTTCTCGATCAAGCTCATGTCCAGGGCTTTGCCCAAGCCATGGTCCTGCACATCCACATGCAGGCGCGGCACCTCGGCCGGTGCAGCCGGTTGGGCCAGCAGGCGGCTGAAATCCAGCCCCTTGGCCTTCCAATGGGCAATGCCCTTCTTCATGTCCAGCAGGTCGGAGCGACCGATCAGCTCGTCAAAGGTGCGAATGCCCAGCTGCGCCATGATGGCGCGGGCTTCTTCGGCCACGAAGAAGAAGTAATTCACCACATGCTCGGGCTTGCCGCTGAACTTCTGGCGCAGCACCGGGTCCTGCGTCGCCACCCCCACCGGGCAGGTATTGAGGTGGCACTTGCGCATCATGATGCAGCCTTCGACCACCAGCGGTGCGGTGGCAAAGCCGAACTCGTCGGCGCCCAGAAGCGCGCCGATCACGACGTCGCGGCCGGTCTTCATCTGACCATCGGCCTGCACGCGGATACGACCACGCAGGCGGTTGAGGACCAGCGTCTGCTGCGTCTCGGCCAGGCCCAATTCCCAGGGCGTGCCCGCATGCTTGATCGAGGACCAGGGCGAGGCCCCCGTGCCGCCATCATGGCCGGCGATCACCACATGGTCGGCCTTGCACTTGGCCACACCCGCGGCAATCGTGCCCACGCCCACTTCCGACACCAACTTCACGCTGATGTCGGCGCGCGGGTTGGCGTTCTTCAGGTCATGGATGAGCTGGGCCAGGTCTTCGATCGAATAGATGTCGTGGTGCGGTGGCGGGCTGATCAGGCCCACACCCGGCACCGAGTAGCGCAGGAAGCCGATGTACTCCGATACCTTGCCACCAGGAAGCTGTCCGCCTTCGCCGGGCTTGGCACCCTGGGCCATCTTGATCTGGATCTGGTCGGCACTGGCCAGATACTCGGCGGTCACGCCGAAGCGGCCCGAGGCCACCTGCTTGATCTTGGAGCGCAGGCTGTCGCCGTCCTTCATTTCGTAATCGGTTTCGATCACGCCCTTGCCCACCACGTCCGACACCTTGGTGCCGGCGGTGATCTTGATGCCCTTCAACTCATTGCGGTAGCGCGCCGGGTCTTCCCCGCCCTCACCCGTGTTGCTCTTGCCGCCGATGCGGTTCATGGCCAGCGCCAGCGTGGAATGCGCCTCGGTGGAGATCGAACCCAGCGACATGGCGCCCGTGGCAAAGCGCTTGACGATTTCAGCAGCGGGCTCCACCTCTTCCAGCGGGATGGCCTTGCTCGGGTCGACCTTGAACTCGAACAGGCCGCGCAGGGTCATGTGGCGACGACTCTGGTCGTTGATGATCTGGGCGTATTCCTTGTAGGTCTCGAACGCGCCTGCCCGGGTGCTGTGCTGAAGCTTGGCAATCGCGTCGGGCGTCCACATGTGCTCTTCGCCGCGCACCCGCCAGGCGTACTCGCCTCCGGCGTCCAGCATGGAGGCCAGGACGGGGTCGTCGCCATAGGCGGCGTGGTGCATGCGCAGGGCTTCCTCGGCGATCTCGAACACACCGATGCCACCCACTTGGCTGGCCGTGCCGCGGAAGTACTTGTCCACCACGGCCTTGTCCAGGCCAATGGCCTCGAACAGCTGCGCCCCGCAGTAGGACATGTAGGTGCTCACGCCCATCTTGGACATGATCTTCGACAAGCCCTTGCCGATGGCCTTGACATAGTTGGTGATGGCCTTGTCGGCCGACAGCTCGCCGGGCAGGCCTTGGTGCATCGAGGCCAGCGTTTGCATGGCCAGGTAGGGATGTACCGCTTCAGCACCATATCCGGCCAGCGTCGCGAAATGGTGCACCTCGCGCGCACTGCCGGTTTCCACCACCAGACCGGCGGTGGTGCGCAGGCCCTCGCGCACCAAGTGCTGGTGAACAGCCGACAAGGCCAACAGCGCCGGGATCGCCACATGTCCACGGTCGGCGCTGCGGTCGGTGATGATCAGGATGTTGTGGCCGCTCTTGAGCGCATCCACGGCTTCCGCGCACAACGAGGCCAGCTTGGCCTCCACGCCCTCACGACCCCAGCTCACCGGGTAGGTGATCTGCAGCTCATAGCTCTTGAACTTGCCGCCGGTGCTGCGTTCGATGTCTCGAAGCCGCGCCATGTCGGCGAAGTCCAACACCGGCTGCGTCACTTCCAGGCGCATCGGCGGGTTCACCGCGTTGATATCGAGCAGGTTGGGCTTGGGGCCAATGAAGGACACCAAGGACATGACGATGGCCTCGCGGATCGGATCGATCGGCGGATTCGTCACCTGGGCAAAGAGCTGCTTGAAGTAGTTGGGCAGCGGCTTGTTGCGGTCGGACAGCACCGCCAGGGGCGAATCGTTGCCCATGGATCCCGTGCCCTCCTCACCGGCCGCCGCCATCGGGCTCATCAGGAACTTCAGGTCTTCCTGGGTGTAGCCGAAGGACTGCTGGCGATCGAGCAGGGATTCGGAGGAGGCTGGTGCCGCAGTGGACGGCTCGGGCAGCGACTCCAGCTTGATGCGCACGTTCTCGATCCACTGCCGGTAGGGCTTGGCCGATGCGAACTGGTTCTTGAGTTCCTCGTCATCGATGATGCGGCCCTGTTCGAAATCGATCAGGAACATCTTGCCGGGCTGTAGGCGCCACTTCTTGACGATGCGGCTCTCGGGGATGGGCAGCACGCCGGACTCCGAGCCCATCACCACCAGATCGTCATCGGTGACGATGTAGCGGGCCGGGCGCAGGCCGTTGCGGTCCAGCGTGGCGCCGATCTGCTTGCCGTCGGTGAACACCATGGCCGCTGGGCCATCCCAGGGTTCGATCATGGCCGCGTGGTACTCGTAAAAGGCGCGGCGGCGGGTGTCCATGGTGCTGTGCTGCTCCCACGCCTCAGGGATCATCATCATGGCCGCCTGCGCCAAGGGGTAGCCCGACATCGACAAGAGCTCCAGTGCGTTGTCGAAGGTGGCCGTATCGGACTGGCCCTCGAAGCTGATGGGATAGAGCTTGTGCAGGTCCTCACCGAGCACGGGCGACTTCATCACGCCTTCGCGAGCGCGCATCCAGTTGAAGTTGCCCTTGACGGTGTTGATCTCGCCGTTGTGGGCCACCATCCGGTAGGGGTGAGCCAAGGGCCACTCGGGGAACGTGTTGGTGGAAAAGCGCTGGTGCACCAACGCCAGGGCCGAGACGCATCGGGCGTCCCGCAAGTCCAGGTAGTACTCGCCGACCTGGTTGGCCAACAGCAGCCCCTTGTAGATCACCGTGCGGCAGCTCATGCTGGGCACGTAGTACTCGTGGCTGTGCGTCAGTTGCAGATGCTGGATGGCAGCGGAGGCCGTCTTGCGGATGACGTAGAGCTTGCGCTCCAGGGCGTCCGGCACGATGACATCGGCGCCGCGTCCGATGAAGATCTGGCGAATCACCGGCTCTTTGGCCCGCACCGCCGGCGACATCGGCATGTCGGCGTTGACCGGCACGTCGCGCCAGCCCAGAAGCACCTGCCCCTCAGCCTTGACCGCCCGCTCCAGCTCCTGCTCGCAGGCCAGGCGCGAGGCGTGTTCCTTGGGCAGGAAGATCATGCCCACGCCGTACTCCCCCGGCGGGGGCAACTCGACCGCCTGAGCGGCCATTTCAGCTCGGAACAGCTCGTCCGGAATCTGAATCAGGATGCCGGCACCGTCGCCCATGAGCGGATCGGCACCCACCGCGCCCCGATGGTCCAGGTTCTCCAGGATCTTCAGGCCCTGCTGCACGATGCCGTGAGCCTTCGACCCCTTGATATGCGCCACAAAGCCCACGCCGCAGGCGTCGTGCTCGTTCTTCGGGTCGTAAAGGCCCTGTGCGGCCAGGTGCTGGCGTTCAGCGGACGTGCTCATTGCGGCGCTCCATCATTCGGGTAACCCCCAAAGGATACGCCAGCCAAAATTTAAATAAATGGGGTCAGAGTCATTTTTTTGGCGAACAAATACCTTGCAGTATTAAATGGGGACAGAGTCAGGAGCCCATGATCCGGTCACCCGGACCCGGGCTTGCCCGAGGCGTGGTCGGGGTCCTTGCGCGGCCGGCCGCGCCCCCGGGGCGCCAAAGGGCGGTCGGACTGGGCCGCCTGGGACCGGATGAACTCCGGCGAACCGAGCGCCCAGCCCTTGAGTGCGGCCTCGGTGATCCGCGCCACCTCGCGCTCGGACGTCCCCTCTTCCAGGCTGTCCCGGTAACGGCGCTCCCGCTCAAAGGGGGTGTTGCCCAGGGCCCAATAGCTGGGGTGGTCGCTGACCAAGCGGTCCCGCCTCAGGCCCAGATGGTGGGCTGCGCTGGACCAGGCCCAGTCTTGCGCCTGAGCGACCCGTCCAGCCCGTACCGGGTTGAGCTCGATGTAACGCATGCAGGCCAAGAAGTACTGGTCCGTCTCCACGGGGGAACACTTGAACCGTCCCTCCCACAAGGTGCCACTGCGGCCATGCACCGCGTTGTGAGCGCCCACATACTTCCGACCCAAGGCCTGCATCATGCGGCTGAGCGCCTGGGCCGAGGGAGGGGTGACCAAGAGATGGAAGTGGTTGTCCATCAACACATAGGCCTGAAGGGTGACCGCGTAGTGCTCCAAGACCTCGGCCAGCATGTCCCGCCACGCCCTGCGGTCGGCGTCTCCCCGCACGATGGCCTGACGGTTGTTGCCGCGCTGGATGACGTGATGGGGCCATCCAGGCAGAACGAGTCGGGGCAAGCGGGCCATGGGGCCAAGTCTAGGTCGAACGGCGTGGCCTGAGCCCCCGGGTGGCGCCACACGATGAGCGCCCAGGCGCCGGGGGCGCGGTATCTGCGCTCACCCGAACAGGCGGCGCCCCGTCAACCGCTCATGCTCGCGCATGGCAAAGCGGTCGGTCATGCCCGCCACATAGTCGGCCGCCGCGCGGTGCACATCCGAGCGCTGCGCATACTCAGCCGGCATTTCAGCGGGCTGTGCGGCGTACACCTCAAAGAGTTCATGCACCACTGTCTTGCCACGCTGGGTCTGTGCCACCACCTGATCATGCCGATACAGGGCGCGAAACAAGAAGCGCTTGAGTTCGGTGATCGACTCTCGCATCGAGGGGCTGAACGCCACCAATGCGGGGCCTTGGCGCGCCTGCCACGCATCCGCAGGACGCGCACGCGCCAAACGCGCTCGGGTGGTGGCCATCAGGTCGTGTACCTGCGCCGACAGCATGCGGCGCAACACTTCGGACAGCAGGCGGCGCCGCCCCATGCCAGGCAAGCCGGGATGGTCACGCACCGCCTCATCGTGAAAGTGGCGCACCAGGCGCAGCGACATCAACTGGCTCAAGGTGATCAGGCCCGAGCGAACGCCATCGTCCACATCGTGCGCGTTGTAGGCGATCTCATCGGCCAGGTTGCACAACTGGGCTTCAAGGCTGGGTTGATAGCCCGCCACGAAACGGTGCGCCACGCCGCCAGGCTCCAGTGACTCCATATGACGCGCCACGCGCGCCGAACAGTGCTTGAGGATGCCTTCACGCGTCTCGAAGCTCAGATTGAGCCCATCGAAATCGGGGTATCGCTGTTCCAGGACATCCACCACCCGCAGGCTCTGCAGATTGTGTTCGAAGCCGCCATGCGACTTCATGCACGCGTCCAGCGCATCCTGACCCGCATGGCCGAACGGCGTGTGTCCCAAATCGTGCGCCAAGGCCAAGGCCTCGACGAGATCCTCGTGCAGGCGCAGGCCACGCGCCATGGACCGGGCCAACTGGGCCACCTCCAGGCTGTGGGTCAATCGCGTGCGAAACAGGTCTCCTTCGTGATTGAGGAACACCTGGGTCTTGTAGACCAAGCGACGAAACGCGGTGCTGTGCACGATCCGATCCCGGTCGCGCTGGAACGCGTTGCGGTCGGGTGCGGGGGCCTCAGGGACACGGCGCCCGCGGGACTTCTCAGGCAGGCTGGCGTACGCCGCCAAGGCCACTTCGGCTTGCCGGCTGGCCTGCCGATTCAGACGGGCCACCGAGCCTGAAGGCCACGTTGTCGACGAACCTGCCATCTCATCAGGCCGTATGCGCCGCCAACACCTCGCCCACGAGTGCGTCCGAGGCGGCCCGCATACCCGCGCGACCCAAGGCTTCGATCACCACAAAGCGAATCTCGCCGCCTTCGGCCTTCTTGTCGACTCGCATCCATTCGAGGTAGCGCGCCAAGCCCAGGTCGGGTGCCCGCACCGGCAGCCCCGCACGCTCGATCAGTTCACGAAGACGCGTGACGAAGGAGGCGGGCATCAAGCCCAGGCGATGCGACAGTTCAGCCGCCAGCACCATCCCGCAGCCGACGGCTTCGCCATGAAGCCACTGGCCATAGCCCAGGCCCGCCTCAATCGCATGGCCAAAGGTATGCCCGAAATTCAGGATGGCCCGCAAGCCGGATTCGCGCTCGTCCTGCCCCACCACCAAGGCCTTGATCTCGCAGGAGCGACGAACCGCGTGCGCCAGCGCCGCGGGGTCGCGCGCCATGAGGGCCGGCAGGTGTTGCTCGATCCAGCCCAGAAACTCGGCATCGGCAATGGGCCCGTACTTGATCACCTCGGCCAGTCCTGCGCTGTACTCCCGATCGGGCAAGGTGCGCAGCACGTCCAGGTCACACAACACCCGCACCGGCTGGTGGAAGGCCCCGATCATGTTCTTGCCCAAAGGGTGGTTGATCGCGGTCTTGCCACCAACGGAAGAATCCACTTGGGCCAGTAGCGTGGTGGGCACTTGTACGAAGGGAACGCCGCGCATGTAGCAGGCCGCAGCGAAGCCTGTGAGGTCGCCGATGACCCCACCACCCAAGGCGAACAAGACGGTTCGACGATCGCAGGCCTGAGCGAGCAGGTGATCGAACACCGCATTCAAGCTGACCCCATCCTTGTGGGCCTCACCATCGGGCAATACCACCTCGAGCACGCGCGCGTAGTGCGGTGCCAGTGCCTGCTTGACCACACTGAGGTACAGGGGGGCCACGGTGACGTTGCTCACCACCACCGCCGTGGTCGCCCTGGGCAAGTCGACCCAACTCTGGGCATCGTGCAAGAGCCCCGCACCAATCAGGATCGGGTAGGAACGATCCCCAAGATCGATCCGAATGGTTTGGGCCCGTGGGCCCGAGGAGGCCGCCACAGAAGCAGGAGCGGGAGCAGACATGAGCCCAGTTTATGCCGCAGGCGTTGGGCCAGGGTCCACCGGAGAGGGCACCCGGGACGGGTCCACGCGTCCAGCCAACTCCAATTGCATCAGGATCATGCCCGCCAAACCGTGGACCGTTGGGCGACCGGTTTCGATCACATAGTGTGCGGTGCGGCGGTAAAGCGGGTCTCGCTCGCGAAACAACTCGCGCAGCTTGCGCAAGGGATTGTCCACTTGCAGCAAGGGGCGCTGACGGTCATGGCGCAGACGGCGAAACAATTCTTCGGGCGTCGAACGAAGGTACACCACGGTGCAATGATGATGCAAAGCCTCCCGATTGGCTTCGCGCAGCACCGCCCCGCCGCCAGTGGCCAGCACCATGGGTCGGCCATTGGCCAACTCCGCGATCACGGTTTGTTCAAGCTCGCGGAAAGCAGGCTCGCCCTGTGTGGCGAAATAGTCCTTGATCGCCATGCCCGATCGACGTTCGATCTCCTGATCGGCGTCCACGAAAGGCAGGTGCAGCTGCTTGGCCAACAAGCGGCCGACTGTGGTTTTGCCCGCTCCGGGCATGGCCACCAAGGCCAGACTCAAGCCCATGGTGCAAGACCTGGCCTCAAGCCCATGGTGCAAGACCTGGCATGCACAGAAGAAGACCCGGGACAAACCGCATCAGCGCGAGGCCCCAGCCGACGCCATCAAGACCTTGGGCGTGAGAAACACGAGCAATTCCGTTCTTCGTGAATCGCGGCCTACCGTCCGAAAAAGCGGCCCCAGAACAGGCAGGTCGCCCAGGACCGGCACCTTCACGCGCGTGTGGGCCTCTTCCTGCTCGTAGATGCCACCGATCACCACGGTTCCACCGTTTTCCACCAGCACCTTGGTCTTGACTTCCTTGGTGTTGATCTCTCGACCGTCGGGCGTCAGAGATCCCAGACTGTCTTTGTTGACCATGACACTGAGTATCACATGGCCTTCCGGGGTGATCTGGGGCGTCACCGTCAGCTTGAGGCTGGCCTCCTGGAATTGCACCTGGGGCGCCTGGGACAACGGCGTGGCCGAGCCGCGATACGGAATCTTGAAGCCCTGCTTGATGTAGGCCTCCACCTGGTCAGCCGTCACGATGCGGGGGCTGGACACCACCTTGCCCCGTCCATCGGCCTCGAGCGCGGAAATCTCGAGATTCAGGAAACGGTTGGCCGCCGCTCCGAAGAGCGACACCGCGAAACTGGCTGGCCCGATCCCCTGCAGCGATGCGGCCGGCAAGTTCACGAACTGGGTGTTGGTGAAGACCGGGCTGGCTGAGTCGCGCTCTGAGCCCGCCGCTGCCATGGGTGCACCGGGCTGCAGGGATTGCGTGCCGGCGGCCAAGTAATTGCCGCCCACCACCAACTGCGGACCTCCCGCGAGGGCATTCGCTCCCGCTGCGCGCTGCAGGCCCAGGTCATTCAATCCCAACTTCACGCCCAAGGAACGGCCGAAGCTGTCACTGGCCTCCACGATACGCGCTTCAATCAGAACCTGCCGCACGGGTATGTCGATCTTGTGGATCATCTGCCGGACCTGGTCCAGCTTGGCGGGAATGTCGGTGACAAACAACTGGTTGGTCCGGGACTCGGCGAGCACACTGCCGCGAGGCGACAAGAATCGAGCAGAGGACACGCTGTGCGCGCCCGTGGGCCCCGACGCGGCACCTCCCGAAACGGACGAGACGCCCACAGAGGCGCCGGCGTGTCCCCCCGCATGAGCCCCCAATAGCCCTCGGGCCACCTCCTCGGCCCTGCCATAGTTGAGCTGAAAGGACTCGGTTCGCATGGCCTCGAGCTCACTGATCTTGCGGCGCACCTCCAGATCGGCTTGGTCCTTGGCCGCCCATTCCTCCCGCGGTGCCACGAGCAGGACATTGCCGTTGCGCCGCAGCCCCAGCCCCTTGGATTGCAGGATGATGTCCAGGGCCATGTCCCAAGGCACATCCTTCAGGCGCAGGGTGACCGACCCACTGACGGCATCGCTGGCCACCACATTGAGGTTGGTGAAGTCTGCGAAGACCTGCAGCACCGCGCGCACATCGATGTTCTGAAAGTTCAGGGACAGCTTGTCTCCGGTGTACCGCGCCGGTGCCTGCGTCGCCGGTTGGGCGTATTCGCTGGACACCTGAGCCCAGGCGGTACAGGCCAACACCCCCCACAGCACGCTGGCCATCGCGCACCGCCGCCAACCGGCCAAGCACCGATGATGCGGACTCATGGATGCGGCCCCTTCAAGTGGAGGGTGCTGGTCACGGATACCGCTCGCCCGTGGGCATCGCGCGAAGCCTCGACGGTGGTGACGGCGTGCTCTTCGATCCGTTCAATCGTGCCGCCCTGCACACCCAGGCGTTGACCGGTTCGAGCCGCCTGCACCGTGCCCTGCACCCGCAGCAGCGCCCAGGGTTCGCCACCGCGATCGATCACGCCCACCAACTCCATGTCCTGCAAGGCGCGACGCTCCAGAAGGGGCACGGCACGCGGTCGATCGGCCCCCGACCCTGCCGCAGCCACCGCAGCCGTTGGCACCATCCAGGAGGCGACAAAGGGGTCTCGAGGAGTGATGCCGTGGTCACCCGCCCAGGGGGCTTGTTGGGGCATCGCGGGACCTGTTGGAGACGACCCGCAGTCCCTTGCGGGCGCCGAGGTGGACGTTGAGGCGGCGTGCCCGGCGCGGCCGGCACAGCGGTCGCAGCACGGAGCTTCAGGTCGTGGATGGTCACCCCGCAGGGCCTGTTCGACACATCTCGCAACCAGCCCGCGATGTCGTGATAACGGCCCAGCACGCGCACCGAGCCTCCCCACACCGCGCGTTTTTCTGCCACCGGTGCAGGGTCGGGTCGAAACCACTCCAGACTCAACTCACGCGCCTGGCCTGCCGTGAGCATCATGGCCCAGACCTCCCTGGGGCCCTGGGCGTCGGGCCCACCGTGCGCCGGCTGAGGGGGCGATGCCTCGGCCACGATGGAATGGTCCGCCGCTTGGGGCTGGGCCTCGATCCGCTGGCGCAAGGCCGTGTGTTGAGCCTGCAGCACCGCTTCGCGCTGTCGCTGCGCTTCCCATTGGGCCTGCAGGCGGCCCAAGCCCATCACCCAGGCCAGGGCCCAGACCGCGCCAAAGGCCATGAGGCAGCACAGGCCCTGCACCGGCACCGGCCAGGCTGCGGGATCGGGCACACGGTGCCCCGCGACCGTCCACTCCGCTCTCATGGTTGCTCCTGGGCGCCGGGCGGAACCGGCCGGACCAGGGCTCTCAGTGTGAAGCCCAGGCGGGGTGCATCGTCTGCGGGCCGCTGGACGCTCGGCCCAGGGCCGTGATCAAGCGCCCGCAGGGAGGCGCCGGCCGGAGCCGAGTGCAGCTCGAGCAATTCGGCTTCATGCAACGCCGGGGTGGACGCCTGGTGAAGCGCCGCCAGAAGGGTGAAGACCGGCTCATAGGCCGCCGCCACGCCGCGGATGGTCAGCACCCGGTCATCCAACTGCACATCCGTCAAGGCCAGTTGCGGTGGCGTCAGCCGTGCAAGCCCCCGGATGATGTCAAGGGCAAGCGGGTGTGCAGGCGGCGGCGTGTCCAGGGCGGAGCGTCGTGGCGGGATGCGGGCCGCCTCTGAGCCCTTGAGCCAGCCGGACTGGGCTTCCTCGGCCTGAAGGGATGACAGGCGCAGCTGCAGGCCATGGTTGTGCCCGATCTGCCGGGTCAGCCGCCCATCCAGGACCATCGCCCCAGTAGCCGCCATGAGCAGGGCCAGCGCCACGCTCCACCCGAGCCCCGAACGCCAGCGCTGACGACGGCGCCGAGCGGCCCACTGGCGGTGCGGCAAGAGATTGATGAGGTTCATGATGCCCAGGCCCGCAAGGCCAGACCGCAAGCCTGCACATAGGCGCAAGCCACTTGGGGGTCTGGCAGCCCTGCCAGGCCCTCGCCGCGCGAAAGGTGAGCAAACGGATCCATCACCCACACCGGCAGGCCGGTCATCCGCGCCACCGCCGGGGCCACACCGCTGCGACAGGCCACCTCACCCGCCAGGGCCACGCCCACCACGCGCCGACCGGGATGGCCGGCTTGGAAGAACTGCAGCAATCGGCTCACGGCCAGCACCCCGGGTGCCAGGTCCTGGCCGAAGCTCCCCAGGTGTTCGCGCTCGAAGGCGATATCGCCCTCGGCCATCACCCGCAGGGTGATCGAGCCTGGCCCAAGATCCATCAGCGCCAAGGCTTCATCGGTTGCCAGCTGGCCATCCGGTGGCCGCCAGGCGCGCAGCGCCAACAGCGCGGCATTGGACTCGGTGTCGATCACCGTCAGGTTCAGCCCGGCGGCCTGTGCCAAAGCCTGGCGGGCTTGCACCCGGTCTTGGCGGGCGGCTGCCATCAACACCTCGACCTCGCCAGCCACACCAGCGGCCGCGCCGACCACGGTGAAATCGAGTGCCAACTCGTCCAGCGGGAATGGTGCCCATGTCGCCGCTTCACCCTCCACAAAGGCCGCCAATTCATCTTGACCCAGCCCGGCGCGAAAGTGCGCCCGACGCAGGATGACGCTTGGGGTGGGCAAGGCCATGGCCACGCGCGTGGGACGACGCTCCAAGCGTGCCACCAGCGACTGCACCACGCGCCGCAGCTCTTCGAATTGCTCGATCTGGCCCTCCACCACCACACCCGGCGCCAGTGCGGACCGCTCGCAGGCCGTGACGGCGATGGCGCCGCGGGCCGACCACCCCAATGCCACCAGATTCACCGCACCCGAACCGATGTCCAGACCTAAAGCCCTGTTGGCGCGTGCCCGACCAAGACCAGTCGGCCGCCAGTTCAACAGCCGTGCCGTCTTGGCGAAGCTGGGCCGCAAGTTCATGTGTTCCTCTCCGGGCCTGATGCCCTCGCGAATTCAGGATAGGGCGGGGCCCGCGGCATTTCTATAATCAGCCCTCCTTGGGGTGAGCTCCCCAGCCCTGAGGGGTGCCCTTACCCATGCCCGACCCTTCGCCTGCCCATTCCAACTCGCCCGACGGCGGCCCCGGCCACGACAGCCGGCCCCTGCGCTCCCCAGCCCAGGTGTTGTTTCGGTTTGTGATGGGGCTGTGCCTCTTGTTGGTGGGGCTGGCCGCAGCCGGTGCCATGGCCGGCGGCTTGGCCCTGGCCTTGGCCTACCCCCATTTGCCCGACATCAAGGGCTTGGGCGACTACCGTCCCAAACTGCCCATGCGCATCTACAGCGCCGACGGTGCGCTCTTGGGTGAATTCGGGGAAGAGCGCCGCAGCTACACGCCCATCGCCGAGATTCCGGCGGTGATGAAGCACGCCGTGCTGTCCATCGAGGACGCACGCTTCTACGAGCACGGCGGCATCGACTATGTGGGCGTGCTGCGTTCCATCGTGGCCAACATGGGTCAGGCCCGCAGCCAGGGCGCATCCACCATCACCATGCAAGTGGCGCGCACCTTCTATCTGAGCAGCGAGAAGAAGTACATCCGCAAGATCTACGAGGCCTTGTTGGCCTACAAGATCGAGTCGCAGCTCAGCAAGGACGAAATCCTGGAGCTGTACCTGAACCAGATCTACCTGGGCCAACGAGCCTATGGGTTCGCCGCTGCGGCCGAGACCTATTTCGGCAAGCCGCTCAAGGAACTCACGGTGGCCGAAGCCGCCATGCTCGCGGGCATACCCAAGGCCCCTTCGGCCTACAACCCGGTGGCCAACCCCAAGCGCGCCAAGGCCCGCCAGCGCTACATCATCGGCCGCATGCTGGACAACGGCCACATCACGCCGCTGCAGGCCCAACAGGCCCAACGCGAACCTCTGCGCTTGCGCAGCGGCACCAACCTGCCGGTGCACGCGGAGTATGCCGCGGAGGTCGCGCGGCAATTGGTGTTCGGCCAATATGGCGAAGACACCTACACGCGAGGTCTGAGCGTGACGCTCACATTGGACTCGAACGAGCAGATGGCCGCCTATCGCGCCTTGCGTCGGGGGATCCTGGAGTATGAGAAGCGTCAGGTCTATCGAGGCCCTGAAGGTTTTGTGGCGCTGCCCACCGACCCCGATGAAGTCGATGCGCGCGTGGCCGAGGCCCTGACCGATCATCCCGACAACGACGAGATCAAGGCCGCGGTGGTGCTGGAAGCCACACCCAGCAAGGTGCTGGCCGCCTTGCAATCGGGCGAGGAGGTGGTGATCAGTGGCGACGGCCTCAAACCGGTGGCCTCCGGACTTGCCGAAAAGGCGCCGGCGAACAAACAGATCCGCCGGGGATCCATCGTGCGCGTGGTGCAAGACGGCAAGCGTTGGGTGCTCACCCAACTGCCCGAGGTCGAGGGCGCCTTCATTTCACTGGACCCCAAGACCGGTGCGGTGCGCGCCATGGTGGGGGGCTTCGATTGGCGCAAGAACAAGTTCAACCATGTGACCCAAGCCTGGCGCCAGCCAGGCTCCAGCTTCAAGCCCTTCATCTACTCGGCCGCGCTGGAAAAGGGATACACCGGCGCCACCGTGATCAACGATGCCCCGCTGTTCTTCGATGCAGGCGCCACCGGCAGCCAGCCCTGGGAGCCGAAGAACTACGACGGCAAATTCGAAGGTCCGATGAGCCTGCGCACCGCACTGGCCAAGTCCAAGAACATGGTGTCCATCCGCGTCCTCCAAGGCGTGGGTGCCAAAAATGCGCAGGAGTGGATCACCCGCTTCGGGTTCGAAGCCGAGCGCCATCCCGCCTACCTGACCATGGCCTTGGGTGCCGGCTCGGTCACGCCCATGCAAATGGCCACCGGCTACGCCGTCTTTGCCAATGGTGGCTACCGGGTACCGCCCGTGCTCATCAGCCGCATCGCAGACGACCGGGGCAAAGTGCTGGTGGATTCACCCCCGAAGCCGGCCGAAGAGTCCTGGCGCGTCATCGATGAGCGCAATGCCTTTGTGATGGGCAACCTTCTGCAGGAAGTCACGCGCTCGGGCACCGCGGCCAAGGCACAGGCCACCTTGCAGCGCAGCGACCTGCACGGCAAGACGGGCACCACCAACGATTCCATGGACGCCTGGTTCGCTGGGTGGCAGCCCAGCGTGGTGGCCGTGGTCTGGATCGGCTACGACCAGCCCCGCAAGCTGGGCGACCGTGAGACGGGTGGTGGCCTGGCACTGCCGGTGTGGATCGAGTACATGCAGCAGGCCCTGAAGAAGGCGCCGCCGGCCGAGATGCCCGTGCCCGCTGGTGTGGTTCAGGCCGGTGCCGACTGGGTGTTCGAGGAATTCGCCGCCGGCAAGGGTGTGCGCAGCGTTGGCCTGAGCGACAAGCCCGACGGCGCCGCCGAGGAAGAAAAGAAGAGCATCCTCGACCTGTTCCGGCGATGAAGCCGCGAGCCTGAAGAATCAGGATCGCGCCTCAAGACTTCGGCGGCTCAAACCTCAGTGCCTGGCCGGCCTGCTCGCTGGCACGCTGGGACAACAGGGCAAAGAACTCATGCCCCTGGCGTTCCGTCCACACCCCTTGCCGGTGGCGGAAGTGGTAGCCCCCGGCCCGTGCAGCCAACCACAGTTCATGCAAGGGCGGCTGGGTGTTGACCACGATGGTGCTGCCGTTGGGAAAACCCATTTCGAGCAACCCCCCGGTGCGGCGGGCATCGATATCGACCACGTCGTCCTGCAGCCAGGCGTCCAAGGTGGCTTCGATGGTGGCCAGGATGCGGCCGGTGACCTGGTGAAACTCCAGATCGGTCAAGCCTGAGGCGGGCGTGGCGTCCATGCGGGTCGATAGAATTCTCGGGTGAAGCTTTCGATCATAGCCAGTGCCAGCGCCCGCGCGGTGCTTGGGGTTCTGTTGTCCGGGGCTCTGTGGGCTTGCGGACAAAAGGG
>RFTU01000021.1 GCA_009923315.1 Betaproteobacteria bacterium
ATGCAAGCCAAGCACCCCGGCCGCGCGCTGGAGAAGGCCGTCAAGGGCATGCTGCCCAAGGGCCCGCTGGGTTACGCGATGGTCAAGAAGCTGAAGGTGTACGCCGGTGCCTCGCACCCGCACACCGCCCAGCAACCCAAGACGCTTGAGATCTAAGGAACGGCCATGATCGGAAATTGGAACTACGGTACCGGCCGCCGCAAGAGCTCGGTGGCCCGTGTCTTCATCAAGAAGGGCACTGGCCAGATCACCGTCAACGGCAAGCCTGTCGAGCAGTATTTCGGCCGCCAGACGTCCATCATGATCGTCAAGCAGCCCCTGATGCTGACGAACAACGCCGAAGCGTTCGACATCAAGGTGAACGTCCACGGCGGCGGCGAATCCGGCCAAGCCGGTGCGGTGCGCCACGGCGTCACCCGCGCGCTGATCGATTACGACGCGGCCCTCAAGCCCGAGCTCAGCCGGGCTGGCTTCGTCACCCGCGACGCCCGCGAGGTCGAGCGCAAGAAGGTCGGTTTGCACGGCGCGCGTCGCCGCAAGCAGTTCAGCAAGCGCTGATCGGCCTGCAGCACACCGGTCCGGGCCTGGCCCTGGCCAGTGCCCCAAGAGCCACCGTGGCGTTTTTGGCGCTCGGTGGCTCTTTTCATGGGGCCTGCCGTGGCCCGTGGGCATGCGCGAACACCCTGGTGGCCAACAGGCCTTGCACGTGCAGGGCCTGCCCGCGCCATAATCCCACTGAAATTGGAGGAAATAGCCATGAACGCTGTAGCCGAGCAAGTCAACCTCACCACCGACGGGATGCCCGCTCCACTGGTCTTCACCGACAGTGCAGCGGCCAAGGTGGCCGACCTGGTGGCCGAAGAAGGCAACCCCGAACTCAAGCTGCGTGTCTTCGTGCAGGGTGGCGGCTGCTCGGGCTTCCAGTACGGCTTCACCTTCGATGAGGTCGTCAACGAAGACGACACCCAGATGAAGAAGAACGGCGTGACCCTGCTGATCGACGCCATGAGCCTGCAGTACCTGATGGGTGCCGAGATCGATTACAAGGAAGACCTGCAGGGCGCGCAGTTCGTGATCAAGAATCCGAACGCCACCACCACCTGCGGGTGCGGTTCGTCCTTCTCGGTCTGATGCCCTCAGCGGGCGCCCGGATACAGGGCGCCCAAGATCCGGGGCCCGCGCGCCCCGGTCACGCCCACGACGTTGCCCGGTTCGCGTTGCAGGAAGCGCCAAGCCAGCCACGCGAAGGCGGCGGCTTCCACATCCAGCGGATCCAAGCCAGCGGCCTGGGTCGAGGTCACGGCGGCGGCCGATCTCCCCTGCGCCTTGAATCGTCTCTCGATTCGCCGCATCAAGTCGGCATTGAGTGCGCCGCCACCGCACACCCAAAGCCGGGCCGCCTGAGGCAGGTGGCGCCGGAGGTGCTCATCGACGCACCAGGCGGTGAGTTCGCACAAACTGGCCTGTACATCCTGCGGCCGATAGCCCGAGAGGTCCACTGCGTGCAGCCAGTCGGCGCTGAACAGGTCGCGCCCGGTGCTCTTGGGCGCGGGCTTTGAAAAGAAGGGTTCGGCCTGCCAGCGCCCGAGCAAATCGGGCTGCACCAGCCCACTGGCGGCCCAGGCGCCATCCCCATCAAAGGCCTGCCCCAGGTGGGCTTGAGCCCACAGGTCCATCAGCACATTGGCCGGGCCGCAATCGAAGCCGCCGATGGGGCCGCCTGCGGGCAACAGGGTGAGGTTGGCGATGCCTCCAAGATTGAGGACCGCCACATCGCAGGAGGGGTCGTGGAACACCCCGGCGTGGAATGCCGGCACCAGCGGTGCGCCCTGGCCACCGGCGGCCACATCGCGGCTGCGAAAGTCACAGACCACATCCACGCCCGTGCGCTCGGCCAGCAGGCTGGCGTTGTGCAGCTGTAGGGTGTAGCCGTGGCCGTCGAATTCACCAGGGCGATGGCGCACCGTTTGCCCATGCAGACCGATGGCGGCGACCTCGGTGCGCTGCACGCCGGCTCGATGCAGCAGCTGCTCAACGACCGCAGCGGCCTGCAGGCTCATGCGGTTGGCCGCCAGCGCCGCGCGGTGCAGCTCGTCGGCCCCTGGGGCATTGAGTGCCAACAGTTCGCGGCGCAGGGCGGCGTCGAAGGCGTCGCTGGTGCGTGACAGCGTCTCAAAGGACGTGCGGCCGGCGTGCCAGCGCACCAGCACACCATCCAGCCCGTCCAGCGAGGTGCCCGACATCAAGCCGATGGTCAGGGTGGTTTGCGCCGGGGGTGGTGATTGGGGCACCGCGGGCCGCCCGGGGGGTGTCAGTCGCCGCGCCCCGAGTCGCCCACGAGCGTGGCGGCCACATCCAACTTGGTGCGCAGCACCTGCGCCTGGGCCATGAAGGCGCCGCGGGAGGGCTCGGCCAGCGGGATCGGTGCGGCGTTGCGCGCGGCCTTCAAGGGGTCGACGTGCCGACCGCTGACGCGGAACTCGAAGTGCAGGTGCGGGCCCGTGGCCGTGCCGGTGGCGCCAACCGCTCCAATGCGCTGCCCCTGTTGCACCCGTTCACCGCGGCGAACGTCGATACGGCTGAGGTGGGCGTAGAGCGTGGTCTTGTCGCCGCCATGGCGCACGATCACGGTGTTGCCGTAGCCGCCCTGCCAGCCTGCGAATTCCACGGTGCCATCGGCCACGCTGCGCGTGGGCGTGCCCACCGGCGCACCATAGTCCACACCGGTGTGGGCCATCACGCGCTGGTGGATCGGGTGAAAGCGCATGGCAAAGCCCGAGGTCACGCGCGAAAACTCCATGGGGCTGGCCAGGAAGGCGCGCCGCTTGCTCTTGCCGGAAAAGTCGTAATAGCTGCCACGCTGGGCGTCTTTGAACCACACCGCTTGGTGCACACGGCCGTTGTTGATGAACTCGGCGGCCAACACACGGCCGGCGGCTTGGTTCCAGTTGATCGGCTCCCCGTCAGCGGTCAGCGATTCGTAGACCACGCTGAAGGAGTCGCCGCGCTTGAGCTCACGGTGGAAGTCGATGTCGCCCGAAAAGATTTCCGCCATCTGCGATGCGATGGCGTCGGGCATCTGTGCTTCGTCGGTGGCGGCAAACAAGGACGACCGGATGGTGCCGCTGCCCAACTGCACGCGGGACTGCAACTCCACGGTTTCCAGGTCGGTGACCCAGGCGTCATCCACCCGCTTGAGGGTCAGGCGCAAGAAGTGCGTGTCAGCCAGGTTGCGCTGCTCAGCGGGGTAGCGCGCCACCAATTCGATCAGGCGGCCTGAGGCATCGGCCTTGGCGCGCACCATTTTTTGGGCTCGCCCCTCCAACAACTTTCGGGCTTGCCGGTCTTGTCGGATGAAGGCGGCGGCCTGCGCATCGTTGACGCCCAGGCGACCCAGCAGGGTTTCCGCCGTGTCTTGCTTGCGCGTGGTGTCCGAGCGGTACAGCTCCAGCGGGACGTCCGACAAGGCTTCGAGCTGATCGCCCAGGTTCACGGCCGGCAGCAGCGTTTGCGTGACCATTCGCTGCGGCAGGTCTGTGGCACTGGGCGCCAAGGGTGCCAGGCCAAACGCCGTTGCCGCCAGCCCGGTCAGGCCCAGGCTGAATCCCCACGCCAGTCCTCGGCGGTGCGCCTGGGCCCAGGCCTGAACAGCGGTGACAAGGGGATGAAGCGGCATGAACACACAAGGACAAACAACACGCTGGCGTCGACCCGCAGGTCGGCTACAGGTGGGGCCAGAAGACGGTGCCCGACACCGCAGGGGGTTCGGGCCTGCACCAGGCGGGTCGGTAGAATCCGCAGCGCATCTGGAACAGGCAGCAGGCACAGTCAGGACCTGAAATTGTATCGGCAGATGTGAAAAATCAATCCCTTTTTGCATCGATGAACCACCCTGACCGCGCCCCTCTTTCCGACAAAGCAAGCGCCCACTCACTCTCCGAAAGCGGGTGTTCGGATGCCGTACGGGCGGCCATGGCCGTCACCTTGCGCGGCTGCGAGGAGTTGCTGCCGCGCGCGGATTGGCTGCGCAAGCTCGAGCGCAGCGAGGCCACCGGCACCCCGCTGCGCATCAAGTTCGGCATGGACCCCACCGCGCCTGACTTGCACCTGGGCCACACGGTGGTGCTCAACAAGATGCGCCAGTTGCAGGACCTGGGGCACCGCGTCATTCCCCTGATTGGCGACTTCACCACCATGATCGGCGACCCCTCGGGCCGCAACAGCACCCGTCCGCCCCTCACCCGCGAGCAGATCGAAAGCAACGCCAAGACCTATTTCGAGCAGGTGGGCCTGGTCATTCGGCTCGACAACGCCGAGGTGCGCTGGAACAGCGAGTGGAGCGACCCACTGGGTGCGCGCGGCATCATCGGCCTGGCCTCGCGCTACACCGTGGCGCGCATGATGGAGCGTGACGACTTCACCAAGCGCTACAAGGCGGGTACGCCCATCAGCGTGCACGAATTCCTGTACCCGCTGATGCAGGGTTACGACTCGGTGGCCTTGAAGAGCGACCTGGAGTTGGGTGGCACGGACCAGAAGTTCAACCTGCTCATGGGCCGCCACCTGCAGGAGGAGTACGGCCAGGACCCGCAGTGCATCCTGACCATGCCCCTGCTGGAGGGCCTGGACGGGGTGGACAAGATGTCCAAGAGCAAGCACAACACCATCGGCATCACCGAGCCGGCCAACACCATGTTCGCCAAGGTGCTGTCGATCTCCGATGAACTGATGTGGCGCTGGTACACCCTGCTGTCGTTCCGCGCGGAGTCTGAAATCGAGGCCTTCAAGGCCGAGGTGCAGGGTGGGCGCAACCCCAAGGAGGTGAAGGTGATGCTCGCGCGCGAGATCACCGAGCGCTTCCATGGCCGGGCTGCGGCCGATGCGGCCGAGCAGGACTTCGCCAACCGCGCCCGTGGCGGGATTCCCGACGAGATCCCCGAGGTGACGCTCTCGGGCGCGCCCTTGGGCGTGGCCGCGCTGCTGAAGTCCGCGGGCTTGGCCCCCTCGTCGAGCGAGGCCAACCGATTGATTGACGGTGGTGGCGTGGCGCGGTGATCAGCGACAAGGGGCTGAAGCTGCCCACCGGTACCTTCGTGGTGCAGGTGGGCAAGCGCAAGTTCGCCCGGGTCACGCTCCAGGGCTGATGCGGCAGGCCGACCGGAATCGGCGGCAGGAAGCTCAAGGCCAACGGGGGGTGCCCGCTCCAACCATGGGCATGGGGTTCTGAGGGAACGCGTGATGAAGAGTCTGTCGGTCAGCACCTACCTCAAGCTCTCCGTGGCGGTGGCACTGGTCACGATCGCCTTGAAGACCGGTGCTTGGTGGCTGACCGATTCGGTGAGTCTGCTGTCCGACGCGATGGAGTCGCTGGTGAACTTGGCCGGCGCGATGTTCGCCTTGGCCATGGTGACCGTGGCACAACTGCCGGCTGACGAAGATCATCCCTTCGGCCACCACAAGGCCGAGTACTTCTCCAGCGGATTCGAAGGCGTGTTGATCCTGGTGGCCGCCTTGGCCATCATCGGTGCGGCGGTCCACCGTCTGTTCAACCCCCAGCCGGTGGAAGCCCTGGGGATGGGTCTGGGCCTGTCGATCATCAGCTCGGTCCTCAATGGTCTGCTGGGGTGGGCCATGCTGCGCAAGGCGCGTGAGCACGGCTCCATCGCGCTGGAGGCCGACGCGCGCCACCTGTTCACCGATGTGTGGACGTCGGTGGGTGTGGTGCTGGCGCTGGTGCTGGTGGCCGTCACCGGCTGGATGTGGCTGGATCCCGTGGTGGCCATCGCGGTCGCGCTGAACATCCTGCGCGAAGCGGTGCACCTGATCCGCCGCTCAGCCGATGGCTTGATGGACCGGGCCCTGGAGCCGCAGTGGCGTCAGGAGATCGAGCGCACGCTGGAGGGTTTTCGCCACCAGGCGATCCGTTTCGATCATGTGGTGTCGCGTCAGGCGGGACAGCGTCGCTTTGTGGACCTGCACATGCACATGCCCGCCGGCTGGACCCTGGGCAGGGCCGCGGCCTTGCGCACGTCGGTGGAGCAGGCCCTGATGAGTGCAGTGCCGGGTCTGCGCGCCACCATCCAGTTGTTGCCGATGGACGTGGAAGCACACTTCAACGATCCGAAGGACCTGATCTAGGGCCACAAAAAAAGAGCCGCCAACCCACGGGGGCGGCGGCCTGGGTTGGGCGCGCCTGGCGCCCGAATGCACAACAGGCTGGGGATCAGTCGGCGTACTGGCCCGCAGCCTTGATGACCGGGCCCCACTTGTTGATTTCCGCTTCCACGAACTTGCGGTGTTCGGCGGGCGCCAGGCGCTCGTCGGTCACCACCACCGCGCCCAGGTCTTGCTGGCGCTTGATGAACTCAGCGTCCTTGAGTGCGGTGCGCAGCGCGGCGTTCACCTGGTCCAACACCGCCTTGGGCGTGCCCTTGGGTGCGTACAGGCCGTGCCAGATGCTCACATTGAAGCCCTTGAGGCCTTGCGAGTCCAGCGTGGGCAACTTGGCCAGCGCGGGCGTGGTCAGCGGCTTGTTGGTGGACACCGCAAACGCCTTGATCTTGGCGCCTTCGATCTGCGCGGTGGTGTTGGTGGTCTGGTCACACATCAGGTCCACCTGGCCACCGATCAGGTCGGTCATGGCCGGGCCGGTTCCCTTGTAGGGGACCGTGGTCATGTCCACCGCCAAGCTTTGCTGGAACAACAGGCCGCACAGGTGTGAGGCAGCGCCCAAGCCGGCATTGGCCAGGTTGATCTTGCCCTTGTTGGCGTCGATCCACTTGCGCAGTTCGGCAAAGTTGTTGGCCGGCAGCGTGGTGCGCCCCACCAGCGTCATCGGCACTTCATTGACCATGCCCAGGAACTCGAAGTCGGCCATCACGTTGTAGGGCATCTTGCGGTACAGCGCCGGCGCGGTGGCCATGCCGATGTGGTGCAGGAGCAGGGTGTAGCCGTCGGGAGCGGCCTTGGCGACCTTGGCCGCACCCAAGGTGCCGCCGGCACCACCGACGTTTTCGATGATCACGCTTTGGTTGTTCAGACCCTTGCGCAGCACTTCGCCCAGATCCCGCGCGACCTTGTCGGTGGGGCCGCCGGCGGCGAACGGCACGACGATGGTGATCGGCTTTTCGGGGTACGCGGCCAGGGCGTTGGACATCAGGCCCACAGACAGGCCCAGGGCGGCGACGAGACTCAACAGACGTTTCATGGGGGTCCTCGGTGAAGATGCACAAGGTGCGAAACCTTCATCGTAAGGACTGCCGCCGCATGCGGCGCGGTGGAAATTACGTAGGAACCCGCTCAATCGTACTTGCGTGCGTCTTCGATCACCTTGCCGTCGTTGGGCAGGCTGCCAGGCGCCACGATCTGCACCTGATCGGCGCGCAGCTTGGTGATGTCCTTGACCGTGGCGGCCACCGCCTGGGCCAGACCGTTGTCGGGGCCGGCGTGCTCAACCCGCACGATCAGCCGGTCGTTGGCCATCTCGCCCTCGACGATCAGGCGGGCACGCAGCAGGTCCGGATGGCGCTTGACGACCTCGCCCACCTGGCTGGCGTGCACGAACATGCCCCTAATCTTGGTCGTTTGATCGGCGCGGCCCATCCAGCCCTTGATGCGGGTGTTGGTGCGGCCCGTGGGGCAGGGCCCGGGGAGCAGGGCCGACAGGTCGCCCGTACCGAACCGCACCAGGGGGTAGTCCGGGTTGAACACGCTGACCACGACTTCGCCCACTTCCCCTTCGGGCACCGGGTCGTCGGTGCCTGGGCGCACGATTTCCAGCAGGATGCCTTCGTCCACGATCAGACCCTGGCGCGCGGAGGTTTCGTAGGCGATCAAGCCGGCGTCGGCCGTCGCATAAGCCTGATAGCCCTGGATGCCGCGCTCGAGCAGCCAGTCGCGCAGGGAAGGCGGAAAGGCTTCCCCGCTGACCAGGGCCTTCTTGATCGAGGCGATCGAGGTGCCGGTCTCGGCGGCTTTTTCCACCAGGATGCGCAGGAAGCTCGGTGTGCCGCAGTAGGCATCGGGCCGAAGGTCGATGATGGCCTGCAGTTGCAACTCGGTGTTGCCCACGCCACCCGGGAACACGGTGCAGCCCAGCGCATGTGCGCCGGCTTCCATGATCCAGGCGCCAGGGGTCAGGTGGTAACTGAAACTGTTGTGAACCAGATCACCCGCCACAAAACCGGCTGCGCGCAGGGCCCTGGCCGATCGCCAGTAGTCGGGTGCCGCGCCCTCGGGCTCATAGATCGGCCCAGGGGACTGGTACGCACGCCGCGCCCCGCTGCGCGCCATCGCACGCCAGCCGATCGCCGAAAAACCACCGAAGGGGTCGGTGGTGCGAGAGGCCATCTGCCGCTCCAGCAACTCGCCTTTGCGAGTGACCGGGATGCGGGCCAAGGCCTCCCGCGTGGTGATGCTGGGGGGATCGATTCCAGCGAGCTTGGAGCCCATCGCTGGCAGTTGTTGTGCCGCGCTCACCAATCCCGGCAGGGCCTTCATCAGCGCCGCCTCGCGCTGGGCACCGGCGCGCCGCTCCAGAGCCTCGGGTACGAGGGGATGATCAGTCATGGTCGTTGCTCCAGTGGGCGAGCTGCTGTCTCAGATCGCTGGCGAAGTCCCGCACATCCGCGGACGATTTCAGGTCACGCACGACCCACTCGGGGCTGTTGCGCGAGGGTCTCTTGACTCGGCGCGCCTCGATCCTGTCCGGGTGAGGCAGCAGTTGAGCCATCAACAGGCCGCCGCGCTCCCAGCGGCCTTCGCGTTCGCTGAGTCCGAGATCGCGCAAGTCGCGCCGCAGGCGCTGCAGGGCCTCTTCGGGCTTGAACGCTGGGGGCGCGAAGCCCCAAGACTCGTCGCTCATCGGCAAGGCCTCAGGCCAGCCAGCGCTTGCGACGCTTGTAGCTCTTCACATCCTTGAAGCTCTTGCGGTCGCCGCCGCCCATGCCCAGGTAGAACTCCTTGACATCTTCGTTTTCGCGCAGGTCCTTGGCGGCGCCATCCATCACGATGCGGCCGTTTTCCAGGATGTAGCCGTAGTCGGCGTAGCGCAGGGCCATGTTGGTGTTCTGCTCGGCCAGCAGGAAGGTCACGCCTTCCTTGCCGTTGAGGTCCTTCACGATCTCGAACACTTCCTCCACGATCTGCGGGGCCAGGCCCATCGAAGGTTCATCCAGCAGCACCATCTTCGGGTTGGCCATCAAGGCGCGCCCGATGGCACACATCTGCTGTTCCCCGCCCGAGGTGTAGGCCGCCTGTGAGCTGCGGCGCGTCTTCAGGCGTGGGAAGTAGTTGTAGACCTTCTCCAGCGTGTCGAGCACCGCCGCCTTGCCGTCCTTGCGGGTGTAGGCACCGGTCATCAGGTTTTCCTCGATCGTGAGGTGCGCGAAGCAGTGGCGGCCTTCCATCACTTGGATCACGCCTCTTTCGACCATGGCCGCCGTCGTGAGCTTCTCGATGCGCTCGCCACGCAGTTCGATCGAGCCTTTGGTGACCTCGCCACGTTCACCGGACAAGAGGTTGCTGACCGCGCGAAGTGTGGTGGTTTTCCCCGCGCCGTTGCCGCCCAGAAGCGCCACCACCGAGCCTTCTGGAACTTGCAGGGAGACACCCTTGAGCACCAGGATCACATGGTTGTAGATCACCTCGATTCCGTTGACATTGAGTAAGGTGGCGTTGTTCATGAGATGTCGGTGGCGGTTCAAGGGGTGGCAGCGGCCTGATTCTGGAGTGCATCACTCCTTCAAGGACCGCACGCGATCCTTGAAGGAGGGCCCCCGCATGGCCCATGCGGAGGCCCCCCATCGGAACATCAGCTCTGGCAGTCCGCCGGCGCGCGACGGGTGATCTTCTTTTCGGTGGCGTAGCGATCGGCTGATGCACGGACCATCGGCTTGATGATCTGATCGTCAGCCTGCAGCCAGTCCGAGGACCAGTTGAACTTGGCGCCATCCCAGGTGTGGATCCGCGCCCAGGCCGAACCCATGTGATCCGCGCAACTGGTGGACACCGGGCGCATCACGCCCTTGAACCCCAAGGCGTCGAGCTTGGCCTGCGTGAGATTGAGGTTCTCATAACCCCACCGCGCCTGCTCACCGTTCATGACCTTGCCCTTGCCGAACCGCTCCTGCGCTGCACGCACGCCTTCAACGGCCAACATGGCGCCCACGACGCCGCGCATGTACAGCACCGAGCCGACTTCTTCCTTGGGACCGGTGCCCTGGCCCTTGGCGTGCACCTTCTCCAAGACCTCCTTGACCACGGCGGCCTGTGGCTCTGCACCGTGCTGCATCATGACCGCGTTGTAGCCCTTGGCGGCCGCGCCGACATCTCGCAGGTCAGGCTCGGCACCGGACCACCAGGTGCCAAACATCTTCTCCCGTGGGTAGCCCGTGGCAACCGCTTCCTTGATGGCCGTGGCCGTCATGACACCCCAGGTTTGCATGACGACAAAGTCCGGGCGCTGCTGGCGAACCTGCAGCCAGATCGCCTTCTGTTCGACGCCCGGCGCAGGCACCGGCAGCAGCTGAATCTCAAAACCGTGCATCTTGCTGCGCTCGGTGATGATGGGCAGCACTTCCTTGCCGAACGGGCTGTCGTGGTAGACGACTGCAATCTTCTTGCCCTTGAGCTTGTCCCAGCCGCCTTCCTTGTTGGCGATGT
Organism: Betaproteobacteria bacterium; assembly: GCA_009923315.1. Taxonomy (GTDB): domain Bacteria; phylum Pseudomonadota; class Gammaproteobacteria; order Burkholderiales; family Burkholderiaceae_C; genus RFTU01. The sequence goes on from RFTU01000021.1 coordinate 10,663, forward strand.
GTTGGAGGACCACATCACCGGCCACCCAGTAGTGGCCGATCAGCGGAAAGTTCCACTTGAAGACCCCGCCATCGGCGCTGTCACTGCGGCCATATCCGGAGGTGATCATCGGGATCTTGTCGTTCGGAATCTTCTCGGTGAGTGCGAAGGTGATGCCGGTGGACAGCGGCTGAAACACGGTGGCCCCGCCATGCTTGCCCTTCAAGCGCTCGTAGCATTCGACACCCCGATCGGTGGCGTAGGCCGTTTCACACTCTTCCACCAGCGTCATCACGCCATTGATGCCGCCTCGCGCATTCACGAGTTTCATGTAGTCGGCATAGCCGTTGGCGAAGGGCGTTGCATTCGGTGCCACGGGGCCGGTGCGCCCGGTCAGACTGGGGAAGAATTGAACCTTGGACTGCGCCAGGGCGGCAGTACCCGTCATCACCGCACTCAGGCTGGCAGCCGCCAGCGCAGCGCCCATCGCGATCGATTTGAATCTCATGATTGCCTCCATTCGGTTGGTCATGTGGTGGCACTCGTCAGTGCCCTTGGGGTTGTCTGGCCCGTCGGCCGTTTTGTCACTCGTCAATGTGGGAAAGGCCACAGCCTGAGCTTTTCCTTGGCGGTGGACCATAGTCGAGCCAGCCCGTGGGGTTCAACGATCAGGAAGAAAACGATCAGGCCGCCGAAGATCATCAACTCGGCATGGGCCACCAAGGCGGTGCTGACTTCCACTCCGATCAAGTCACCCGCTGCCGGCAGAAACTGATTCAGGAAGATGGGCAGGATCACGATGAACGCCGCGCCGAAGAAGCTGCCCATGATCGAGCCCAGCCCACCAATGATCACCATGAAGAGCAATTGGAAGCTGCGGTCGATCGAGAAGGCTGCCGGCTCCCATGAGCCCAGGTGAACGAAGGCCCACAGGGCCCCGGATACGCCGACGATGAACGAACTCACGGCGAAGGCGGTGAGCTTGGCATAGACCGGCCGGATGCCGATCACGGCGGCGGCCACATCCATGTCGCGAATGGCCATCCACTCCCGTCCGAGATGGCTGCGCACGAGGTTTTTGGCCATCAGCGCAAACGCCACCACCACGGCCAGGCACAGCAGGTACTTTTCCTGGGGGGTGTTGATGGACAGGCCGAACACATTGAGTTCGGAAACCGAGACCGAGCCCGAGGTGCTGTTGTTCGTGAACCAGGAGATCCGCAGGAACATCCAGTCCACGAAGAACTGGGCGGCCAGCGTGGCCACGGCCAGGTACAGCCCTTTGATGCGCAGCGAAGGAATGCCGAAAGCCACGCCCACGAGCGTGGCGCATGCGCCGCCCAGCAGGATCGCCAAGAGCAAGGGCATCGCCTCGATGCGGACCATGAAGTTGTAGGCTGCATAGGCACCCACGGCCATGAAGGCCCCCGTTCCCAGTGAAACCTGCCCGCAGTAGCCCACCAGGATGTTCAATCCCAAGGCCGCCAAGGACAGGATCAGGAAGGGAATGAGGATGGCGCGGAAGGTGTACTCGTCGGCCAGGGCGGGCACCACCAGCACCGCCAAGGCCACCAGCAGCACCATCGCGGCCCTGTCCTGCAGGATGGGAAAGATCTGCTGATCCGAGGCGTAGCTGGTCTTGAATTGACCGTTTTCGCGGTAAATCATCGTGTTCTCAAGCCTTTGTCAGTTGCCAGTCGACGGCGTCAAACCCGGTCGATGATCTTTTCCCCAAACAGCCCCTGGGGACGCACCAGAAGCACCAGCAGGACCAGCACGTAGCCGAACCAGATTTCGATTCCGCCGCCCAAAGCGGGCCCGAGGTAGACCTCCGACACCTTTTCGCCCATCCCGATGAGCAGGCCGCCGATGATGGCGCCTGGAACCGAGGTCAAGCCGCCCAAGATGACCACCGGCAGTGCCTTGAGCGCCACCAGCGACAAGGAAAACTGCACCCCGAGTTTGCTGCCCCAGATCACACCGGCCACCAAAGCCACGAACCCCGCCACACTCCAAACAATGACCCAGATGCGGTCCAGGGGGATGCCAATGGACTGTGCGGCTTGATGGTCGTCGGCCACCGCGCGCAGCGCGCGGCCCGTGGACGTGTACTGGAAGAAAAGCGACAGCACGATCACCAGCGCCGCGGCAATCGCGGCGGCATACAGGTCTTCCTTGTTCACCAGGATGCCGCCCTGGAAGAAGGTATCCAAGAGAAACATCGGGTCCTTGGGCAGACCCACATCGATCTTGTAGATCTCGCTTCCAAACAGCGTCTGTCCGAAGCCGTCCAGGAAGTAGGTGATGCCCAGCGTGGCCATCAACAGGGTGATGCCTTCTTGGTTCACGAGTTTGCCCAACACCAGCCGTTCGATCAGCCAGGCGACGATCACCATGAGCGCCAGCGCCCCCACGAAGGCCAGGGTGTTGGCCAACAGCTTGCTGTCGAAGCCGAGCAACTCTGGAATCCATTCGGAAAACCGCGCCATCGCCAAAGCGGCAAACAGCACCATGGCGCCCTGCGCGAAATTGAAGACCCCTGATGCCTTGAAGATGAGCACAAAACCCAGCGCCACCAGCGAATAGAGCATGCCCGTCATCAGGCCGCCGATCAGGGTCTCGATGAAAAATCCCATGGTGTGCTCCGGCTCGGTTCAGTGGCTCGTGCCCAGGTAGGCCTTGATGACGTCTTCGTTGAGGCGAACGTCAGCCGGGCTGCCGTCGCCAATCTTCTTGCCGTAGTCCAAGACCACCACGCGGTCGGAGATGTCCATCACCACACCCATGTCGTGCTCGATCAGCACGATGGTGGTGCCGAACTCGTCGTTCACATCCAGCACGAAGCGGCACATGTCCTGCTTCTCTTCCACGTTCATGCCGGCCATGGGCTCGTCCAGCAGCAGCACCTGCGGCTCCATGGCCAGGGCTCGGCCCAGGTCCACCCGCTTTTGAAGGCCGTAGGGCAAGCGGCCCACCGGCGTCTTGCGGTAGGCCTGAATTTCCAGGAAATCGATGACGTGCTCGACAAACTCGCGGTGCTCGGCCTCCTCCCGGGCGGCCGCACCCAGCCGAATGGCCTGCTGGAAGATGTTGGACTTCATCTTCAGGTTTCGGCCGGTCATGATGTTGTCGATCACGCTCATGCCCTTGAACAGCGCGAGGTTCTGGAAGGTGCGCGCCACGCCCATCTCCGCCACCTGACGAGAGTTCATGTGGTCGAAGGTTTGACCGCGAAAGGTGATCGTGCCCTGCTGAGGGGTGTAGACGCCGTTGATGCAGTTGAGCATCGAGCTCTTGCCCGCACCGTTGGGGCCGATGATGGCGCGGATCTCATGCTCGCGCACATCGAAGCTGATGTCGGTCAGCGCCTTGACACCGCCAAAGCTCAGCGAGATGTTCTTGACGTCCAGGATGACGTCGCCGATTTGCTTGTCTGTCATGTGGTCGTGGGCCTGCTGGTCGTCTGCCGGTCTTGTGCTGCTCGTTTGCCGTGCCTCAGGCGGCCTTGTTCATCGCCGAATAGGTCTTGACATCGACTATCCGGAGTGTGGCCGACACCTGACCGGTGCGCCCATCCTCGAACTTGACCTGCGTTTGGATGTACTGCTCGGTCTGGCCGCCGTACATGGCATCCACCAGCACCTGGTAACGGTCGTTGATGAAGCCGCGCTTGACCTTGCGGGTGCGGGTCATCTCGCCGTCATCGGCATCGAGCTCCTTGTGCAGGATGAGGAAGCGGCTGATCTGACTGCCCGCGAGCTTGTCGTCTTGCGCCAGATCGGCGTTGACCTTTTCCACGCATTCGCGGATGAGCTCATAGGTTTCAGCCTTGGCTGCCAAATCGGTGTAGCCGGCATAGGCCAGGTTGCGTTTTTCGGCCCAGTTGCCCACCGCTTCGAAGTCGATGTTGATGAAGGCGCACACCTTCTCGCGCCGGTCACCGAAGGCCACCGCTTCCTTGACGAAGGGGAAGAACTTGAGCTTGTTCTCCACATACTTGGGCGCAAACATCGCGCCGTCGTACGCCCCGCCCACGATGCGGCCCACATCCTTGGCGCGGTCGATGATCTTCAGATGACCCGAATGGTCCAGGAACCCCGCATCGCCCGTGTGGTACCAGCCGTCAGCGGTGAGCACCTCCTGCGTGGCCGCCGGGTTCTTGTAGTACTCCTTGAGCAAGCCGGGTGACTTCACCAGAATCTCGCCGGAGTCGGTCAGCTTGATCTCGACGCCGGCAATGGGCACCCCCACGGTGTCGCTCTTGACCTCATGGTCGGGCTGCAGGCACACGAACACGGCGGTTTCGGTGGAGCCGTACAACTGTTTGAGGTTCACGCCGATGGCGCGGTAGAAGTTGAAGAGATCCGGGCCGATGGCTTCACCGGCGGTGTAGGCCACCCGCACACGCGACAGGCCCAAGGTGTTGCGCAGCGGGCCGTAGACCAGCAGGTCGCCCAGCTGGTACAGCAGGGCGTCGACAGCGCCCACCCGTTTGCCGTCCATGAGCTGCGGCCCCACGCGGCGAGCCACATCCATGAAGTAGTGGAACATCTTGCGCTTGACCGAGCTGGCGTCTTCCATGCGAATCATCACGCTGGTCAGCAGCCCTTCGAAGATCCGCGGCGGGGCAAAGTAGTAGGTGGGGCCGATCTCCTTGAGGTCGATCATCACGGTGGCCGCACTTTCTGGGCAATTCACCACATACCCGCAGGCCAGCCACTGCGCATAGCTGAAGATGTTCTGCCCGATCCAAGCCGGAGGCAGGTAGGCCAACACTTCCTCATCGGCACCCAGCTGGTCGAAGTGGGCACCGGCTTGGGCGCGGTCCAGCAGCGTGTGGTGGGTGTGCACCACACCCTTGGGGTTGCCGGTGGTGCCGGAGGTGAAGAACATGGCCGCCACGTCCTGGGGTTGCGACTTCATCACCTCGGCTTCAAAAAAGCCGGCGTGTTGTGCATGGAAAGCCTGGCCCGCTTCGATCAGGCCGTTGAGCGACGCCAGGCCGGGTTCCCGGTAGTTGCGCAGGCCGCGCTCGTCGTCGAACCAGATGTGGCCCAGCTGTGGGCATTGCTCTCGCAGTTCGAGCAGTTTGTCCACCTGCTCCTGGTTTTCGACGACGGCGAAGGCCACCTCGGCGTTGTTGATGGGAAACACATACTCGGTGGCCGCCGCATCCTGGTACAGCGGGACGGGAATGGCCCCCAGGGCTTGGGCGGCCAGCATCGAAGCGTACAGACGCGGCCGGTTGTCGCCGATCACCACGATGTGCTGACCGCGGCGCAAGCCGGCCGCGGCCAGACCTGCGGCCAAGGCCTTGACCAGGGTGGCCAATTCGGACCAGGTCGTCGTCTGCCAAATGCCGTACTCCTTCTCGCGCAGGGCAGGCGCGTTCGGGCGCTGGGCGGCATGCGCTTGCAGGAGCTGGACGAAGGTCGAAGGCACCACAGGTCTCCTTTGTCACGAAACAGACGAATGCTAGGGTAGGCTTTGACGCTTTGCTGTCGTTTGGGCGACAATCCAGGGTGTGTTCGCCCAGGACTTACCCTAGTCGCCAACGCTTTGCCTGCCGGTCTTGCTTCAGCCTTACAGCGCCAGGGCCGCTTGCCGCTCATCGAGCGTGCACGCCTGGTGGACGAGCGGGATCTGTCCGACATCCCCTGGATGCGGTGCCTCAGCGGTGAACTGCGCGACCGGGCCCTGACCGACCTGCGCGTGGTCGATGCCCAGCCGGGGGACTTCATCTGCAAGATCGGGCGGCCCGCCAACCTCTGGTTCGGCGTGTTGGACGGCCTGATGAAGATGAGCAATGACGCCTCGGTGGGCGTGTCCATCACCTTCACCGGCATTCCGCCAGGCGCCTGGTTCGGCGAGGGCACGCTGCTCAAGCGGGAAAGCTATCGGTACAACATCGAGGCCTTGCGCCGCACGGTGGTCGCGGGCTTGCCGGCAGCCACCTTCCATTGGTTGCTGGAGACCAGCATCCCCTTCAACGCCTATGTGATGAACCAACTCAACGAACGCTTGGGCCAGTTCATTGCCGCGCGTGAGGTGGACCGCATCAGCGACCCCGATGTGCGGGTGGCACGCAGTCTGGCCACGTTGTTCAACCCGGTGCTGTATCCGCTGGTGGGGGAGTTGCTGCGCATCACCCAGCAGGAACTGGCCTACCTGGTGGGGCTTTCGCGCCAGCGGGTGAACGAGTCGCTGCGCGCTCTATCGCAGGAGGGCTTGATCCGCGTGGTGTACGGCGGTCTGCAGGTGCTGGACTTGCCGGGCCTGCGGTGCTTTGGTGCCGACCGGATGATCGGCGCCCGCCGGGCCTAGCCGGCTTCGTTGGCCACGCCTGCGGCCACATGACCGGCGGGCACATGGGCCGCGGCGTTCTCGATGTGGCCGGTCTGGTCATCGAAGAACAGGTCGGGCTGAAACTCCTTGAGGAAGTCGCCCTTGGGCAGGCCACCCAGGAACAAGGCCTCGTCAATGTCCACATTCCATTCCATCAGGGTGCGGATGGCGCGCTCATGCGCGGGAGCACAGCGCGCGGTGACCAGGGCCGTGCGGATACGGCCTTCGGTCTGGGGAATTTGCTGGAGGCGGTGCAAGGCCTGCAAGAAGGGCTTGAAGGGGCCGTCGGGCAGCGGCTGGCTGGCCCGGGCGTGTTCGTGCGCCTGAAACGCGCCCAGTCCGCTGCTTCGGTACACCCGCTCGGCTTCATCTGAGAACAGCACCGCATCGCCGTCAAAGGCGATGCGCACTTCGTTCGGGTGTTCGGCCGAGGCCGGCGCCGATTCCGGCAGGACGCGGGCGGCCGGCACACCGGCGGCCAGGGCCGAGCGCACATCGGCATCGTGAGCCGACAGGAAGAGATGCGGACGAATGGAGCGCAGGTAACGCCATGGGCTGCGCCCGCGAGTGAACACGCCACGTTCAATGGGCAGGCCATAGTGCTTGGCTGAGCGGAACACGCGCAGGCCCGAGACCGGGTCGTTGCGGGACAGGATCACCACTTCAACCAGCGGCTGCAGGGCGTTGAAGGCCAAGAGCTTGCGTACCAAAGGGAAGGCCACACCGGGCGCAGCCGGCACCTCCAACCGTTGGCGTTGCAGCGCCTGATAGGCACCATGCGCCTGGCTCTCGAACACGCCGTTTTCTTCCTCGAAGTTGAACAGGGCTCGCGAAGAAATGGCGACGATCAGGCGGGCATCCAGGCTCGAGTTCATGTTCTCGGGATCGTCAGCGGACCCAGGTGTTGAGCTGGATGATGGGCAGGAGCACCGCGAGCACGATCAGCATCACCATGCCGCCCATGACCACGATCAGCAAGGGTTCCAACAGCGTGGCCAAGGCCAAGGCCCGGCGCTGCACCTCGCCGCCCAGTTGCTGGGCCGCGCGCTGCAGCATCAGTGGCAGGTTGCCCGTCTGCTCCCCCAGCCGCGCAAACATGGCCAGCAGGCCCGGGAAGCGTCGCTTGTCGGCCAGGGCGCTGGCCAAAGGGGCGCCTTCGCGCACCTGGACCAGAGCCTTCAGGGCATCGTCCTTCATCGCCCGGTTCGACAGGGTGTCGGCTGCGGCCTGCAGGGCCTTGAGGATCGGCACACCGGCGCCGGCCAGCATGGCCAGGGTGCCGGCGAACCTCGCGCTGTTGTAGCCTCTTGCCAGCCGTCCCACCAGGGGCAGACGCAGCCAGGCGGCATCGGCCTTCAAGGCCAGGGCGGGCACCTTCAGGGCCAGGTGAGCGCCCAAGGCTGCAACGACGAACAGGGCCAGCAGCATCCAGCCCTGGTGGCGAATGAAGCCGCTGATGGCCAGCATCATCACGGTCAGGCCTGGCAGCGCTCGTTTGGAGCCCACGAAGACGCTGGCCACTTGAGGCACCACGTAGGTCACCAGAAACACCACGATCACCACCGACAACAGCGACACGATGGCCGGGTACAGGGTGGCGGCCAGCAACTTGGCCTTGAGCGCCTGCTGCGCCTCCAGGTCGTCGGCCAGGCTCTCGAGCACCTGGCCCAGGGCGCCGGTTTGCTCACCGGCGGCCACCACCGCCCGGTAGACCCCATCGAACTCGCGCGGCGCACGCGACAAGGCCTGGGCGAAGGGAACGCCGGCATTGACTTCGCTGCGCAGCAGGGCCAGCAGCTCCTGCTGGCGCCGGTCGGGCGCTTCTTCCATGAGCGCGGTCAAGGCGCGCTCCAAAGGCAAGCCTGAAACCAGCAGGCCCGCGAGTTGCCGTGTCCACACCGTGCGGGCAGCGGGGCTGAAGACCCTGGGCGCCAACGCACGCGTGGCCGCCGCTGAATCGGAGCTGGCGGCCACCATCGACACGGTCAAAGGCACCAGCTGTCTGGCCCGCAGCTGCTGGCGCGCGCCACGTTCGCTGTCGGCCTCGATCAGGTCCTTGAGGGTGCGGCCCTGCGGATCCAGGGCTTCATAGCGGTAGGCCGGCATGCGCAGTCGAGGGCTATTCGCGGGTCACCCGCAGCACTTCTTCGGCCGAGGTGAGCCCCAGGCCCACCAAGCGCTGCCCATCTTCGCGCATGGGCTTCAGGCCGGCGGCGATCGCGGCTTGGGCCAGTGCGCTCTCGGCTGCACGGTTGTGGATCAGTGCCCTGATCTGATCATCGGCGGTCATGAGTTCGTACACGCCGGTGCGGCCCTTGTAGCCGGTGTGGCCGCACTCGGCGCAGCCCACGGGGTGCCAGCGCCCCTGCCCATCCTGGCGCTTGCAGGCCGGGCACAGTTTGCGCACCAGGCGCTGGGCCAACACGCCCAGCAGCGAACTCGAAAGCAGGAAAGGCTCCACGCCCATATCGGTCAGACGCGTGATGGCGCTGGGTGCATCGTTGGTGTGCAGCGTGGCCAACACCAGGTGACCGGTCAGTGAGGCCTGGATGGCGATCTGCGCGGTCTCGAAGTCGCGGATTTCGCCGATCATGATGACATCCGGGTCTTGCCGCAGGATGGCGCGCAAGGCCTTGGCGAAGCTCAAGTCGATCTTGGCATTGACTTGGGTTTGGCCGATGCCGGGCAGCTCGTATTCGATCGGGTCTTCTACCGTCAGCACATTCGTGGTTCGCGTGTCCAGCGTCTGAAGCGCCGCGTACAGCGTGGTGGTCTTGCCGCTGCCCGTGGGGCCGGTGACCAGCACGATGCCGTGGGGCTGCTGCACCAGGCGCTGAAACGGGGCGAGCACCTCACCGCTCATGCCCAGAGCCTGCAGGGTCAGCGGGGCGTCACCCTTGTCCAGCAGGCGCAGCACGGCGCGTTCGCCATGCGCGCTGGGCAGCGTGGACACACGCACATCAACCGCATGCCCACCGATGCGCAGTGAGATGCGCCCGTCTTGCGGCAGGCGCTTTTCGGCGATGTCGAGTTCGGCCATGATCTTCAAACGCGAGATCAGGGCGGCATGCAGTGCCCGGTTGGGTTGCACCACTTCGCGCAGGGTGCCGTCCACACGGAACCGCACCGAGCTGGCGCGTTCGTAGGGCTCGATGTGAATGTCGCTGGCACCGTCCTTGGCGGCCTGGGTGAGCAGCGCATTGAGCATGCGGATGATGGGCGCGTCATGGGCCGCTTCCAGCAGGTCTTCCACCGCCGGCAGGTCCTGCAACAGCCTGGAGAGGTCTACCGCGCTCTCGACTTCGCCGACCACCGCAGCCGCGTCGCTGTCGCCTCCGGCATAGGCCTGCGCCAGGCGGCGGTCCAGTGCCTCGTCGTCGATCTCTTCCAAGGCTTCACAACGGTGCAGGCGCTGCACCTCAGACAGGGCCGGCCACCCGGTACGCGGCGAGATGAACAAGGTCCTGCGACGCCCGTCGTCCTCCAGCAGCACCCGCTGCGACTTGGCGAAACCGTAGGGAAGCGGAAACTGCACAGCCATGTTCCGGGCAGCTCAACGACCTGCGGCGGGCGCGGGCGGCGTGGCCCGATCGGTGCCGCCGCCCCTGGCGGGCAAGAGCGGTCGACTGTCTTCGCCCAAGGTGCCCGCGCCGGGGGCCTGCATCTGCAGTTGCTGCGCCCGGATGGCGTCGTAGCGGTCCAGCGTGACGGAGTCGGCTGACTGTTGGGTGCGCAGCACCACGGGTCTGAGAAACACCATCAGGTTGCTCTTGACGCGGCGCTTGTTTTCGCTGCGAAAGAGGTTGCCCACCACAGGCAGTGCACCCAGGCCCGGCACGCGGTCTTCTCCATCGGCGAACTCTTCCTTGAGCAGGCCACCCAGCACGATGATCTGTCCGTCGTCGACCACCACCGAGGTTTCGATCGAGCTCTTGTCGGTGGTGGGGCCGGCGGCCGTGGTGGCACCGGGCACCACACTGGAGTTCTCCTGGAACACCTGCATGCGCACGGTGCCGCCTTCACCGATCTGGCTCTTGATGCGCAGCGTCAGACCCACATCGCGCCGCTCGATGGTTTGGAAGGGGTTGATCGCACCGGTGCCGCCGGCCGTGTTGGTGAAGCTGCCGGTCACGAAGGGAACGTTTTGACCGATCACGATCTTGGCTTCTTCATTGTCCAGCGCCACCAAGTTGGGCGTGGACAGCACATTCGCGCCGGCCTGCGTTTCCAAAAACCGGGCCAGCGTGGCCAGCGTGTACACACCCCCGGTCATGCGGATCAGACCCAGGTTGAGGCCCGCCCCCGGCGGGGTGGTGATGGTGCCGCTGGCTGCGCCCAGTTGAAGGTTGATGATGTTGTTGCCGCCAGCTCCGAAGTTGGTGCCACCCACCACCACGTTGCGGTCACCCTTTTGGCCCGCCACGCCTTGCCACTGGAGTCCGAACTCGGCCGCCTTGCTCGCGTCGATCTTGACGATCAGCGACTCCACATAGACCTGTGCGCGCCGCGAATCGAGTTGATCGATCACCGCACGGATCTGCCGATACAGCGGCTCCGCAGCGGTGATGATCAGGGCGTTGGTGGCGGGGTCGGCTTGGATGAAGCCGCCGGTGGCCGGGGCCGCGCTGCCCTGAACCGGGCTGGTGGCCTGGACGCTGGCGCCGCCGCTCGCACCGGGTGCAGCGGAGGCCATGGGCAGCGCGGTGCTGGTCGCTGGGCTGGCCGGTAGGCCCGTGGAGCCAAGCCCGGCGGAGGTGGTGCCCGAGCCACTGAGGCTGCCGGTGGCGGCAAACGCCGCGCGCAGCACGGTGGCCAAGCGCGTGGCGTCAGCGTTCTTCAGGTAGACCACCCAAATGTTCCCGCGCGATGCAGGGCCCTCCAGTGGGCGGTCCAAGGCCTGAACGGCCGCCTTGATCTGACCCATCCGGGCCGCATTGGGCGCGCGGACGATGAGGCTGTTGGTGCGTGGATCGGCCAGAACCGAGATCCCACCAGCGCCTGCAGCCGGTGGGGCCCCTGGGGTTGCGGCGCCCGTCTCGGCCATGCGCAGCACGATGGCTGCGAGGTCGCTGGCCACCGCATGGCGCAACGCGATCACCTCGAGGTCGGTGGAGGCGGGTTGGTCCAGCGCCGCCACGATGCGCGCGATGCGCTGGAGGTTGTCGGCGTAATCGGTGATGACCAGGCTGTTGTGGCCCGGGCTGACGTTGATGGTGTTGTTCGGGCTGATCAGGGGGCGCAGCACGGCCACCAGGTTGTTGGCCTGTTCGTGGTGGAGTCGGATGATTTGGGTGACGATCTGGTCACCTCGCCGTTCAGCCTCGTCGACGACGACGGTTCCCGCCTGCAGCTTGGCTTCGGCTTCGGGCACGATCTTCAGCAGCCCACCGGACTCGACCATCGAAAAGCCCGCGCCACGCAGGGCGGACAGAAAGCTCAGGTAGGCCTCGAACACCGGAACGGGGCGCTCGGCGTACAGGGTCATGGGCGCCTTGACCCTGGGGTCCACCACGATGGGCCGGTTGATCATCACACTGAAGGCCCGAGCCACCGACTCGATGTCGGCATTGACAAAGTTCAGGGTGACCGGCTCGTTGGACCGCGTCGGCGACAGGGCCGGCGTGGTCGATGTGCCGGGACCCGCCGCCTTGGCGCCCTTGCCGGCCTGCGCCAGGGCAGTGCCGGCGGCGACCCAGCAGGTCAAGACCGCCGCCACCGTCAACAACCGGGGCGGGCGGGCGATCTCTCGATTGAACAGGCTCATCATGTCGTGTCCATCATTGCGTTGGTGCGGGCGGCTGGCCGTCCAGCCCTGGCGAGCCGAAGGCCATGAGCGAGCGCGGGCCATCCCGACGCCCGATGATATTCAGGAGATTGGACAGGGCTTCTTCCCGGCCGGCTAGGGCCGATGCCTGACCACGAAAGGACGCCGGACCACCCGGCGACCACTGGCCTTGCCCATCGAGCACCAGCGCACTGCCAGGCCGCGAGGACAGCCGTGCACCCACCACGGGCCCGCCTTCGATGCGGAGTTCATAGTCGCCCAGCACGGCCAGGGTCGAGACCCGCGAGGCCATGTTGACCATGTGGATGCGCAGGGCCAGATCCAGCGCGGCTGGGCCCGACGGCCCGCTGGCCCAATTCAAACGGTCCCATTGGATCAGCAGCTGACCGCTGGGCTGAAGGGTGTTCCACGGTGCGCCCAAACCCGCCAGCCACGCCGCGGGTACTTCGGCCCTCACGGGCCCATCACCGTGGGCGGCATGCATCTCCAGGGCCCACGACTTCCAACCCGGTTGGGCTTGCACGCGTGCGGGCTGCGGCATCAACAGGGGGTGCTGCACCGTCATCGTCAGGCCCGGCCAACCCGTAGCGCCAAGGGTGGGGCGCAGTTGCCAACTCAGCCGACCCGGCATGGACCAGGCCGGTCCGCTGCCAGGGCCCGCACCCAAGGCCAGTGTGACCTGACCATCCCAAACGGTGCCGGTGGCGTCGCGGCCCTGAAGGCGGCCATCGGTGAGCCGCTCCAACCCCACGGCCATCCAGGTGGCCGGGGCGGCCGTGACCGCCGCCAACAAAGCCCCCGACAGCGCCCCCGTCCAGGCCAACCGTCTCAAGGGCCGTGGCGCCGCGGCCCCGCCGGGAGCGGACCGGTTCAATTGGGTTGCCATTCGAATTGGATGCGGCCACGGATCCCCTGCGGGCCTGGTGCGAGCTCGGCTTCCAGGGCTTGGGCACCCCATCGAACCCTCAGGGTCTTGAGCCCTTGTCGAAGCTGTTCGCCCGAAACGCCCTCGAAGTGCACCGTCACGACGGGCCCCTGCGCTTGGAGTCGAGCGCTGCTGCCCAGCGCTGCGGTCACCAGGGCCCGGCTGGTATCGTCGATCACGAGGCCCGGGGCGCGACCCGCCGGTGTCTGAGCCCCGGCTGAGGCGGCGGTTGTGCGCAGGTTCGAGGCTTGGGCCGCCAGAACCTGCAGGCGCTCCAAGGCCGCTTGGGCCTGTGCCCGCTCGGCCGCGGCCGAACGCAGCGAGTGCAAGGCGGGCTGGAAGAGCGCCGACCAGACCACGAACAGGCTGACCACGGTGCCGGCCACGCGCAGCCAGGCCCGCTCTCGCTCGCTGAGCATCTCCCATTGCCGGCGCACTTCCCTCATGCCGTTCATCCTGCTGCCTTTCTGCCCGCACTCACGGAGAGGCCACGCCCGACTTGCTCACGCGCAGCACGCCGCTGTCCACACGGACCTGCCAGCCGTGCTGCCGCGCGTGGTCCTGCAGACCTTGCACCCGGTCTGGCGGCCATGACGTGGCCACCAGGGTCAAGCCTTGCGCGTCCAGGCGCACCGAATCCAACGGCGTGGGCTGTCCCGCCCACGCGGCGGCGGCCAGGTCCAGCCAAGTTTCCAGATCGGTCGGCCCGGGCTCACCCGAGGCGCGACGCAGCGTCAGCAGTTCACGTTCGGCCTGTGCGACGGGGTCGACCACCACCTTGATGGAGGGAAAGGCCTCACGCAGCACCTGTTCGCTGCGGCCTTGCAGCGCTTGGAGGTGGCGTTGCGCTTGCCACGCACTCACATTCAAGCCCACGGCCTGTACGGCCAGCAAGGCTGCCAGACCGATGTGCAGCGTTCGAAAGCGCCGGTCCTTGAAGGACGACCAGGCGGCCATCACGGCACGCGACCCCTTCATCTGCGGCGTCAAATCGAACTGCAGCAGGTTGGTGCCCGAGCAAGCGGCCTCCAAGGCCCGCTGGGCTGGGTCCAGGAGCCGTGGGCTGGCAACTCCCTGTTCGGCCAAGGCCTGTGCGGCGCCAGGTTCGGCGGTCCAGCTGGGGGTGCCCTGCAGCCGCGTGCGCCAACCGGGCCAGGCCAGAGGCCCGTGCGCCACGCCCTGGGGGCCGCACACGACCGCCAGGGCTTGTCCATCCAAGCCCACCCGAGCATGGCCCCTGAGCTGCAGTCCGGGTTCGCTCAGGCTCACCAGGGCATCGGCCTGCACGCCTTGATCGAGCAATTCCTTCAGATGACGCTCCAGCCAGGGCTTGTGCAGGGCCGCAACCCAAGTCGGCCCGTCTCCTGGCAGTCCCCGATTCGACACGGCCAGATGGGCCGCGGCAGGCTCTTCCAAGAGCTGGTCTTCCAAGGCGCCGCGGAGCACATCCTTCAGGCGCTTGGCGGCGGCCTTGGGCAAGTGAACCGCCAGCCAGGACACGTCTTCGTCCGGCGCCACCAGGACGATTCGATCCGCCTTGGGCAAGCCTGCGGCACTGGCACGGCCCTGATGGTCAACGGTTTGGCCCGTGCGGCTGAAGACGAAGCGCCACGGCGCGGTGGGTTCCACCGCCGCGGCGATTGGGGTGGCCGCGGGTGCCTCACCGGGGGCGGGACTGCGGCCACGAACCGGCAACAGGATCGCTAACAGGCTCATGGGTTCATTAGGCTAACAGGGTTTGGCCCAAACCGGACGGGTGCCAGCGGTTCCCGGCTGAGCACCACCATGTCCAATTGGCGCCGCTCCACCATCTGGCGCTCCTCGAACACCCGATCGCCCAGACGCAATCGCCCCTGCAGTTCGAAGAAGTTGGACTGCACCGACAGGCCGGTGGCGCGGTTGGCCTCATCGCTGCGCGGCAACATCGCCAACACCTGCTCGGTGGACTTGAACGGTGTGGCGTTGCGCGCCTGCACGATGCGCTGGGCCAGGGCCAGGTCGACGCCGTCAAGGGCCACCGACAGCATGAGGGCCGTGGCGGTGTTCACATTCAGGGGCGTGGGCACCGGCAGCACCGTCAGCCAGGGCCTCAGGCGCTCGATGTCCTCGGCGGCGACACCCCACCATTGAAGGTCGCTCAATCGCTCAGGTGACAAGCCTTGGGGCTCGGGGCCGCGGCTGCGTTCGGCCTGGGCGGGCAACCAACTGCGTTGAATCCCCTGGGCGATCAGCGTGGCCACGGTGGGTCCGACATCGGCGGCCAGGCACACCCGCTCCAGCGTTTGCAGGCCCTTGGCCGACAAGGCGCCATTGACCACGAGGTTGCGCAGGTTCCAGCGCGACTGCGCGTCGATGATCGCCCCAGAGACGAAGGCTTGCAGGGCCGGGTTGTCCTCCAGGTCTTCCCGGCCATCGGCCAGGAAGGTCGACAGCCGCGCCTCCTGCAGGGGGACCGCCCAGGGTTCACCGAGGTGGTCGATCTGGCTGCCACGGGCGTCTTCACGCAGGATCAGGCGCCCCCAGTCCAAAGCCCCCAACAGCACCCAACGCGCCTGCAGTCGTGCGCGCTCGGCCGATTCGGCCTGGACCGAACGCCACTGTTGCCACACCATGGTGCCCGCCAAGGATGCGACCACCGTCACCACCACCATGGCCATCAACAGCGCGGCGCCGCGCTGCGGCCTGCGCGGGGTGGGGCGCCGGTGCAGGCGGCTCACGGTTGACCTCCCGGCACCAACACGTCGCGCCGCAGCGTACCGGCACCGGCCGGCCCCTGCAGCGCCAACACCAGGCGCACGCCCTGGGGCAGGCGTTCCCGGCTGGGCACGGCGCGTCCTTCGGCTTCACCTTCCGGCCCGCCCGAACGCTTGTTCACGAGGTCGCCACTGGATTGCGCGTTGGACCAGGCATTGCCTCGAAAGAAGTACAGCTGCCAACCGGTGACGCCTTCGGCCAGCGTGATGTGGCCGGGCTCTGTGCCCAGCATCTGCGGAACCTGCGCCCAGGTTTGCACCAAGGTGGATTCCAGCGCCGTTGGCGGGGCCGCCCAGCGTTGCCACACGCCTTGCCGCCATGACCACACCACCAGTTGCACACCACCGGGCGCGCGGCGCACCAGTCGCAGCCGCGCACCGTCGAAGTGCAAGGCCGGCAGCGGGCCGTCGACCAGCAGGCCCTGCAGGTCCTGCTCCCATTGGGCCAGGGCGGTTCCCATCACCACCAGCCGTTGAGATTGCTGTTCCACCGCCGCGCGGGTGCGCACCATCGCGTCGACCGCTTGCCAAGATAGGCCGGCCAGCGTCGACAGCACCACCAAGGCCACCAGGACTTCGATCAGCGTGAAGCCTCCAAGCCGGTGGGTGTTGCGCGGGCGGGCGTACACCATGGCTAGAAGCGCGACAACACGGTGGACACGGTCAGCAGCCCGTAGCCGTCTTCGTTGAAGATTTGGACATCCACGCGGCGAAAGTTGGGGTTGGGGGTGTTCTGCGTGCGCGTGTGCCCTCGATAGAGCACCCCCAATTGCTCGCAGGTGAATTCGCCTTGGCCCGTTCCGGGGAAAGCTCGCGTGAGCTTGAGTTCGGTGAGGTGGTTGTCGGCGCACCACTGCGCCGCCGAAAGTTGCTGTTGCCGTTTCGAGTTCAGCACCAGAGCGCCAGAGGCTTTCACACCGGCTGCCAGCGTCACGGCCACGATGGCCAGGGCGACCAACACCTCCACGAGCGTGAACCCGCGCGCGCGTCGGGGGGCGCCGCCGGACGGGGCGGTGGGCTCCCTCACGGGCGGTCCTCCACGCGGAAGGCGCCCAAGCCGTCAGTGGCCAGCACCAGCTGCTGCTCGCCCAGGCGCAGCCGCAGCCGCTGCGCTGGAATCAGCGGCTCAGGCCCGAGCACCAGGCGCGGCGCGCCGATGACCTCGGCCTGCGTCCCCTCGTGCAGCCATCGCGTGGGCCAAGCCGGCGACGGGCGCGCCAAGGAGGCGTTGCCCAGCGACCCGGTGAGGGCGGCCAGGGTGGGTTCAAACAAGAAGTCCGCTGGCACGACGGCGCCAGCGGCGGCGGTGGTGCGGGAGCCGGAGGCCAGGGGGCGCCAACTCACCAGGTGCCCGCTGGTGCGTGATTCGATGCGGGCGGCTTCCAGCAAAGCTGAAAGACGCGCGGCCTCCTGTTCAAGTTGCTGGCGTGCGGGGTCGCGCAGGGCCAGGATGGACAGGCCGGTTGCCAGTGCCATCACCGCGATGACGATGAGCAGTTCGAGCAGCGTGAAGCCTCCCGTGGCGGCAGGCCCGCAGGCCCCTCGCGGGGTCCGCTGCCGCCCGGTGACCGCCCGCAGCCGCGCCGCGGCGTCCGCCAGCGGCCTACTGCCAGGAGCCGATGTCGGCATCGCGCCCCGAACCGCCGGCCTTGCCATCGGCGCCCCAACTGAAGACGTCGACTTCACCCTTCAAACCGGGGCTGAGGTACTGATAGGGCTGGCCCCAGGGGTCTTGGGGCAGCCTGTCCAGATAGGGCTTCCAGTTCAGTGGCTGGGGCCCCGCAGTGGGTTTGGCCACCAGGGCCTGCAGACCTTGTTCGTTGGTGGGGTAGCGCAGGTTGTCCAACTTGTAGAGCTTGAGCGCTTGGTTGAGGTTGGCCACATCCGTGCGCGCAGCCGTGACCCGCGCGTCATCGGCGCGGTCCAGCACGTTGGGCACGACCAGGGCGGCCAACACGCCGATGATGACGAGCACGACCATCAGCTCGATCAGGGTGAAGCCCGCTTGACGGCCGCGGAGGCTCGCCCGCGCCGAGGACCGTGTGGTGCAGTCGAGGAAAGCCATTGGGTTCATGTTCGATCGGCGTTGGGATGGTGGAGGCCGCGACCCGGCGACCTGCGCCTATGATACGCAGGCGATGTGGATCCGATTTGCAACCTTCGCGGTGTGGCTGGGTGTGGGCGCCAGTGCGGTGTACTGGGTCATGCCCTGGGTGGGGCCCGAGTCCAAGCAGCAGCAGCCGGCGGTGCCCGTGGCGGTGCAACAGGCGGTGGCGCCGGCGGATTGGTCGCCCCTCTTGTCCCGCGCGGCGCCGGTCTCGGACGGGGCGCCGGCCCTGCCCGAGACCGCCCGTTTTCGGCTGGTGGGCGTGGCAGGACCCCTTCGCGCGTCTGGTCAGGGCGTCGCGCTGTTGTCCATCGACGGCCAAGCGCCCCGTGCCTTCAAGCCCGGCGAGCGCGTGGACGGTTCGCGCGTGATCCTGGAGGTCAGCGCGCACACGGTGAAGATCGGTGTGCCCGGAGGCCCGCCAAGCCTGACCCTGCAGGCGCCGCTGATGCCGCCGCCGGCCACCGGTGTGCCGGCCCCGGCGGCCCCCGCATCGGCTTCTTGAGCGTGGCGCGGCCCCACGGGCCACCACTCACCGCAGGAACAATCGGTAGACGGGGTTGGCCGTTTCGTCCACCCACGGATAGTCCAGGTCCTTGAGGAAGCGCTGCAAGCCGGACTCCTCGCCGGCCGGAATCTGCAGACCCACCAGCACACGGCCGTAGTCCGCGCCCTGATTGCGGTAATGGAAGAGGCTGATGTTCCAGGCCGGGTTCATGCAGGAGAGGAACTTCAGCAGCGCTCCCGGGCGCTCGGGAAAGACAAAGCGCAGCAACCGTTCGTCACGGGCCATAGGGGCTCGGCCGCCCACGAGGTGGCGCGCGTGCTCCTTGGCCAGTTCATCATCGGTCAGGTCCACGGTGCGAAAGCCCTGCTGCTCGAACTGCTGGGAAATCCGGGCGGCCTCATCGCGCCGCGTGATGCTCAGACCCACGAACACATGGGCCGCATCGGCGTCGGACATGCGGTAGTTGAATTCGGTGACGCTGCGGGGCCCCACGACTTCGCAGAAGGCCTTGAAGGCCCCTGGCCGCTCGGGAATGGTCACCGCAAACAGGGCTTCGCGCTGTTCGCCAAACTCCGCGCGCTCGGCCACGAAGCGCAGACGATCGAAATTCATGTTGGCGCCGCAGGTGATGGCCACGAGTGTCTGGCCTTGCAGGCCGTGGCGTTCCACATACTGCTTCATGGCGGCCACGCCCAGGGCGCCGGCGGGCTCCACCACGCTGCGCGTGTCGTGAAACACGTCCTTGATGGCGGCACACACCTCATCGGTGTCGACGATCACGAAGTCATCCACCAGCTCGCGCGTGAGGCGAAAGGTTTCTTCGCCCACCAGCTTGACCGCGGTGCCATCGGAGAACAGGCCCACATCGTGCAGCTGCACCCGGTGCCCGGCACGCACGGACTGGTGCATGGCATCGGAGTCCTGGGTCTGCACGCCGATCACCCGGATCTCGGGACGTACGGCCTTCAGGTAGCTGGCCACCCCCGAAATCAGGCCGCCACCGCCGATGGCGACAAACACCGCGTCGATGGGCCCCTGATGTTGGCGCAGGATCTCCATGCCGATGGTGCCCTGGCCCGCGATCACATCGGGGTCGTCGAAAGGGTGAACGAACACCAGGTCCTGCTCGGCCTGCAGCCTCAGCGCATGCTGGTGGGCGTCGGAATAGCTTTCGCCATGCAGCACCACGGTGCCGCCCAGGGCTTGCACCGCCTCGACCTTCACCTGGGGCGTGGTCACCGGCATGACGATCAAGGCCTGGGTTCCCAACTTGCGCGCACTCAGCGCCACACCCTGCGCGTGGTTGCCGGCCGAGGCGCAAATGACGCCGCGCGCAAGCTGTTCGGGCTTGAGATGGGCCATCTTGTTGTAGGCCCCACGCAGCTTGAAGCTGAAGACCGGTTGCTGGTCTTCGCGCTTGAGCAGCACGTGGTTGTTCAAGCGACGAGACAGGTTGCGGGCCGGCTCCAGCGCCGACTCGACCGCGACATCGTAGACGCGGGCGGTGAGGATGCGCTGCAAGTAGTCGAGTGGGTGGGGCATCGTGGGGCGATTGTCGGGTAGGACCACGAAAAAAGGCCCGGGGCGCAAACCCCGGGCCTGAACCACCGTTGGAGGTGGAGGAGACAATCGTTGAAGTGGCCACGCAGGGTGGGAGTTGCCTGCCGACTTTCCTGGGGTCAAGTCTACCACCGCCCATGCTGCGCCGCAACAATTTCGGCTTCGATCCAGACCCCACTGCGGCCCGGTTTCACGGCCCTCTTCAAGGACATCTCAACATGGAATGCACAGTGAATTGGTGGCCCGCCAGCGGCATGGCCTTCGCCGCGGAAACCGGCAGCGGGCACCTGGTGACCATGGATGGCGCGGCGGAGGGCGGCGGCCGCAACCTCGCCCCGCGACCCATGGAGCTGCTGCTGGCGGGCGCGGGTGGGTGCACCGCCTACGACGTGGTGCTGATTCTCAAGAGAGGGCGGCACGATGTCCGGGGCTGCCAGGTCAAGCTAACGGCCCAGCGCGCCGAGCAGGACCCCAAGGTGTTCACGCGCATTGGCATGCATTTCGTGGTCACGGGGCGCCAGTTGTCGGCCGCTGCAGTGGAGCGGGCCATCGCGCTGTCGCACGAGAAGTACTGCTCGGCCACCATCATGCTGGGCCAGACCGCCGAGCTGGTGGTGACGCACGAGGTGGTGGAGGGCTGAAGACGGCCCGGGCAGGCTTGCCGTGCCCCGGCGCATGGCCCGCCGGGCCGAGGGGGCCGGCCCGCAGCCCCGGGTTCAGATCCGGTGTGCCGTGGTGGTCATGACCCTGGCTGCGGCACGCATGGCCAGTTGCACCGCCGGCGGCAGTGGGGCCCCACCAGCCTGACGCGCCTCGCGGCCGTGGCGGGCTTCATCCTGGCGCATCTGTTCGACGATGGCGCGCGAGGCCGCATCGCGAGCGGGCAGGCGCTCGAGGTGACCCGCCAGGTGCTCCTCCACCTGGCGTTCGGTCTCCACCACGAAGCCCAAGCTGACCGCGTCTCCGGCTCGCCCGGCTGCCAGGCCCATGGCGAAGGCGCCGGCATACCAAAGTGGGTTCAGCAGGCTCGCGCGGTCCTGGAGTTGGTTCAGACGCTGTTGCGTCCAGACGAGGTGGTCGAGCTCTTCCTGGGCCGCGTGCAGCATCTGGGCGCGTAATTCGGGTGTGCGGGCGGTCAGGGCCTGCGCCTGGTAAAGGGCTTGGGCACACACCTCGCCCACATGGTTGACCCGCATCAGTGCGGCCGAGGCCCGC
>RFTU01000201.1 GCA_009923315.1 Betaproteobacteria bacterium
ATTCGCTTTCAAATTATATTAAAATAACTTCTAATGAATTAATAAATTTTGTTAAAAATAACGGTGGAAATCAGATAGATTTTATAATAGAAACTTCTAATGTGCTATTTAAATATTCATTTGATAATAATATATATCAATCAAATTATGTTTTAGAAACTTCTAATATTCTTATAGCATATTCAAGCAATATCAATATAAATCTTTCTAACTATATTTTAGCGACTTCTAATAATTTGATAAGAAATCTGAGCAATATCAATGTTAATCTTTCTAATTATATTCTTGCGACTTCAAATAATCTAATAAGAAATGCAAGCAATATCAATGTTAATCTTTCTAATTATGTTCTCGCAACTTCAAACAATCTAATAATTTATTCTATTAATAGCGAAAGATCTCTATCTAACTATGTCATATCTACTTCTAATACATTAAATACTAATTTAATTAACTTTTCTAGAAATGCTGTTAATATTACTCAAGGCTTGCTAAACTCTGACCGATTACCTGCCGCAACAGCAGATAAACGTGGGGCCATCAAAAAGGGCACTAATCTTGATATATTATCTGACGGAACCTTGAGTGTAATTTTAGATATCTATGAAGGCAATACATTTATAAAAGGTGATTTAATAACATCAAATTTAACTGTATTAGGTTCAAGTACTATCTTAGATACTAATGTGTATATAACAGAGAGATTAGAGATAATTAATGATAGTTTAAATAATGCTATGGATATCAGACAAAAGGCTAATGGATATAACATAATGAATATATCTAATCTAACGAGCGAGGTATTTAATATAGATTATAGTGGCAGGATTACATTTAGTGATTCAATAAACAATATAAGCGTATCAGAGTTTGCTAAAATTGCTAATATAACTGCGAATGATGGAAATGTAAGCAATTATGTAAATGCTGTAGATACAAGGCTATCTGTTTTAATTGCTGATAATGATGTTGATACAAGCAACTATGTCAAAGAGACGAGCAATATATTAGCAGTAGATTACAATAGGCTTAATGGAAATGTCAGCAATTATGTTAATGCTGTAGATACTAGACTATCGGCTTTAATTGCTTATAATGATGTTGATACAAGCAACTATGTCAAAGAGACTAGCAATATATTAGCAGTAGATTACAATAGGCTCAATGGGAATGTTAGCAATTATGTAAATGCTGTAAATACCCGATTATCTGATTTAATAGCCTTTAATGATGTTGATACAAGCAACTATGTCAAAGAGACAAGTAATGTATTAGCAGTAGATTACAATAGGCTCAATGGGAATGTCAGCAATTATGTAAATGCTGTAGATACAAGGCTATCGGCTTTAATTGCTGATAATGATGTTGATACAAGCAACTATGTCAAAGAGACTAGCAATGTATTAGCAGTAGATTACAATAGGCTCAATGGAAATGTCAGTAATTATGTAAATGCTGTAGATACAAGGCTATCGGCTTTAATTGCTGATAATGATGTTGATACAAGCAACTATGTCAAAGAGAC
>RFTU01000202.1 GCA_009923315.1 Betaproteobacteria bacterium
CGATCTTGGCGATGTTGCCCGCCGCGTCGCGGATGAAGTTGTCGGGGAAAAGGGTGTAGTTGGCCACGATGGTGGTCAGGCCCAGCGACTGGATCGTGCCTTCGCGACGGATATGCCAGAGGTCGGCGCCCAGCGTCACGTTGCGCGCGGGCTCCCACAAGGCGCCGACCGTCCAGCTGCGGCTGGTTTCGGGGTTGAGGTCGGACTTGCCGCCGGTGAGGATGAGCGGGGTGATCGCCGTGCACTCGGGCTTGGCCGCATCCACCTTGCCACCCACGCACTTGACCGGGTCGACCAGGTCCTTGCCGCTGTAGGGCGACTCGGTCACGCCGAAGAAGAGCTGGTTGAAGGTGGGCACACGGAAGCCCGAGCTGCTGGAGCCGCGCAGCACCAGGTTGTCGGCCGGTGCCAGGCGGATCGAGGCCTTGGGGTTGGTGGTGGCGCCGAAGCCGGTGTAGTCGTCCCGACGAGCCGACAGGGTGACCTCCGCGCGCTTGTGCAGGGGCACCATCAGCTCGGAATAGACGGCCTTGATGTCGCGCTGCACCGGCGCCAGGGTGTTCACGCTGTCGAAGGGCGCATTGAAGATGCGCGCCTGCGTGGCCAGGTCGGTGTCGTTGCCGTTGAACTGGTAGCGCTCGGTTCGCAGGTCCATGCCCACGGCGGCCATGGCCTCGCCGCCGGGTGCCTTGAACACCGGGCCCGAGGCGACGGCGTCGACCTGGCGCATCGTCATCTTGCCGCCGTACAGGTTCACGCCGCGCGCGGAGATCTTCTCCAGTTCGGCCAGGGCCTGTGCGGTCTGCGTCTGCCCCGGTTGCAGGAAGGGGTTGAGCACGCCGGTGTTGATCAGCGCGGCCAATTCCTTGCCGTAGTGGTAGCCGCCGCCCAGTGTGGAGACCGTGTCGCTGGTGGCCGTGGACAGGCCCGCGCGGTAATCCCAGCCGGCGAACAGCGGACCTTCGGCCGAGACCAGGAAGCGCGAGGTGTCGGCATTGGTCTCAATCTCGCGGTTGCCGCAGGGCATGCAGCGCCAGCGCATGGCCAGGGGCAGACCCCGGTTCGCCGCCAGCTGCGGGAAGGCCTTCACCAGCGCATCGAACACGTAGTTGTAGCCCGCGCCGGTGCTGGGGTAGGCCAGGTTGAACAGGGGGCTGGTGGTCGAGGTGCTGCTGGAGAGCTGGTTGGGCGAGAAGGACTTGGCCGAATCGGCACGGCCGAAGACGGCCTCGGCGTTGAGAAGGTGCTCACCGGCACGAACCGTTCCGCGCAGCACCGCATTGGTGGTGCGGATGGGCTGCTGCAGCACCGCTGCGCGGCCGGTGTCCCAGGCGCAACCGAAGGCGGCGTTGGGGGTGGCCCATAGCTTCTCGTCGTAGGCCGACATGCCGTCGATCGAGTTGCAGCCCGGCATGCCGGGCAGGTCCAGCACGTTGATGCCGTTGTAGGCCAGGGTGCTGCCCGGCAGCGTGGGGCCCGTGCCGCGGCCGGTGGTGCTGAG
>RFTU01000203.1 GCA_009923315.1 Betaproteobacteria bacterium
GTCAAGGATGTGCTGCAGGAGCTGATCGCCCAGATCAAGGCCACCAGCCAGCGCCCGGCCCCGGCCGACCTGAACGCTTGGTGGGCGCAGATCAACGAGTGGCGCAAGCGCGAATGCCTGTCCTACAAGAACAGCGACGATGTCATCAAGCCGCAGTTCGTGGTGGAAACGCTGGGTCGCCTGACCCAGGGCATCGACACCTACATCACGTCAGACGTGGGCCAGCACCAGATGTGGGCCGCACAGTACTTCCCCTTCATGGAGCCGCGCCGCTGGATCAACTCTGGCGGCCTGGGCACCATGGGTGTGGGCCTGCCCTATGCCATGGGCATCAAGCTGGCCAAGCCCGACTCGGAGGTGTTCTGCATCACTGGGGAAGGCTCCATCCAGATGTGCATCCAGGAACTGTCCACCTGCCAGCAGTACCAGACGCCGGTGAAGGTGGTGTCGCTGAACAACCGCTACCTGGGCATGGTGCGCCAGTGGCAGCAGCTGCAGTACGGCGGGCGCTACTCCCACAGCTACATGGACGCGCTGCCCGATTTCGTGAAGTTGGCTGAGGCCTACGGCCACATCGGCTTGAAGATCGAAAAGCCCAGCGAGGTCGAGCCCGCGCTCAAGGAGATGCTGCGCTTGAAGGACCGCACCGTGTTCCTGGATGTGCGCACCGACCCCACTGAAAACGTCTGGCCCATGGTCCAGGCCGGCAAGGGTATTACGGAGATGCTGCTCGGTTCGGAAGACCTGTGATCACGTCGTGGCGCAGGGCCCGCTGCGCATCCTGGGTTGCCCGACCGGGTGGCCTGTGGAGCGTAGGGGCTGTGGCCGCAGCGCACAGCACACCCGACATCCCATCAAACGACTCGACGGTGCGCCCGACCCAGGCGGCCCGAAGGTCCTGAACGAGTCCCGCGCGGAAGCGGCCCCCACCCGGGGCCGGGGAACGCGAAGGACGCTTCAACATGAAACACATCATCGCCCTGCTGCTTGAGAACGAACCCGGCGCGCTGTCGCGCGTGGTCGGTCTGTTCTCCGCCCGAGGCTACAACATCGAAAGCCTGACGGTGGCGCCCACCGAAGACGCGTCGCTGTCGCGCATGACCATCGTCACCACGGGCAACGACGACACCATCGAACAGATCACCAAGCACCTCAATCGGCTCATCGAGGTGGTGAAGGTGGTCGACCTGACCGAAGGCGCCTATACCGAGCGCGAACTCATGCTGATCAAGTTGCGTGCCGTAGGCAAGGAGCGGGAAGAGGTCAAGCGCATGGCCGACATCTTCCGCGGCCGCATCATCGATGTGACGGAAAAGACCTACACGATCGAGTTGACCGGCGACGCCGGCAAGCTCGACGCCTTCATTGAGGCGGTGGACCGTACCGCCATTTTGGAAACCGTGCGCACCGGCACCAGCGGCATTGGCCGCGGTGAGCGCATCCTCAGGGTCTGATCCACGGCCCCCACAACCCTGGCGAGTCCGGCGCTGT
>RFTU01000204.1 GCA_009923315.1 Betaproteobacteria bacterium
AAAATAATATATTATTTTATACATAAATAAATAGATATGTTAATATTTTTATTAGCCCCCTTTTTTTTATTTAAAAAGGAAAACTTTTCTAATATACCCTTTACAATACCAGCGAATCTCAACAGCTATAGTGAAGAAGATTTCACATATACTACAATTGAAAAGCTATATCTCATTTTATGGGGATATAAGCCTGATTATTATTATAGATGGGAGCTGATTGATAAGATTTTTGTAGCTTTCCTCTATATACTTACATTTATAATATCAGCGTCCGCAGCATATTTGTCTTTTAAATGTACTTGGGGTGGTACTGTTAAAAATATAGTATTGAGGGTATTATTTGCCTTCATAGCATTCCTTCTCGGGCCCATATATTTAATATGGTATTTTTTCGTAAATTATTTGGGAAATTTATGCTAAGTTTATCGCGAGTCCTTAGACATATTGAGCGGTTATTATGAATAATTTATATAAAAATAATATAATACTTAGGCTTATTGGCATTTATCGTAATTTATTTTTGGGGGCATAGGTACTTCTCTGTACATTATAGATTGGCATGCTGGCAAATGAAGCATAGTAGTATCTATTGGTTGCGTCTTATCATTCTTTATAATACCATCTTCTGTGGGTACATATTGGTTAGTCCCACATTTTGATATTATTCTCGTCTGTCCTCTAAGCTCACTGTCTAAATCAACGAGATTACCTTGTATATGTGAAACCACTGTTCCGCCGACAAAACCTAATTGATGTCGGCACTTGTTTTCGTGCTCATATCTGTACGGCGATAATAAATAGCTTAAGGTACTTACATTACCTTGTAATTCTTGTTTATATGAACAATTATCATACGTCGTTCTATTAAAACTCATATACTCTCCTATATTATATAGAAAAGTTTTTATTTCTTCCTATCCAATTACAATTTTTGTTAAATTCGGTTCGATGAATATATGAGCGAGTATCCTCGCCTCCATTAGTCCATACTGGGACTATATTTTCAGGTCGTTGGATATCTTTTACACAATCTAAAAGAGGCATGAAATTATTCATTTCTTCTTCCATAATCTGTTTTTTACATCTTACATTATTGGTATCGCGTCCTTCTATTAATTCCAGCTCTCCGCCTATATCAGTTTTACCGCATCTAAGGTTTGGACCCGAAGTAAATATTCGGTTATTTAATTGTATTCTACATCTATCTTGTGTCATAGAAGAGGGGTCGTTTCTTAGTGCCGAATATTTATCAATAAGACAATCGTCAGCCAATCCGTATCCTGGACGGCCGCGCAAGTTTGGATGATTTAAATACATATCAGTCATTCTTACAAAAGGACTTTCGCAAGCAACGAGATTTGTAGGATATATATTATAACTTTCTATTTTGCTATTATTGACTTCTTTGGCATTTTTCCAACAATCGTCCGAACATATATTTGTATTAGTATCAAACATATTATTTTCCATTA
>RFTU01000205.1 GCA_009923315.1 Betaproteobacteria bacterium
ATCTCGTGTATCTCGTGTATCTCGTGTATCTCGTGTATCTCGTGTATCTCGTGTATCTCGTGTATCTCGTGTTAGGTCATTAATTGATATTTCTGTAAGAATGTCTGGTATTATCAAGGTCTCTTACAACATCAATAATATCAAGCACAATATTTTATGGGATATCAAGAACATCATTTTCCACTGGAATGGGATTATTTTCGGCGGATTTGTTAGAGATTCCATTATTTCAGAACATTACTCTCAGATTTTCTGGGAAAATAATGGATATCGTAGCAATCACTTTTGGAACGAACAGTATGACCATAAGACAATTGCTAGAACTCTTGTTCCTAACGATATTGATGTGTGTATATACAACGAGAGTGATATGAATAATATGATGACTAATATCACATCTTTGTTTAACAACGAGTTTGGAACTGACAACGTTAAGCTTGAACGTAAAACCTCTTTGCGTAATAACTCTGATTTTAAGAGTTATATTGACAAGCCATTCGGTAACTTACACACATTCATATATACGATAACTGTTGGAAAGATTGCGTATTTCAGCGATGGTAAGACATTTGATATATCATTTGACATTGTCTGCTCAAACACTAACGGATGCCATCTTAAACCTCCTTTTAATAAGCTTGATTTCCTATGCAATGGATTTATTATGACAAACCACAAAGAGATTTCTCTGTCAAATTGCACAGGAACTGAAATTGACACTTTGAAATTTGTTGAAAAAAAAGAGGTTGAGAGCAAAATAATAAAAGACATCATCAATTTTAAAACAGACTATTGTATGAAGTTCATTAGTATTTCTGATACAAATATGTATGCTTCTATCTGGTACAATGAACAAGCTTGTAAGAGGATTGAAAAGATGTGTAATAAAAAATATGCATGGACAATTGAAAATATGCCTATTATTATCGAGCATCCAAAAAAACAAATTAGTGGGGCGGCACTATCTGGTTGCGGAACTTGCGTAGCCAGCAGTGTAGTCTCCGGAAAGATTTGCTGTATTTGTCAGGATTTCATTAAAAAGAAGGAGCGGTTTGTATCATTTCCTACATTTGATTCAAAAAAAATGATGATTCCGGGAATGCCAATCCATTTAAATTGCTTCTTCAAATATATGACCTCGCAAATCCAAGATAAAAAAAGGGATTACGAATTCAACATTTATGACCAGGATATGGTATATGAAAATTGCAGAACATTTCTTCGTTGTCCTATGCGGAATATGATTAACTTCCATGTTGATAATATTGCGCCGGTCATTGATAAATACCTAAATAGGAATACACACGCAAACCCCCTCATCTATACTTCATAGGATGTATCTGCTATTGAGAGTATGAGAGATACAAAGAGTATATAAAATGTAATGATAAAGAGGTGTGTATGTGTGTATGCGCGTGATTTATATATTTTATATATTTTATATATTTT
>RFTU01000206.1 GCA_009923315.1 Betaproteobacteria bacterium
AGACCCCGAGCGGAAGAAGCGCTCGACCCCTTTGTGAACCGCCCCGGAATTCGCGGAGGCTGGTTGGGTTAAGTGGTCAGCTCTCCGAGGCAGGCTGCCCCGTGAGTTGCCGATAGTAGTTTGCCTCGGCCTCTGCAGGCGGGATGTAGCCCAGCCCTTCCATCAAACGGTGATGGTTGAACCAGGACACCCAGTTCAGCGTGGCGATCTCCACCGCCTCGCGCGTCTTCCACGGCCCGCGCCGGTGGATCAACTCGGCCTTGTACAGCCCATTGATCGTCTCGGCCAACGCGTTGTCGTAACTGTCGCCGCGGCTTCCCACCGAGGGCTCGATCCCCGCTTCGGCCAGCCGCTCGGTGTAGCGGATGCTCACGTATTGCGACCCGCGGTCGGAGTGATGCACGAGGCGGTCCCGGTCGGGTTGCCGGGCGTAGAGCGCCTGCTCCAGGGCGTCGAGCACGAAGTCGGTGTGCATCGTCTTGCTCACGCGCCAGCCCACGATGCGCCGGGCGTAAACATCGATGACGAAGGCCACGTACAGCCAGCCCTGCCAGGTCGAGACGTACGTGAAGTCCGACACCCACAACTGGTCAGGCCGATCAGCCTTGAAGTGCCGGTTCACCCTGTCCAGAGGGCACGGCGCCTTCGGGTCAGGCACCGTGGTTCGCACCACCTTGCCTCGCATCGCCCCTTGCAGGCCCATGCGCTTCATCAGCCGTTCCACTGTGCAGCGCGCCACCCTCAAGCCCTCACGGTTCATTTGCTTCCACACCTTGTCAGCGCCGTAGACCTGGAAGTTCGCGTTCCAGACCTGCTCAATCTTCGGCGCCAGTTCAGCATCTCGCTGCGCCCTTGGGCTCAGCAAGGAAGGATCCCTGGCGCGCGCTGCATGTCGGCGGTAGGCCGACGGGGCGACCTGCAAGACCTCGCAGATCGGCTCGACCCCGAACGCAGCACGTTGTTCGTCGATGAAGGCGTACATCATTTGAGCCGGCGGTCGAGCTCCGCCTGGGCGAAAAACGCGCTGGCCAGCTTCAGGATCTCGTTGGCGCGGCGCAGTTCCTTGACCTCGCGTTCGAGATCCTTGATGCGCTGAGCCTCATCGGTTGTCACGCCGTTGCGCGCGCCCGAATCGACCTCAGCCTGCTTGACCCACTCCAGCAAAGTCTGCGGCACGCAGCCGATCTTCGGTGCAATTGACTCGACCGCCGCCCACAGCGACGGGTACTCGCCTCGGTGCTCCTGCACCATCCGAACGGCCCTCTCGTGGACCTCGGGTGAAAACCTTGGTGTCTTTCTCATGGCTCCATCTTCTCAAGAGTTGGAGCCTCCTCAAAACCCGGGGCGGTTCAGTGTTCAGGTAAGACTGCGTAAGGCATGGGCCTGCACCGTTTGAGTAGGCGCTGTTTTCGCTAATCGGTACGGCACCGAGGCTTTGCA
>RFTU01000207.1 GCA_009923315.1 Betaproteobacteria bacterium
TCACACTGGCCAGCGCACCGCCCATGAGCGCGATCAGCATGAAGATCAGTTCGCCGGCGTACATATTGCCGAACAGTCGCATGCCGTGGGACACCGTCTTGGCCACGAACTCGATGATCTGCATGGCGAAGTTGAAAGGCCACAGAACCGGGTGGGCGCCAAACGGTGCTGAAAACAGCTCATGAATCCAACCGCCCAGTCCCTTGACCTTCACGTTGTAGAACAGGCATACCAGCAACACGCCGGCCGACAGGCCCATCGTGATGGACAGGTCGGCGGTGGGCACCACGCGCATGTAGTCGGGCAGGCCCAGGGCCGGGCCGGCCACGTGCCAGATGGCCGGGATCAGGTCCACCGGCAGCAGGTCCATGGCGTTGAGCAAGAAAATCCACACGAACACCGTCAGCGCCAGGGGGGAGACCATCTTGCGGCTTTCGGCGCTGTGGACGATGCCCTTGGCCTGGTTCTCCACCATTTCCACCAGCAACTCCACCGCGGCCTGGAAACGGCCCGGTACCCCAGAGGTCGCCTTGCGGGCAGCCGCCCACAGGATCCAGCAGGTCACGATGCCCAACAGGATCGAGAAGAACAGGGAGTCGTAATTGAACACCGACAGGTCGAACGGCCCCTCGGGCTTCTTGTTCTGCAGATGCGCCAAGTGGTGGACGATGTATTCACCAGCGGTGGGGGCTTGACCTTCAGCTGCCATCTCGAATTGCTCTCAACTCTTCAAACGTTCAACCGGTTTCGGCTTGCGGCCGCGCCACAGGAGCGCCACCCAATACACCTTGATGCACACCAGAACGGCCAGCAACAAGGCGGGCCAAACCAGCGGCTCGACGATTCGGGGAGCGAGCATCAGCAGCAGCACCGAAACGCCGATTTTCAGAAACTCCCACAGCATGAAACTCACGGCACTGACGCCGGCGTTCACACTGGAGAGCCTGGAGGTCATTCCACGGGCCATGAGGACCGCCGGAACCACCACCACACCGGCGCCGTAAAGCGCCGACCAGAACACGGACACGCTCCCCATCACCGCGCCTGCCAGGCAGGCCACGATGAAGCCGACAGCCACTTGGGTGGCCACGACCCTCCACGGGGACACCGGGGGGTCCAGGTCTCGCAGGGCCTGCGCTTCTAGAGCAGACAGCCTCTTGAAACCGCGGCGTGCGGACTGATCGTCGTCGTCCCAACCCGAGCCCAGTTCCCGCTGCGCCGAAGCGCGGTGGCCTGGATCGATGGGTTCGGTGTGCGCCCCCGTCGCGGTGTTCTCCGGGGTGGTGCCCCTTGGCGAACCCTGCGGGACCATGGAATTTCAGACTCCGATCAAACAAACCCAAGGAGTATATGGGGAAACCCGGAGGGGACTTGGGCAATGTCCTGCCTGACTCTACGGTTGTCGGCCGAAACTGAGATGATGCGCGGATGACGTGTTTC
>RFTU01000208.1 GCA_009923315.1 Betaproteobacteria bacterium
AGTTCGGCCTGGGCTTTCTCACCTCTGCGGTTTGGGACCCCGTGGGCAACCAGTACGGTGGTCTGGTGATGATCTACGGCACGCTGGCCACCTCGCTGATTGCCTTGGTGATTGCCGTGCCCGTGTCTTTCGGCATCGCCCTGTTTCTGACGGAACTCTCGCCTGGGTGGCTCAAGCGTCCACTGGGCATAGCCATTGAGCTCTTGGCGGCCGTGCCCTCGATCGTCTACGGCATGTGGGGCCTGCTGGTGTTCGGCCCCGTGCTGGCCACCTACGTGCAGCAACCCCTGCAGGCGGCCTTCTCCGGCGTGCCGGTGTTGGGCGCGCTGGTGGCCGGTCCGCCGGTGGGTATCGGCATTCTGTCGGCCGGCATCATTCTGGCCATCATGATCATCCCCTTCATTGCGTCGGTGATGCGTGATGTGTTCGATGTGACGCCGCCGATGCTCAAGGAATCGGCTTATGGGCTGGGTTCCACCACCTGGGAGGTGGTGCCTTACACCAAGGCCGGTGTGGTGGGCGGGATCATGCTCGGCCTGGGGCGCGCGCTGGGCGAGACGATGGCGGTGACCTTTGTGATTGGCAACATGAATCAGCTTTCCTCGCTGTCCTTGTTTGAAGCCGCCAACTCGATCACCTCAGCCCTGGCCAACGAGTTTGCTGAGGCCAATGAGGGCCTCCATCAAGCATCTTTGATCTACTTGGGGCTGGTGCTGTTCTTCATCACCTTTGTGGTGTTATCGCTTTCGAAGATCTTGCTGGCTCGAATGAAGCGGGCTGAGGGAGCACGCTCATGAGCGCAGCCATCACCTTTGAGACCAGCCGCCTGAGCCACCACAAGCGACGCAAGCTGGTCAATCAATTGGCCTTGGCGCTGTCGCTGGCGGCGATGGCCTTTGGCGTGTTTTGGCTGATCTGGATCCTGATCGAAACCATTCGCTTGGGCATCGGTGGCCTGAGCCTGGCGGTGTTCACCGAAATGACGCCCCCGCCCATGGCGGACACGGGTGGTCTGGCCAATGCCATCTTCGGATCGTTGACGATGGTGGGCCTGGCCACGCTCTTGGGCACGCCCATTGGCGTGATGGCCGGTGTGTATGTGGCCGAATACGGCAAGACCACCTGGCTGGGTCATGTGACGCAGTTCATCAACGACATCCTGCTGTCGGCGCCCTCCATCGTGATCGGTCTGTTCATCTACTCGGCCGTGGTGGCCAAGATGAAGAGCTTTTCCGGTTTTGCCGGTGTGCTGGCCCTGGCCTTGATCGTGATTCCGGTGGTGATCCGCACGACCGAGAACATGCTCTCGCTGATTCCCAATGCCTTGCGCGAGGCGGCCTATGCCCTGGGCACCCCGAAGTGGAAGGTGATCAGTGCGATCACCCTGAAGGCCGCGCGCGCGGGCGTGATCACCGGCGTGCTGCTGGCCGTGGCC
>RFTU01000209.1 GCA_009923315.1 Betaproteobacteria bacterium
GAAAGTTTCAATGGACAGCAATCTTTTAATTTTAATATACCGAGTAGCAACAAGCAGAATAATATAGCAATAAGCGAGGAATTGTTTAACAGAAAAAAAATTAGCGATGATGTTATATCTATGTCTTCTGGTGGTTCTTCGCACGGAAGTTCTTCTGGTGGTAAAAAGAAATATATGAAAAACATAGGCAATATATATCGTAATAAAGACAAGATAGCAAGAAGTTCGCGAATAGAAACCGAGAGTGATAGTGATGAAAGTAAAAAGAGTTCAAATCGCGGTAAGATAAAGAAAATATATGATGATAATATTAGCGAAGCGAGCGGTAGAAGTGGTAGAAGCGATGAAAGCGATGAAAGCACCGCAAGTAGTAGAAGCAATGGTAGTGGCGGCAGCGATGACAGCGGCGGTAGCGGAGACAGCGATGGCAGCGATGGCAGTAGTGTAGTAAGTGACGGAGATAGAGGAATTAGTAGAAATAAAAATAAGTTTTTGAGTCCTAAAGAAATTATAAAGAACGAGATAAATGAAAAAAGAGAGATAATATATCAACTTGACAGAATGGAATCTAAGGGATTTAAGATTCCTTTCAAATTCAATATGAACTCTGATATTGAGGAGATGAGAACCGAATATAATAGGATAATTAGAGAAAAGGAGTTGGATGGGAGCATAAGATTTCAGCAAAAAATGTTAATGGCATTTATCTCGGGTACTGAATATATAAACGGGAGATATGATCCTTTTTCTATTAAATTAGACGGATGGTCTGAACAGGTCAATGAGAATATTAACGATTATGATGATATTTTTGAGGAATTACATTATAAATATAAGGCGACCGGTAAGAAGATGGCTCCTGAATTGAGGCTCTTTATATCATTATCTGGGAGTGCGTTTATGTTCCATTTAACGAGCAGAATGTTTAAAGAACAGCCTTTGCCCGATGTAGAGAATGTTCTCCGTTCTAATCCCGAATTAATGAAACAGTTTCAAAATGCTGCGGCAAAACAATATGTAATGGGAAATAGTGCTCCTCAACAAATGCCGCAAATGTCTCAAAATCGTGGGTCAAGCAATGATAATATGGGGTTATTCAATATGGTAAGTAATCTCTTCGGTTCTTTAAATAGCGACCCTGTACCTTCAAATATGCCACAATATGCTCAAAATATGAATACACAGAATAGGGGAATACCATCGCAACCTAACGATAAAAAACAATACGAAGATATAGATAATATTATAAAGAATGTTCATAACAAGATATCAATTGATGATAGCGATAATAATATAGAGACTCTTTCGGTTAGCGATGAAGAAATCACATCAATTATAGAGGACACAGCAGATATTCAAATATTAAAAGGGCGCGGTAGGCCTAAAAAGGGCACTCGAACATTAAATATAT
>RFTU01000210.1 GCA_009923315.1 Betaproteobacteria bacterium
CGGATATTCGCCGTCAGGGTGAGGTTGGTGCCATCGGAGGTCAGCACAGGTAAGGCCGGAGTCGAACCCGGCCCGGTACCGCCCAGCGCATAGCTCATGAGATTCTGCAGGCCGTTGGAACCGACGGTGTTTTCGCTACCCGAGGGATAGGTGGAGGCAAAGGTAGGGCCTACCGGGGCGTTGCTGGTCACGATGACCTTGAGATTGGGCGAATTGGTGAGCGTACCTGAGAAGTTGGCGCCCAATCCGGTCACACTGGCGGAGGCCAGCGAGGCAGAGTCGAGAGAGGCAGGCAGAACGTCGTTGGTGCCAACACCGGGCGGGGTGGCGAAATTGAGAGTCGTCGAATTAGACTGGATAGTGGCCGTAAAAATGGAGTTGGAGACCACCAGAGAGCCTCCGCTGACCTTGGTGGCACCGTTATAACCGATGGCACCCGATAGAACCAAGGTTCCGTCGCCTGTTTTTTGCAAGCCACTGGTGGCGCCGAAATTATTGGTAACGGGAGCTGAGATCAGAAGTTGGCCGCTTGGATCGGACACGTTAAAGGTGGTGGATTCAGTGGTTCCTTGCCGACCGAGACGGATGAAATTGGCGCTGTTCGTGGTGCTGACCGTGATCGAGCTGGTCAGAGCCCCGCCGACCGTGACGGTGCCGCCCAGAACGAAGGCGCCGGTGTTGTTGTTCGTGTAGCCGCCGTTCAGGTTCACCGAGCCGCCATTCAAAGTCAGATCCCGCAGGGAGTTAAACTGGTTGTCCGAGGTCATCGTGCCGCCGGAGTTGATCGTCACCGAAGGTGTGTTGGAGGTGTCCGCCGCACCCCACGTGTCCGTACCGGCCATGGCGAAGGTCCCCCCGCTGTTCACCACGATGTTGCTCCCGGCGCTTTTGCCCGAGGTCTTGAACGTTCCCCCGTTCACCGTCACCCCGCCGGTGAAGCTATTGGCCGTATTGGCCAAGACCAAGGTGCCGGAGGAGAGGGAGACCCCGCCGCCCCCGCTCAACTTGCGGGTGAAATTTCCGCCGTAGTTGTCCGTGCGGTTGAAAGCCAAGGTAGCACCATTGGAAATCGCGATTTCACTCGAGGCTGCTCCAAGGGTGCCCGAGGTGCCGCCATTGCCGACCTGCAGCGTCCCTCCCGAAACCGTGGTCGCCGCCGTGTAAGTGTTGTTGGCCGAGAGCACCATTTTGCCCGGCCCGCTTTTGTTGAGACCGGCGTCGGTGCCGAAATTCATGTCCAGTTGGGCATTGACGATGAGTTGACCGTCGACATCGGTAACGTCGAACGTCGTCTGCTCATTGGGGGCCCCTTGCCGTCCAAGGCGGATAAAGTTGTTGCTGCCCGTGGTGGTGGTGATCGTGCTGGTGAGGGCACCGTTGACGCTCACCGTGCCCCCAAAGCAGAAGGCC
>RFTU01000022.1 GCA_009923315.1 Betaproteobacteria bacterium
CGCACGCGCCAGCGCCACGCCCATCCGCCGCTTGACGAAGCTCTCGGGCTTGCCGAACAGCCGCAGGTCCGTGCCTTCGACGGCCAGGGCCTGGTCCACACCGTCGAACACGATGCCCTGTGCATCCACGCCCCCATAGATGACGGCGCTGGCGCCTGGGTTGCGCAGTGAGGTGTCCACCGGCAGCCCCAGGATGGCGCGGGCGTGCAGCTCGAATTCGCTTTGCCATTGGGTGCACAGCGTCACCAGGCCGGTGTCGTGCGGGCGCGGGCTGACCTCGCTGAACCACACCTCGTCGCCCTTGATGAACAACTCCACCCCGTAAAGCCCGCAACCGTCGGGTTGGCCTTGAAGGCCGCGACCCAGGTCGTCCGTCACCGCCTTGGCAATCGCCTGCGCACGCTGCAAGGCCAGCGGTGTCATGCGCTGAGGCTGCCAGCTTTCCACATAGTCGCCGCTGACCTGCTTGTGGCCAATGGGTTCGCAGAAGTGGGTGTGGATGGCCCCGTCCGCACCGCGCGCGCGCACGGTGAGCAAGGTGATCTCGTAGTCGAAGTCGATGAAGCCCTCGACGATGACGCGTCCCTTGGACACGCGGCCGCCGGCCATCGCATAGTCCCAGGCCGACTTCACATCGGCAGACGTGTCAATTTTGCTCTGTCCCTTGCCCGATGAGCTCATCACCGGCTTGACGATGCAGGGGTAGCCGATGGGGACCGAACCGTCGCTGCCGTCGATGGCCGCCTGCAGTTCCTCCAGCGAATCGCAGAAGCGGTAGGGGCTGGTGGCCAGGCCCAGGGTCTCGGCGGCCAGGCGCCGGATGCCTTCGCGGTCCATGGTCAGGCGCGCCGCTCGGGCCGTGGGCACGACCTTCACGACGCCTTCGGCTTCCAGGGCCTGCAGTTCGGCGGTGGCGATGGCCTCGATCTCGGGCACCACCATCAGCGGCCTTTCGCGCTCGATCAAGGCGCGCAGTTGCTGCGCGTCGCTCATCGTGATGGTGTGGGCGTGGTGCGCCACCTGGTGGCCTGGTGCGTTTTCGTAGCGGTCGACCGCGATGGTTTCAACCCCCAGTCGCTGCAGGGCCAGCAGCACCTCCTTGCCCAGTTCACCGGCACCCAGCAGCATCACGCGGGTGGCGGAAGGCGATAGAGGGGTGCCGAGGGTGGTCATGGGGTTCTCCGAGCTGAGGCCGCGATCCTAACCAAAGCAGGCCCTCAAGACCCCGCTTGTGGCGAGGGCTTGTGCGGCCCGAGCGGGCCTACACTGCGGCCGCTTGGAGTCCCCTGGGGGAACCCCGCTGGCACGACCGCCGGCCCCGCGCCACCATCGCGCGGAACGTGGGCGCCGCCGCGGCCCCATCAATCGTTTCGGAGTACTCGTGAACGTGATCGACTTGCCCCGGGTGGCCGCCAGCGCGCCATCGGCCAACCCTGCCGACATCCCCCAGCCCTGGCTGGAGCACTACCCACCCGGCGTGGGCGCCACGGTGGACATTCCAGGCGACCTGACCCTGGTGGACATTCTGGAAGATTCGATGCGCCGCCACGCCCACCGGACCGCGGCGCGCTGCCTGGAGCGCACCCTGAGCTTCGGACAGATCGACCAGCTGTCGCAGGCCCTGGGCTCCTGGCTCCAGTCCACGGGTCTCCAGCAGGGCGAGCGCGTGGCCATCATGATGCCCAATGTGCCGCAGTACATGGTGGCCATCGCCGGCGTCCTTCGGGCGGGCTATGCGGTGGTGAATGTGAACCCGCTGTACACCGCGCGCGAGCTGGAGCACCAGCTCAAGGATTCCGGAGCCAAAGCCATCATCGTTCTGGAAAACTTCGCCGGCACGCTGGAAGAAGCCATCGACAAGACCGATGTGCAGCATGTGGTGGTGACCGGTCTGGGAGACCTGATCGGCTGGTGGAAAGGCCGCTTCGTGAACTTCGCGGTGCGCCACCTGCGCAAGATGGTGCCCGAATACCGGCTTCCCTTGGACCGGGGCCGCACCGTGACCCGTTGGCGCCAGGCGATCGAGCTGGGGCGCGGCAGGGCGCTGCAGCGGCCCGCGATCTCACCGGATGATGTGGCCTTCTTGCAGTACACCGGCGGGACCACCGGGATCTCCAAAGGGGCCACGCTGCTGCACCGCAATGTGGTGGCCAACGTGCTGCAGACCGAAGCCTGGTTCAAACCCAAGCTCGACGAAATCGGCGACAAGCAGTTGCTGATCGTGTGCGCGCTGCCGCTGTATCACATCTTCGCGCTGACCATCTGCTACCTCATGGGTGCGCGCTTGGGCTCGCAGAACCTGCTGATCCCCAACCCGCGCGACATTCCGGGCTTCATCAACACGCTGCGCAGCGTGAAGGTGAACATGTTCCCGGCCGTGAACACGCTGTTCAACGCGCTGGCCAACGAGCCTGAATTCGCCAAGCTGGATTGGTCCGGCCTGAAGGTGAGCAACGGCGGCGGGATGGCGGTGCAACAGGCCACGGCAGAAAAGTGGATGCGCATCACCGGCTGCCCGGTGGTGGAAGGCTATGGCTTGAGTGAAACCTCGCCAGTGGCCACATCCAACCGGCTGGACCTCAAGGAGTTCAGCGGCACGATCGGCCTGCCGATCCCCAGCACGGAAATCGCGATCCGCGACGACGACGGGCGCGACGTGCCGCTGGGCCAACCCGGCGAGATCTGCATCAAGGGCCCGCAGGTGATGGCCGGTTATTGGAACCGCCCCGACGAAACGGCCAAGGTGATGACGCCCGATGGCTACTTCAAGAGTGGCGATGTGGGCATCATGGACGAGCGCGGCTATGTGCGCATCGTCGATCGCAAGAAGGACATGATCCTGGTCTCGGGTTTCAATGTGTATCCCACCGAGATCGAGCAGGTGGTGAGCCTGCACCCGGGCGTGCTGGAGTGTGCAGCCGTGGGCATCCCCGACGAGCGCTCGGGTGAAACAGTCAAACTCTTTGTGGTGAAGAAAGAGGGGGCCACCATCTCGGAAGATGACATCGCCGCCTACTGCCGAGACAACTTCACCGCCTACAAGCGGCCCAAGATCATCGAGTTCCGAGACGACCTGCCCAAGAGCAATGTGGGCAAGATCCTGCGGCGGGAGTTGCGCAGCGACCATTGAGGCCAAAATCGGCGCATGACCTCGTCATTCGCCCCCGTCTTTGATGCCCTGCGCCTACAGGTGCTGCAGCGCGACTGGCTGTCGTCCAACCAAATCGTCTTCCGAGAAGCCGACGGCGTGTCGGTCGTGGACACGGGCTATGTCAGCCACGCGCAGCAGACGCTGGCCCTGGTCGACATCGCGCGCGCCGGGGCCCCGCTCACGCGTATCCTCAACACCCATCTGCACTCCGACCACTGCGGCGGCAACCAGGCCCTGCAGGCGCGCTTTCCACATGTCCTCACCTGGGTCCCCCAGGCCGCCTTCGCCAAGGTTCGGGCCTGGGACGAGGAGCAACTCACCTATCGCCTGACCGGCCAGCGGTGTCTCCCCTTCCGGGTCGACCACGCCTTACAGGACGGACAGGCCATCGATCTGGGTGGCCACGGGTGGCAGGTGCACGCCATGGGCGGGCACGATCCTGACGCCGTGGTGTTCTTCGAGCCCCGGCACCGGGTCCTCATTTCGGGCGACGCGCTCTGGCGGAACAAGGTGGCGGTGATCTTTCCCGAACTCGATGGAGAAGAAGGCTTTGCCCCGGCGCTGCAGGCGCTGGACCGCATTGAGGCTTTGGATCCCGCCATCGTGATCCCCGGCCATGGCGAACCCTTCGGCGAAGTGTCCGACGCTCTGGCCATCAGCCGTAGCCGCTTGCGCAAGCTGCAGGCGCAGCCCGCCCTGCACGCGCGCCATGCGCTGCGGGTGCTGATGGTGTTCCACCTGATGGAGCACCGAAGCCGCCCCGAGCAAGCCGTGTGCGAATGGATGGCCGACAGCCCCATGGCCCACCGGGCGACGGTGCAGCGGCTGCTGCAGGATGAACCGCTGTCGATGGCCCACAAGATCCTGCAAAGTCTGGTGGACGATGGCGTGGTGCAGCGGACAGGCGCCCAGGTGGCCCTGGTGGCCTGAAGCCCATGGAATCCAAACCTCTGGATGGCCCCTCAGCCCTGCGCGTCCTGTTGCGCCGCCTGGAAGACGGGCTGCTGGAACGCGACACCGCCGCGCGCCTGGTGCTGCTGGCCGCCGTGGCCGCCGAGCATGTGCTGCTGATCGGCCCGCCGGGCACGGCCAAGAGCGAACTGGCGCGTCGGCTACAAGCCGTGATGGCGCCTGCTGCAGCCGGACAGGGACAGGCCTGTTTCGAAAGGTTGCTCACGCGCTTTTCCACTCCCGAGGAACTCTTTGGTCCGCTGTCGCTGAAGGCCTTGGAAGACGACCGCTACGAGCGCCTGGTCGAGGGCTACCTGCCCACCGCGCAGGTGGCCTTTCTCGACGAGGTGTTCAAGGCGAATTCGGCCATCCTCAACGCCCTGCTCAGCCTGCTCAATGAGCGTGTGTTCGACAACGGTACCCAACGCCTTCGCGTGCCCCTGGTGTCGGTGGTGGCCGCCAGCAACGAAACGCCGACCGACGAGGCCCTGCACGCCTTCTTCGACCGCTTCCTGATCCGCGTGCCGGTGCAGCCGGTCAGCGACGGGACGTTCGAACGGTTGTTGTCGGCGCCGGCCGGTGCCACCGGAAGCGAGCCGCCGGCCACCCCATTGGGCGAAGCCGAACGACACGCCATCGCCCATGCCGCTCATGTGGTCACCCTAGGGCCCGAGACCTTGGCAGCCCTGCAGTCGCTGCGGCAGTTCCTTCGCGGACTGGGCAGCTCCCACGCGACCGCCGGCGTCTCTGACCGCCGCTGGCGACAACTTGCACGATTGCTGCGCGTGGCGGCCGCGGCCGAAGGCAAGCGGTCGGTCGAACCCGAGGACCTGTGGCTGGCCGCCTATGTGGTGCCGGCTGATATGGACCAGGTGCCGGTGGTTCTCCGGTGGTGGCAAGACACCGTGCTGCAAGTGGGCACGGCCGAATCGCCGGGCTGGCAACGCAGCACCGAGGCCTTCGAGAAGCAGTTGGAGATCGAAACACGTGCCCAGGCCGAAGAAGGCGCGCAGGCCGCCGGCAAGATGGCCCTGGCCCGCAGCGTGGGTGGTACCGACAACCCCGGCGCCTCCGGCGAGATGCTGCGCCTGTACTCCGCTCGAATGGAGGAGCGGCTGCGCAAGCATTGGAGCCCGCTGCACATCCGGGCGCGCACGGCGCAGGTTCGGGAACTCGGGCAGACGGTGCACGGTGCCTTGGCTGAGGCCCGGCAGGCGTTCGACGAGTGGCAGGCTCGCCTGAACCAGCGCCTGTGGCTGCCGCCGTCCCTGACCGAACAGAGCCTGGAACCGCTGCGTCAGCGCATCGCCGTCTTGTCGGAACTTTTCGATAGGCTGCAGGCGGTTGAAGCGGGCTTCGCCAGCCTGCCGGTGGACGAATCGCTGGCCGAGGTTCCCGCACCGATTTCCGTGGCTCCACCGGGCTGATGGACCCAGGCCCCGCGCTTGATGCCCTGCCGCGAGAACTGTGGCTGCCGGGCCTGGTGTGCAGCAGCGGGCGCCTGCAGCCGCGGCTGCACCACCTGAAGCATTGGCATGACCGGCTGGTGGCCGGTCAGATGCCCGAGGCCGAGGCCGACTTCGGCGACGCCGAGGTGATCGCGGCCCTGCGGCCCGTGATGGCCGAGCTCCAGCTCACCGCCCTGACCCGCCACAGCCCGCCCACCGCGCTGCAGCTGCTGCGCACCGCGCTGTGGCACGCCGACCGTCTGGTCGACCGGCACGAATCGGAGCCACGCGTGGCGGCGATCGCCCGCATGACCGAGGCCTTCCGCGCCGAGTGGGCCCTTGAGCGTGCGGACTGGGAAGAAGCCCAGGCCCTGATGAAGGGCCTGGGCGATGGCGAGCACCTGCGCTGGGATGCGCTCAAGGGGCATCTGCGCAGCCGCGAGTGGCAGGAGGCCCGGCGGCTTTCCGAACTGATGGCGCAGCGGCCGGAACTGGCCGCCCTGCTGTGCCGCATCGGTCGCACCCGGCGTGGGGTGCCGGCCCAAACACCTCCGGCGCCAACGCCACTCACCCAAGGCCTGCAGGCCCCCGTGGGTCTCAGGGCCATGGAAACCGTGCTGCCCGATGCGCCCGGCCAATGGCGTGGCGTCCGCCTGGGCGATTGCATCGAGCGGCTTCTGGGCAGCGAGCTGCAGCAGCTGCGTCACCCGGTGCTGCGCAAGCTGTGGCGAGCGCGCAAGGCCGAGGCGCGGCTGCTCACCTACGACAGCCAGGCCCAGTGGCTGGACTGGCGGCCCGACCCCCAGGCCCCACCCCAGCACCGACCGCAGCCACCTGCACCCCAAGCCCTGGAGCGCGGCCCCATGATCATTTGTCTGGACACCTCGGGCTCCATGCAGGGAGCACCCGAATCCATCGCCAAGGCTGTCGTGCTGGAAGCCGTCCGCGTCGCGCAGCGCGAGCGCCGTGTCTGTTCCATCGTCGCCTTCGGTGGGCCCGATGAGGTGATCGAGCAGACCCTTGACTTCAGCCCCGAGGGTTTTGCCCGGCTGATGCAGCTCATCGGCCAGGGGTTTGATGGCGGCACCGATGTGCAGACCCCCATCGAATGCGCGCTGCGCCGCGTACAGGAGCGGCGATGGGTCAGCGCCGATGTGCTGATCGTCAGCGACGGGGAATTCGGCTGCACACCTGCCACGCTGGAGCAACTTGATGCCGCCCGCGACCGGCTGGGCCTGCGCGTCTTCGGTCTGCTGATCGGCGATCGGGAAACCATGGGCTTTCTGGAGGTGGCCGACGAGCTCCACTGGGTACGAGATTGGCGGCGCGACGCCCCGCCCGGCCTGTCGCATGGTGCGGGCGGTGCCGGTTTCTCGCCGGTGCACAGCAAGAGCCTGACCGCCCTGTTCTTTCCCAACGCCCTGAGTCGACGGGCGGCCCGGCACCTGTCACCCCCGCAAGGAACCCCGCCCGATTCTTGAACCCC
This sequence comes from Betaproteobacteria bacterium, assembly GCA_009923315.1. GTDB lineage: Bacteria > Pseudomonadota > Gammaproteobacteria > Burkholderiales > Burkholderiaceae_C > RFTU01. The sequence continues at coordinate 7,037 of RFTU01000022.1, forward strand.
CGCAGTCCGGTCACTTTGTCGCGCCGGGCTGCAGCCTGTCGCATCCGGGCTGCCTGCGCGGGCTCAGCGAACTAGAGTGAGGGTTCGTTGCATGATGGAGCCCCTGATGAACGCCGCCGTCCCCACGCCCTGGAGCCAGCGCCTGCAGCCGCTGGTGCGGGGTTTTCACGCCTATGCCGCCTGGCTGGTGGGCATCACCTGGAAGCGCTTCATCGTGCTGTCCTTGCTGCTGATGATCCTGGCCAGCATCCTGCAGTCCATGCCCCCCTTCAGCTGGACGATGCGCGAGGTGATCGAGGAGCATGAGCCAGCCGCTGCGCCGGTACCACCGGCACGGCCGGCGCCCCGCGTGCCGCGCCACGAGGGCGAGCCCGTGATCCGCATCGAGACCACCCCCAAGGGTTCCGGCGAGGGGACCAAGGGCGTGGACATCCGGATTGATTCCCAGGGGGTGAGGGTGATCAAGAGACCGGAGAATGCGGCGCCTTCACCAGTCGACGGTGCGTCAGCGCCGAGCCGTTCGCCGGCGAGTGCCCCTGCCAGCGCCCCCGCGGGGGAAACGCCACCGAGTGCGTCGCCTCGTGAAATCCGCGTGGACGTGCAGCGCGACCCCGATGGCAAGGATCAGGCTTCCATCCGAGTGACGCTGCCTGAAAGCGTGGATGCCGAGTCGGTTCGCGCCGCCATCGAGGAGGCCAAGCAGGCGGTGAAGGAGGCCCTGCGCGAGACTGCGGTCGAAACCGTGGAAGGCCCACCCAAGTCGGGCGCGAAGGTTCGCGTCAGCCGCGTGCACACCGAGGACTTCCTGACCGACCTGGCGGCCTTGTGGATCCTGGCGTCCATCATCATCAAGCTGACCTACAAGGGACAGTTGCAGGCGCGCGCCCAGGCGGCGCAGGCCACAGAGATGGCCGAGGCTGAATCGCTGAAGCGTCAACTCGCCGAGGCGCGCATGGCCACCATGCAGGCCCAGGTGGAGCCCCACTTTCTGTTCAACACCCTGGCCTCCATCGAGCACCTGATCGAAACCGACCCCCCCAAAGCCGGCCGCATGCAGCGTGCCCTGATCGACCTGCTGCGCGCCACCATGCCCGCCCTGCGCGACGGGGGCGTGGCCGTCAACCGGACCCTGGGACAGGAACAGGCCGTCATCGAGCCCTACCTGGCCATCCTGAAGATCCGCATGGATGAGCGGTTGGAGACCTCGGTGGACATCCCCGAAGGCCTGCATTCAGCCGAATGCCCGCCCATGGTGCTGCAGATGCTGGTGGAGAACGCCATCAAGCACGGCCTGGAGCCCCAGCCCCAGGGCGGCCTGCTGCACGTGCAGGCCGCTGTGGTGGACGGCGACCTGAGGCTGACCGTCAGCGACAGCGGCGTCGGCCTGAGAGCGGGCTGGCAGGAGTCGTCCGGCACGGGTCTGAAGAACATCCGCGAGCGGCTGGCCCTGCGCTACGGTGCGGCGGCGCAGCTTGGCGTGGAGCCGCGCGAAGGCGGTGGCACCCGGGTGGTGGTTCGCCTGCCTTACCGCGTTGTCAGTGCCTGAAAACATCGTCCCAAACACGGAGAACTTCACATGAGAACCCTTTGGCGCATCGGCTTTACCCTCTTGCTGCTCACCGTGGTGCTGGGCACCCTGGCAGTGGCGGGCATCCTCAGTTGGGTGGGCGATCAGGAGGCCGTGCGCATCATCATCGACGGTGAAACCTGGGCCATGAAGATGCCCACGGGCTGGGGTTTGGTGGGGGTGTTGGCGGCCGTGGCGGTGGCCCTGATCCTGCTGCTGACGGTGGTGCCGGTGCTGGTGGTGCTGGCCTTGGTGTTGGGTCTGATCGGCACCATCATCGGCGGGCTGCTCGCCCTGGCACCGGTGATCATCGTGGCCGGCTTGATCTGGTGGTTCGTGCAGCGTTCGCGGCAGCCCTCATGAACCACCAGGCCGCCTCATCCGGAGCCCCCGTCCGGGCCGTGCTGGCCGACGACGAGCGCTTGATGCGCGAGCAATTGAGGCTACGCCTGTCGCAGGCCTGGCCGACCCTGGAGATCGTCGGGGAGGCGCGCAATGGGCTGGAGGCCGTCGAACTGGTATCGCTGCACCGGCCGGATGTGGTGTTCCTGGACATCCGCATGCCCGGGCTCAGCGGCGTGGAGGCCGCGCGCGACATTCTGCAGATGGAGACGGCCGACGACGAATGGCTGCCCGAAATGGTGTTCATCACCGCCTACGACGAGTATGCGGTTCAGGCCTTTGAACACGGTGCGGTCGACTATGTGCTCAAGCCTGCGGCTGTGGAGCGGCTGGCGAAGACGGCCGAGCGCCTTCAGCAGCGACTGGCCGCCCGCCTGCAGCCACTGCCGGGCGTGGCCGATGCACCCACCACGCTGTCGGCCCAGGCGGCTGCGGGCACAGGACACTCACCCGCTTCACCGGCCTCCATGCAGGCCCTGCTTCAGCAACTGTCCGCCCAATTGAGCGGGCAGGCCACACCGCACCTGGAGTTCCTGCAGGCCAATGCCGGCAATACGGTGCAAGTGATCCCGGTGCGCGAGGTGCTGTTCTTCGTCAGCGACGAAAAGTACACCCGCGTGCAGACCGCCACAGCCGAAGCCCTGATCCGCAAGCCGATCAAGGACTGCGCGGCCATCCGGAAAAACTGGAGGTCAGCCGCAGCTTCACCGGCCTTTTCAAGGGGATGTAGCACGGACGGCCGAATCGGCCCGTGCGTGGGTCACCCGCCCACCGGCGCTGCCTTGATCTCCCGGCGAACGGCCCAGACGTACAGCGTGGGCAGCACCAGCAAGGTGAGCAACGTGGCCGACACCAGACCGCCGATCACCACCACCGCCAGGGGCCGCTGCGTTTCCGCGCCGATGGCATGAGACAGGGCCATGGGCAACAGGCCCAGCATCGCCAGCAAGGCCGTCATCAGCACCGTGCGCAAGCGCGTGAGGCTGCCCTGGATGACGGCCTCCATCAGGCCCATACCCTCCTGCTGAAGCTGGTTGTAGTAGGCCACCATCACCACGCCGTTGAGCACGGCCTGACCGAACAGAGCAATGAAGCCGATGGCAGCCGACACCGACAGTGGAATGTCCATCACCGCCAACGCCACGATGCCGCCGATCATGGCAAAGGGGATGTTGGCGATGATGAGCAGGGCGCTGCGCAGGCTCTTGAAGGCATCGAACAGCAGCAGGAAGATCACGAGGATCGACAGTGGCACCACCCAGGACAGGCGCTTCATCGCGCGCTGCTGGTTCTCGAACTCGCCGGACCAGATGATTTCGTAGCCGGATGGCAGCTTCACGTCGCGTGCGGCAGCCGCTTGAAGATCAGCCACCACCGACCCCATGTCGCGGTCCTTGATGAAAATGCCGACAGAGGCCACGCGACGGCCGTTCTCGCGCGCGATGTTCATGGCGCCGCTGGTGTGGCTCACGCGGGCCAACTGCGACAGGGGCACCTGCGCGCCGGATGGCGCCCACACCAGCAGACGCTGCAGCGCATCCAGGTTGCGTTGCGACGGATGCAGCCGAACCATGACCGAGAAGTGCCGCTCCCCTTCCCACAGCTCACTGGTGGCTCGGCCGGCCAGTGCGGTCTCGATCACGTCCTGAATGTCGCCCACATTGATGCCAAACCGCGCGGCCGCATCCCGGTCGATCTCCAGCCGCACCTGCGGCAGTTGACCGTCACGGTCGATGAAGGCGCGCGTGACGCCTTGCGTGCTGCGGGCAATCGACATGACCTTGTTGGCCACCCGGTACAACTCGCTCAGATCATCGCCCTTGACCTTCACCACGATCTGCCCGTCGATCTGCGAAATGCTCTCCAGGACGTTGTCTCGAATCGGCTGCGAGAAGGAGACGTCTATTCCGGGCAGCTCGGAGCAGGCCTCGTCCATCAGGTCCACCAGCTTGCGCTTGGTCAGGCCCGGACGCCATTGCTCTTCAGGCTTGAGTTCCACGAAGGCTTCGAAGGCGTTGAAGATCTTGGGGTCGGTGCCGTCATCGGGGCGGCCCACCTTGCTGACCACCGTGTTCACCTCGGGTACCGAGCGCAGCTTGGCCCGTATGGCTGACGCGGTGAGCTTGGCCTCATCCGGCGAGACCGATGGCGGAAGGATCGCGTTGACCCAAATCGTGCCTTCATCCAGTTCAGGCAGGAACTCCGAGCCGAGAAACGAGCCCACCACCAACGAGGCCGCCAGGGCGCCCAGGGCCAGCGAGATCACCTTGCGCGGCCGATGTATCGCCCACTCGAGCGCCGGCGTGTAGATCCGCTTGCAAGCCTTCACGAGCGCGTTGTCCTCGTGCGGCACGTTCTTCTTGAGCAGGATCAGGCACATCAGCGGCACGAAAGACAGGGCCAGCAGGAGCGACCCCACCAGGGCCGATGTGACGCTCCACGCCATCGGCGAGAAGATGCGGCCTTCATGCCGCTGCAGCGTGAAGATGGGCACGTGTGCGGCGATGATGATGATCATCGAGAAGAGCGTGGGCCGACCCACTTCCACCGAGGCCTTCATCACCGCCTTCATGCGCGCCGCGCGGCTCTTCATCTGGGTTTCATTCAACTCACCCAGTCGCCTGAAGATGTTTTCCACCACGATCACCGCACCGTCGACGATGATGCCGAAGTCCATGGCCCCCAGGGACAGCAGGTTGGCCGGGATGCCCACGAAGGTCAAACCCAGGAAAGTGGCCAGCAGGCTCAGCGGGATCACCGCCGCCACGATGAGTGCCGCCCGCAGGTTCTGCAGGAACAGGAAGAGCACCAGACTCACGAGGATGGCGCCTTCAGTCAGGTTCTTGAACACCGTGGCCAGGGTCTTGTCGATCAGCCAGGAACGGTCGTAGTAGGGGATGATGCGCACGCCTGCGGGCAGTCCCTTCTCGTTGAGCAGAGCGATCCGGTCCTTGACCCGATCCAACACTTCGCTGGGGTTCTCGCCCTTGCGCATGACAACGATGCCATTGACGATGTCGTCGGTGTCGTCCTGCCCCACCAGGCCTTGGGGCGGAAAGCTGCCGATGCGAACCTGCGCCACGTCGCGCACCCGCACGGGTGTGCCCTTGAACTCGGCCACCACCACGCGCTCCACATCGGCTGAGGTCCGGAAAGACCCCAGGGAGCGAACCAGCACCTGCTGGCGCCCCTGCGTCATCGCGCCGCCACCCACATTGGAGTTGGCCCGCTGCAGTGCCTCGAAGAGTTGCTGCAGCGAGATCTTGTAGTCGCGCAAGCGTTCGAGGTCGGGGTTGACTTCGATCTCTTTGATCGTGCCGCCCATGGTCACCAGGTCGGCCACACCCGGCACTTGGCGCAGTGCCTTCTCGACCACCCAATCTTGAATCTCACGCAACTCTCGCGGCGAGTGGCTGTCGCCCTTGAGCCGAAAGCGCATGATCTCGCCGATGGCGGTGGAGGGTGGCGGCACGGTCGTCTGCACGCCCGGCGGCAGTTCCACGGCGCGAAGGCGTTCGATCACCTGTTGCCTGGCCTGCTGCACCGTCGACTTGTCGTCGAAGGTCACCATCGCGTAGGTCAGCCCGTACTGCGTGTGGGTGAACAGCCGAACCGTATTGGGAATGCCGGTGAGGGAAATCTCCAGCGGAATCGTGACCTGCTTTTCCACCTCTTCGGCCGCACGCCCGGGGTACAGCGCGATCACATTGACCTGCGTGTCCGACACATCGGGGAAGGCCTCCACCGGCAGGTTCTGGAAAGCCAGGGTGCCAGCGCCCACGAAGAGGGTGAGCGCCAGCCAGATGAACAGCGGCTGGCGCAGCGAGAACTGGACGAAGCGGTTGATCATTGAGCCGCATCCAGCAGTTGGTTCAGGAACAGCGTGCCGCCGATCACGACCTTCTCACCGGGCTTCAGGCCCTGCACCACCTGCCACCACAATGGCCCGGCCGTGCGCAGTTGCGCGAAACGCCGTTCGTAACGGCCTTGGCCCAGGGACACGAAGACGCCCAACCAACGGCAGGCCATCATGCGCTTCGATCTTGCCCTTGACGAACATTTCGGCGCGAAGATGCCCTTTGGAGTTGTCCACTCGGGCGCGCACCTTCACCGTGCGAGAAGCGGGATCCACCCATTCGCCCACATGCAGCACGGTCGCCGCAAAGGTTTCATCTGGCCAAGCCGCGGTGGTGAGCTCGATGCGTGCGCCGGGCTTGACGCGCGACAGCAGGGTCTCGTCCAGATCCAGCATCACCCACAGGCTACGCGGGTCACTGACGACGAAGAGCGCAGGGCCTGACGCATCGGGCCGAACCTCAAGCCCAGGGTTGAGGTTGCGCTCCACCACCACACCGCTGACCGGACTGACCAGGCTCAAGGACTGGTGCAGCGCGCCACCACCGTCTGCCGTGCCACCGTAGGGGGCCAACCGCGCCCGGGCCCGTTGCAGCTCGGCCCAAGCCCGCGCCTGATCGGCTTCAGAGGCCTCGAGGTCCTTGCGTGAAACAGCCCCCACCTCCACCAGGCTGCGCGCGCGCTCCAACTGCCGCTGCGCCTGGCGCTCGTCGGCTTGGGCGCGCTGCACATCGGCCTGGGCTTGACCCAACTCAGGCGCGCTGAGCGTGGCCAACGGCGCGCCCTTGAGCACCGACTGGCCCACCTGCCCCAGCATGCGCTCCACACGGCCCGCGAATGGCGCGTAGACACGCGCGGTGGCATCTTCGTTCCACACCAGACGACCGGCCAACTCCACCGGTCGTTCGCTGGCGGCCACCACCTCGGCCAGTCGGAGTTCCGGCGGGTCCTTCTGGCCGGGAAAGGCCACGACCGCGCCATTGACCGTGGGCTGCGCAGGGGCCACTTCCGTCGCGGGTTTGCTGCATCCGGCCATCAGACCCAAAAGGGTCAAGACCAGGGTCGTCAGGGTCATGAAGTTCGTGTTCATGGGGCAGGGGTGTCCAGTGATTGCCAACGCCAGGCCGCCTTGGCGGCCTCGGCACGGGCCGTGAGGGCTTCCAGGCGAGCCGCACGCAAGGCGCGGCGGGCTTCGATCAACTCCAACAAACTGCTGCCGCCACGCTGCCACGCGGCCTCGGCAGCCGCGGCCAGGCGTTCGGCGGCCGGCAACAGTTCGTCGCGCGCCAGGCGCTCACGGCTGCGCGCGCTGAGCAGCCCAGATCGGCTTTGGTCGATCAAGGCGCGTGCGGCCTCGCGCACCAGAGACTCCTGATCCTGCGCCTGCTGCCAATCGGCCATGGCACGGGCGATTTCGCCCTCGTACGCGTGCCCCAGGAACAGGGGCACGGAGGCCGTGAACGACACCGTGTTGCCGTTACCGCTGGGATTGGTCAAGTTGGCCGGATAGCGATCGGCCTGCAGGCCAATGGTCACGTCACGCGTGCGTTGCGCCTGCGCCAATTGATGCAAGCGCTCAGCGGCGAGGCTGCGGGCGCGGGCGGCCTGCACATCAGGCCGACGTGCCAGCAGCTGCTCCGTGGGCGTGGCGATATCCAAACCGGCAGCAGGCGTCCAGTCCTCGGCGTTCTGCAAGGCAGGCAGACCCTGCTCCAGGCCCAGGGCCACCGCCAAACGGGCACGCCAGGCGGCCGTCTCGGCCTGAGCCTGCGCCTCGTCGGCTTGCAGCCGTGCGTGCTCAGCACGCAGACGTGCGGACTCGATGGCGGGCGCATCACCGGCCCTCACGCGCGCATCCAGCAGGCGCAGCGCCTGCGCGCTGCCTTCCACCAAGACGCTCAGGGCCTGCATCCTGGCCACGGCGGCCTGAAGGTCCAGGTACGCCGCCGCGATGTCGGCCCGCGCGTCGGCGCGGGCCTGAGCCAGTTCTGCAGTAGCCGACTGAGCCTGCCCCGCGGCCGCCTGTTGCCGCAGCACCCGCTTGCCGCCTCGCTCCAGCAGTTGGTCCAGACGCACCTGATGGTCAAAGGCCTTGTCCATGAAGCCGCCTGCGCCCAAGCCACTGCGCGGCACCGAATAGGCCCCGACCGTCAGGTTCGGGTTGGGGCGCTGGCCGGCCGTGATTTCATCGGCGCGGGCGCCGCGCAGCAGGCCCTGGGCCGTACGAACCAGAGGGTGGCAATCGGAGCGCTGCAGCGCCCCCTGCAGTGACAGGGGAACACCCGCTGCAGGCGGCGGAACGGGGCAGGGGCCTGGCGCGGCGGTGACCGCCATGGCGCCACCCAGGCTGCACCATCCCAAGATGCCCATGACCACGAGCGATCGACCCACGGGCGCCCACGCGCGAGGCTCGATGTGATGGGAAATGGGGTAGAGGAGCAAGACAAGTCGCCGTTGAAGGAACACCGAAGCGACTCTAGAAAGCCAACCTTGCAGGCAGCTAAACGCCAGGCGCAAGCCCTCAGACGGCGCCTGAGTCGGTGTAGCCTTCGTCTGTGGAAACCTTGCTGATCGAGGACGACGACACCATTGCGCGCGAATTGGCGTGGCGCTGGCAGCAACGCCGCTGGCGGCTCACCCATGCGGCTGACCTCAGCCGTGCGCGCGAACTGCTGTCCACCACCGGCCGGTTCGACCTGGTCCTGCTGGATCGTGGCCTGCCCGACGGCGACGGATTGGTGTTGCTCGGTGAGCTGCGAGGGCGCGATGCCCATCTGCCCGTGCTCATCCTCACGGCGCAGGACCAAGTCTCCGACCGCGTGGCGGGTTTGCGGCTAGGGGCAGACGACTACTTGGTCAAGCCCTTTGCGGTGGAGGAACTGGAGGCGCGTGCCGAGGCGCTGCTGCGCCGCCGAGAAAGCCAGAAGGCCCAACGACTGTCCCTGGGTCCTTTGGTGTGGGTGGAATCGCAGCGGCTGGCGACCCTCAACGGCGCCGCGATGGAATTGAGCCCGCGGGAATTCGAGGTGCTGGGCTTGCTGCTGCAGCGCGCGCCGCGCTTGACGCCCAAGGGCGCATTGGTCGATGAACTCGCACAGCGCAATCGCGATGCGGACGACAGCGTGGTGGAGGTCTACATCTCGCGACTGCGGCGCAAGCTGCAGGGCAGTGGCGTGTGCATCCGTACCCTGCGCGGCTTCGGCTATGTACTGGAGCGGGACGCCGAAGGATGAGCCTTCACCAGACGCCCTCGCTCGTGCGCAGCCTGCTGCTGCGTCTGACGGTGCCGCTGTTGTTCATCGTGGCCACCACGGCGGCCCTGGGCGGCTGGTGGGCCAACCGCATGGCCGAGCAAACCTTCGACAAGTGGTTGCTGGACTCGGCACGCTCGCTGGCACAGCAGGTGCGCTTTGAGGGCGCCCGTGCGAGGCTGATCCTGGGAGGCGATGCGGAGTCCATCCTGGCCTTCGATACGCTGGACCGCACCTACTACAGCGTGCGGCAGGGAGGTCAGCTGTTGGCGGGTCATACGGACCTGCCCGCTTCTACGCAAGAAGGTGACCCTCTGTATTTCGATGCGAGCATGCAGTCCCAACCGGTTCGTGTGGTGCGCCTGACCGTGCCCAATTTCGTCGAGGCTCACGGTGAACCGGCGCAGGTGTACATCGCCGAGACGCGTCTGAAGCGTGAAGAAGTGCGGCGCGACATCCAGCTCATGCTGATCCCGTCGGGCCTGCTGCTGCTGGTGACGGCCGGCGCCATCGTGGCCGCGGTGCGGGGCACCCTGGCCCCGGTGGAGGCCTTGGCCAACCGCTGGCTGGCCCAATCCCACCACGCCTTGGACGAGGTGGACCTGCGGCACGTGCCGCGCGAGTTGCAACCGCTGGCCTCGGCCCTGAATCGGCTGTTCGCCAGGCTTCGGGATGTGCTGGCCCGGGAGCGCCGCTTCACGGCCAATGCCGCCCATCAGATCCGAACCCCTCTGGCCGGACTGCAGCTGGGCTTGTCGCGAGCCGCGCAGGCCCCAGACTTGGAAGCCGCGCAAGCCACCATCCAGGAACTGCAGACCACCACCCAACGCACCGCACGCCTGGTTCAGCAGCTGCTGGCCCTGAGCCGCCTGGAGCCCGAAGCCACAGCCCGCTTGGCCTGGAGAACGGTGGACCTGTGCGAGGTGGCGCGGGATGTTGGTCAAGCCTACCTGCAGACCGCCATGGACCGACGGCTGCAGTTCGACCTCATCCTGCCACCCCACCCGGTCCCGGTGCGCGCCGAGCCCGACCTGCTCAGCGAGTGCCTGGGCAACCTCGTGGACAACGCCCTGCGCTACGCGGGCAGCGGAAAGGTGGTCCGCATAGAGGTCAAGCCCCGAGGCCCCAGCATTCAGATCGACGACGCAGGGCCAGGCATCGACCCCGGGCAACGGGCGACGATGCTGGAGCGCTTTGCGCGCGGAAGCTCGCAAGGGATGGAGGGCAGTGGGCTGGGACTGGCCATCGCACAGGAGATCGCGCTGCTGCACGGCAGCCCGCTGGAGTTGGACCGGTCGGACCTCAGCGGTCTGTGCGTTCGCTTGACCTTCAGGCCGTCAACCGATTGAGCGCCCAGGCCACGCGACACGCGCTGCTGAGCACTGGAGCAGCATCGACGCGGCGCGCGTCCCATCCCTTGCACTAGCCGCCGGGCCCGGGCCCTTTGGCCGCCGCAGCCGCCTGTGCGGCGAAGGCTGCTGACTTGGCCGCCAGCTCCTGGCGCATGCGGCGCAACTTCTCCCGCGGGTCTTCGCGGTGCGGGTTGTCGTTCAGCTTCATCTCCAGGATGAACCGGCTGGGAATGGCCAGCACCATCTCACGCCCACGCTTTCTCCTGCGCAAGGTGCTCACCGCCAGCGTCTGACGCGCCCGCGTGATGCCCACATACATCAGTCGCCGCTCCTCTTCCAGGCGCTGCGGCGTCATCTCATCGTCCTCGCTCTTGAAGGGCAACAGGCCCTCGTTCACTCCAGCCAGCACGACATGCGGCCACTCCAGGCCCTTGGCGGCATGCAAGGTGGACAGCGTCACCACGTCCTGTTCATCGCCGCGCTCAGCCAGGCTGATGATCACGCTGATGGTCTGCGCCACTTCCAGCACCGAGCGCTTGGGCGTTTCGGTGCTCATGCCGCCCAGGTTGTCGATCTCGCCGCCACAGCGCCTGCTGATCCAGTCGACGAAGTCCAGCACATTCGCCCAGCGTGCCGCTGCCAACTTCTCATGGTCCTCGCTATCGAACAGGTGCTGCTCGTAGCCGATCTCGCGCAGCCACTCCATCAGCAAGGCCTTGGCGTCGTCGGCGCCACAGGTCTGTCCGGCCTTGTACGACAGCTCGTTGACGAAGCGACCGAATTCATGGAGTGACCCTACCGCCTTGGTCGAGAGAACGGCACCCAGGCTGGGCGCAAACAGCGACTCGAACAGACTCTTCTTCCACTGCGCGCCGAACTCGCCCAGCTTGCCCAGGGTCTGGTGCCCAATACCGCGCTTGGGCGTGGTGATGGCACGCAGGAAGGCCGGGTCGTCGTCCTGGTTCACCAACAGACGCAGCCAAGCACACAGGTCCTTGATCTCGGCCTTGTCGAAGAAGCTCTGGCCTCCGGAGACTTTGTAGGGGATCTGCGCGGCGCGCAGTTTTTGCTCGAAGGCGCGCGCTTGGTGGTTGGCCCGGTAGAGAACCGCGAAATCCGAGAGCTTGATCGAAGGCCCTCCGTTGCCGCGCATGGCCTGGATGAAGGCCACGGCGCGCTCAGCCTCGTGCTCCTCGCCATCACACTCGAGCAACCTCACCGGCTCGCCCTCACCCAGTTCGCTCCACAACTTCTTCTCAAACACCTTGGGGTTGGCCGCAATCACATGGTTGGCCGCGCGCAGGATGTTCCCCGTGGAGCGGTAGTTCTGCTCCAGCGCAATCACGCGCAGCCGAGGAAAGTCCTTGGGCAGCCGCTTGAGGTTGTCGATGGTGGCGCCACGCCAACCGTAGATGCTCTGGTCGTCATCGCCCACGGCGGTAAAGCGATCGGTGCGGCGCGGGTCGGGGTGCGACACCAGCAACTTCATCAGTTCATATTGCACCGCATTGGTGTCCTGGTACTCATCCACCAACACGTGGTGGAAGCGGTCTTGCCACTTCAAGCGCGCCGCCTCATCACGCTGCAGCAGCTTCAGTGGCAAGCCGATCAGGTCATCGAAGTCCACCGCCTGATACGCCTGAAGCCGCTCTTCGTAGCGCTTCATCACGCGCGCGGCCACTCGCTCATGGTCCGTCTGACAGGCTGCTGCTGCGCCGTCGCTGTCCAGGCCCTGGTTCTTCCACAAGCTGATGGCCCACTGCCACTGCCGCGCCAACTTGGCATCGCTGGTGGCGCCGGCATCGCGCAACAGGCTCGCGACATCGTCGCTGTCCAGGATGCTGAATTCGGGTTTGAGCCCGATGGCCGGACCGTCTTCGCGCAACACGCGCACGCCCAGACTGTGGAAGGTGCTGATCACCAAGGTGCCGGCCGCACGCGGGCCCACCAGGGCCTTGGTCCGCTCGCGCATCTCCTGCGCTGCCTTGTTGGTGAAGGTGATCGCGGCGATTTGGGTGGGCTGCAATCCCGCCTGCAACAGGCGCGCGATCTTGTGCGTGATCACCCGTGTCTTTCCAGAGCCTGCGCCGGCCACCACCAGACAGGGCCCATCCAGGTGATGCACCGCCTGAAGTTGTGCAGGGTTCAGGCCGACAGGTTGGGCAGGTGCAGCGGACATGAAGATCGTTCAACGAGGGGGCGGATCATAGCCAAGCAACAGCGCTTGGTCGCTGTGCTGGATCGTGTTACAACGACTCGAGCCCGGCGCTCTCGGCGCATGGCCCTGTCCAAGCTCACGACCCACCATGAAGCGCCGCAACCTGCTCACCACCGGCACGGCCTTGTGCGCCTGGACGGCTGGCCTGCCGGTGTTCATACGGCATGCCAGGGCGGCCGATGAGAATCGCTTCGCCCTGGGGATCGCCAGTGGTGAACCCACCTCCGACGGCCTGGTGCTGTGGACCCGGCTCATGGGCCCAGGCCTGTCGGATCACGAAGCCGTGCCGGTGCAATGGGAAGTGGCCGAAGACGAGGCCTTCACCCGCATCGCCGCGCGTGGCACCGAAGCGGCTGAAGCGGCCTGGGCCCACAGCGTCCACGCCGAGCCCTCCGGCCTGAAGGCCGGCCGCCCCTACTGGTACCGCTTCAGCGCCCTGGGCCAGCGCAGCCCGACCGGCCGCACGCGCACCGCGCCGGCGGCTGACGCGCCCGACAGCCTCAAGCTGATCATCGCCAGCTGCCAGCGCTACGACATGGGCCACTATGCGGCCTGGCGGCATGCGGCGGCCTGGCAGCCTGACCTCATCCTCTTCCTGGGGGACTACATCTACGAGACCGCCACGCCCGCCACGGGGCGCGTGCGGCGCCACACGGGGGGCTATGTGCAAAGCCTGTCCGAGTACCGTGCCCGCTACGCGCAGTACAAGAGCGACCCCGATCTGCAGACCGCGCACGCCTGCGCGCCCTGGATGACCGTCTGGGACGACCACGAAGTCGACAACGACTACGCGGGCCTCCAAGGGCAGCGTCTGCAGGCCGACTTCGCAGCGCAGCGTCACAGCGCCTACCAAGCCTATTGGGAACACATGCCGCTGCCGCACCGGCTCAAGCCCGATCTGACCGTGCCCGGGGCATCCATGAAGCTCTACCGCCACGCCGACTGGGGTCGCCTGGCCCGGCTGCACCTGTTGGACGACCGCCAATACCGAGATCCCCAGGTTTGTCCCCGCGCCGGGCGCGGCGGCAGCAACACCGTCGCGCTGCGCGACTGCCCTGAGCTGGAACAAGCCCAGCGCAGCCTGCTGGGTGCTGAGCAGGAACGGTGGTTGGCCCAAGGCTGGGACACCCAGCGCCGCTGGAACCTGGTGGGCCAGCAAACCCTGATGAGCCGCTGGAGCTGGAGCGACCCCTCTGGCCCAGGGCGCGGCACCTACTGGACCGACGGCTGGGACGGTTACCCCCATGCCCGCAAGCGCCTGCTGCAGTCTCTGGTGGACCGCCAGATCGGCAACGCTGTGGTGCTCGGAGGCGACGTGCACGGCAACTATGTCGGCGACCTCCAGCTCGACTACGACAGCCGGTCTTCCAGGGTAGTGGCCACCGAGTTCTGCGGCACCTCCATCACGAGCCACAACGGTTCGCCCGAGCGGGTGGTCGCGGCGCACCGCCACAACCCGCACATGCGCCACGCCCGGATCGATGAGCGCGGCTTCATGGCCTTCGACATCGACGACCGGGCCCTAAGGGCCCATCTGTTTGTGGTCGACCGTGTCGAAGACCCGGACAGCACCGTGCGCGTGGCCGCGCGGTATGCGGTGGATCCGCGGCAGCCGGGCGTTCAGTCGGGCTGAGGTGCGCGCCCGCGCGGGCGCAACGCCCTCAACGCTCGCTGCCGCAAAAACAGTGCACCACCGCCACAAACGGCCGCTTGGCGTTCACCACATCGCGGAGCCACCACAGGTCAGCCGCCACCCCCATCGGTGCCATCCACGACGCCGCGCTGGCCGATGCCCACAGGGCGTCGGCGTGGGCATCGCCGGGTGCGCCCAGGCCCAAGAGGCTCAGTACGGCGACCACCCGCTGCATGGCCAGGGTCTCCATGCCCAGACCCTTGAGCAGCTCCATGAAGGCCCCGGGCGATTTCTCCACATAGCGGATGCCCGCGTCCTCCGGCAGCTTGGCCCTCTCGCGCGCGGCCTTCACCGCATCGGCCAAGGTGCCCGTTCGGTCGATCAGTCCGTGGCCACGGGCTTGTTCACCCGTCCAGATGCGGCCCTGCGCCACGGCATCGATCGCCTCCCGCGTCGTGCTGCGCGCGGCCGCCGCCTTGGTCGTGAAGTCGGTGTAGATGTGGCCGATGCTGGCCTGTACGAGTTGCGCAAAACGCGGGTCCAGGTCACGCCGGAAATCGTAGGCGCCCACCAACCAGGTGGTGCGATAGCCGCCCGTTCGCACACCCACCTTGTCCATCAGCCCCTGGGCCGTAGGCAACATCCCGAACACGCCGATCGAGCCCGTGATGGTGGCGGGTTCGGCGATCACCTCATCGGCGGCCATCGCGATCCAGTAGCCGCCCGATGCGGCGACATCACCCATGGACACCACCACCGGCTTGCCCGCGGCACGGGTCAACTCCAGCTCGCGCCGAATCTGCTCGGAAGCAAAGGCGCTGCCGCCCGGTGAATTCACCCGCAGCACCACCGCCTTGACCTTGTCGTCCTCACGCGCGCTGCGGATCAGCGCCGAGGTGCTGTCGCCCCCCACGCGCCCGGCAGGCGCCTGCCCATCACCAATCTCGCCTTCGGCCACCACGATGGCCACCGGCGCATCAGCCGAACGCGGCGGCACATGGCGCAAGTACTGCGGCAGCGACACCTGCCGAAACGACTTCTTCTTGTCGTCGGCCGCACCAGCGTCGATCATCGACTCTGGGTCTTGAGCGCATCCACCCATTTCTGCTGCAGCGCCCACTGCGCGGTGTTGCCACCGCCAGCCACCAAGGACCCGGGCAAGCTGTCGATGGCTTGTTGGATCGCCCCGTCGGGCAGCTTGCGCGCCTTTTCCACGCCACGGCGGTACAGCTCCCAAATGGCCTCATACACATGGGCCTCGCTCTCCAGCGTTTCCTTGGAAGGGCCATTGGTGAAGTAGGGTTCGCCGGCGTTCTTGTACTTGCCCACACGGATCACGTTGGCCTGCACGCCCAACTTATCCAGTGCGTCCTTGTAGTAGTTGCGCTGGCGCCCGTAGCCCTCGATCCAGACACCGCCCATGGGGTGCAGCCAGACCTCACCGGCATGCGCGGCCAGGTAGTAGGCGCGCTGGTCCCAGTTGTTGCCCCAGGCCACCACCGGCTTGCCCGAAGCCTTGAAGCGCTCGATGGCTGCGGCCACCTCGCGCAAGGAAGACAAGCCCGAGCCACCGAAGTCGTCGAGCTTGAGCATCACGGCCCGGATCTTGGGGTCGCGCTGCGCATGGTCCAAGGCGGCCAGCACATCACGCAGGCGCAGCTGTTGGGGCGCTTGGCCCTGCACCTGGGACAACAAGCTGTCGCGCGCGCCGCCAGCGGACTGTTCGCGCAAGGGCCCCTCCAGATCCAGGACCAGCACGGTCTGGTCCTGCAGCGCCGCCGGCTTGGCCAGCTTGACGCCGGTGAAGACACCCGCGGCCAAGCCCACGATGGCCAGCAGCATGAACAGCCGGCACGGCCAGCCCCAGTCCACACGCGGCGCCAGCGGGCACGGGGGGAAGTGGGCAGCGGGGGGTTCTCGTCAGACATGGCAAAGGGCCTCTCGACAGATACGACACCCCCGATGCTAGTGCGTCCTGCGCGGGTGGTGCAGTCCCAAGCGACAGGACCATCCCGGGGGCGGATGGGCCGCCACGTACGGCGACGAACGGTGCCCGGGCGATACTGCCGACCCATGCAGGCCATCCTGGCAGTGACCGTTCCCTTCTTCGCGCTGATCCTGGCGGGTTATCTGGCCGCCCAGCGTGGGTGGCTTCCCTTGGCCGCGATACCGGGCCTGAATGGCTTCGTGCTGTTCTTTGCGTTGCCGTGCATGCTGCTGCGCTTCGGTATGAACACCCCCCTGGCCCAACTGTTGGATCCCGTGATCAGCAGCCTGTACCTGGTGTGCGCGGTCCTGGTGGTCACGCTGGTGCTCAGCCTGGGTCATCTGTTGGGAACCCCGAGGCGGGATGCGGCCTTCGCGGCCTTGGTGGCCGCCTTTCCGAACTCCGGCTTCATCGGCGTACCCCTGTTGGTGGCGCTGATGGGCCCAGGCGCTGCTGGCCCGGTGATCTGCACCATGCTGCTGGACATGATGTTGACCACCTCGGCGTGCCTGGCCTGGGCCCAGGGCGGCCGCGCGCGCGCGTCGGACGGGGCGAACGGCGCTTGGCCATCATCGGTGTGGGCCGGCTCGGCCTTCCTGGCCGCACTCAAGGCGCCCCTGATGAATCCATTGCCCTGGTCGATTGCTCTGGGCGGCGCCTTGTCGGCGTTGGACCTGACCTTGTGGGGCCCCGTGGAAAAGACGGTGTGGATGCTGGCCGATGCCGCCAGCCCCGTGGCCCTGTTCACGATCGGCGCGGTGCTGTGGCGTTCGCGCGTTGGGCAGGTTGCGCCGGCTCAGCCTTTACCGCAGCAGGACTCGCCATCGGGCTTGCCGGACCGCTGGGCCGATGAGCCCCCACCTTCACCCGCGCAAACACCCCTGTTGCTGAGTGTGGTCACCATCAAGCTGGTGCTGCACCCTGTGCTGGTGTGGTCAGGCTGCCTGGCGGCCCGCACGCTGGGTGCCCCTTTGACCGATCTGCAGGTCACGGCGATCACGCTGATGTCGGCCTTGCCCAGCGCCAGCAACGTGTCCATGCTGGCCGAGCGCTACGGCGCCGACAACGGTCTGGTGGCCCGCATCATCATGGGATCGACCACGGCTGCCTTCATCACCTTTTCCCTGTGGGCCTGGGCCTTCGGTGTGCAGCCCGCGCCGTAGACGCAGCCCCGACCCGCGGCGAAGCCAGGGCGGCGCACCCACGCGGCCCAGCATCGGGTCGCCCGTGATGGCGGTGCGCTGGTCGTGCGGGCCCTACAAGCTCAAGGGGTCAACATCCAGGGCCCAACGCACCACGCTGCGGTGCCGCTCACGCAGGGCCAGCAACTGGGGAGACCACTGCCGGAGCACGGCCTGCAACGCCGGGCGCGAGGTCGACTCCAGCAGCATCTGCCACCGCTGCAGATCGGCCACCCGGGCCACCGGTGCGGGCACCGCGGGGTAGATGGACAGGTCCCGCGCCTGCAAAGCCTCGTGCGCGGCCGCACCGGCATCGGTCAGAAAGGCCTGCGCCGCCTCCACCGTTCGAGCCTCCACCCGCAGCACCGCCAGGTGGCTGAATGGTGGCAAGCCCACCGCCTCCCGCTCTTGAAGTTGTGAGGCCGCAAAGGCCTCGTAGTCGTGGTGCCGCAGCGCCTGCACCAAGGGGTGTGTCGGGTAGGCCGTCTGGATGATCATGCGGCTGTGCGCTGCCTGCTCGGCGTCCCGCCCGGCACGGCCCGCGGCCTGCATCAGCAAAGCAAACAGCCGCTCCGGCGCGCGGAAATCACTGGTGAACAAGGCGCCATCCGGGTTCACCGCCGCCACCAAGGTGACCCGGCGGAAGTCATGCCCCTTGGCCACCATCTGGGTGCCCACCAGCACCTCCACGTCCCCTTCGTGCACCTGCGCGAGTTGGCTTTGAAGCGAACCCGCCCGCTTGGTGGTGTCCGCGTCGATGCGCAAGATGCGCGCCGGGCCACCATCGCGACCGCGCAGCAGGGGCAGCAACTGCTCTTCCAGGCGCTCGGTACCCCGCCCGATGGCCGATAGGTCGAGGTTGCCGCAGTCGGGGCAGGCACGCGGGACGCGCTGGGCGGCACCGCAGTGGTGGCACCTCAGGCTGCGGTCGGCCTTGTGGAACACCCGCCAGGCGCTGCAATGCGGACACTCGCTCTTCCAACGGCAGGCGCCACACTGCAGCACCGGCGCATAGCCGCGGCGGTTGAGCAGCAGGAGGCTCTGCTCGCCGCGGTCGATGCGTTGCTGAACCGCTGCCACCAGGGCCGTGGACAGGAGGCTGCCACCCGCACCCCCGGCCACGCTGCGCGGCTGCAGGCTCAGGTCCACCAGCTCCACTTTGGGCAGGGCCCCATCACCCACGCGGCTGGGCATGCGCAACAAGCGGTAGCGGCCTTGCTGGGCATGGCGCCAGGTCTCCAGCGAGGGGGTGGCCGAACCCAGGATCACCGGCACCCCTTCCAAGCGTCCGCGGTACACCGCCAAATCGCGGGCCGAATAGCGCGCGCCCTCCTGCTGCTTGTACGAAGGATCGTGTTCTTCGTCGACCACGATCAGCCCCAGGCGTGGCAAGGAGGCCATCACCGACAAGCGGGTGCCCAACAACAGGTCGGCCTGCCCCAGGTGGGCCTGCAGCCAGTGGTTGACGCGCTGCGCGGGCGTCAGGCCGCTGTGCAAGGTGACCAGAATGCGCCCGGCAAAACGCTCCCGCAGGCGCGTCTCCAGCTGAGGCGTCAAGTTGATCTCGGGCACCATCACCAGCACCTGCTGTCCGCGCGCCAAGGCCCGCTCGGCCAGACGCAGGTACACCTCGGTCTTGCCGCTGCCCGTGGCGCCATGCAGCAGCACGGGTGGAGGCGGGCCCGCGGGCCCATCATCGCCAGACGGGTCAGCCAGGACACGCAGCACCGCGGCCTGTTCCGGTGTCAGGCTCGGGCCATCTGCCGCACGGTCTGCCAGCCCGGCGGCCGCCCCCGAGGCTGCAGCCGCAGCGCGGGACTTGGCCAAGCGGGCGCCCCGTCTGGCCAGGGATGCCGGCGTCGCCTTGCGCAGTTCGGGCGGCAAGACCGAGAGCGCCAGCTCACCCAAGCCCCGCCGGTAATAGTCGGCCGCAAAGCTCACCAGGCCGCGCCAGTGGGCGCTCAGCGGCGGCAGCTCCAGCACCGAGCTCACCGCCTTCAAGGCCATGGGCTCGGCCGCCGGCACCGGCGGCTCAGGCTGGCCGCCGTGTTGCTCGGGCTCGACCTCCGGATCCCAGACCAGGCCCATCACCTCGCGGCGTCCCAGGGGCACTTGCACCAAGGTGCCGGGCGCCAAGCGCTCGGTGTGCCGGTAGCTCAGCGCGCCGCCCAGGCCGCTGTGGTGGGGCAGGTCGACCACCACCGGGTTCAAGACCTGGGCGGGGCTGCTGGTCGATGCTGCAGCGCCACACGAATCCAACTCCTGAGCCACAGCGAGTAAAGCCTTGATTCGTTTCAGGTTTTGTGGCTTACCCACGATTTCTGTGGACAAGTTTGGGGACAAGCTGCCGATGGATGCGGCAAGTGCCTGATTTTGCTTTGCCCGGCTTGACTTGCCTCATCGCGAGGCATCCCATTTATTTTCGAAGAATCAACCACTTAGGAAAATTTTTTGATGTTTTCCAAGCTCAAGGACGGAGACCCTGGCCGTCCGGCAGGCTTGCACCGCTTTGGGGATAAGTCCCTTGACCGGGGACTCGAGGCGGGCACTCTTTCACGGTTGCCGAGTTGGCGAATCAATCGAATTCTGGGCGCGAGTGAGTGCACACATGAGGCTCAATTGGACCGGCCTCGGCGCGAATGCGCATGGGCTTCGTCCACCAAGGCGGCCACCGCATCGGGCGGCGTATGCTGGTTCAAACCGTGGCCCAGGTTCAAGACATGGCCCCCCCAGGTCCCGTCCGGGCGCCGGGGTGAGCCGAATCGGTCCAGCGTACGCCGCACCTCCGCACGCACCGCCTGCTCGCCACCGAACAGGACCATCGGATCGATATTGCCCTGCAGCGCCACCTGATCGGCTACCCGCGCGCGGGCGGCGCCCAGGTCCGTGGTCCAGTCCAAGCCCACCACATCGGCGCCGCAGTCGGCCAGGCCCTCAAGCCACTGCCCGCCGCCTTTGGTGAAGACGATGCTCGGGATCCGCTGGCCTTGGTGTTCGCGCTTGAGGCCCTGCACCACACGGCGCGTGTAGGCCAGGCTGAAGGTCTGGAAGGCCCCATCGGCCAGCACCCCGCCCCAACTGTCGAAGACCATCACCGCCTGCGCACCGGCCTCGATCTGCGCGTTGAGGTAGGCCGTCACGGCCTGCGCATTGACCTCCAACACGCGGTGCATCAAGTCGGGACGGCGGTACATCAGGCTCTTCACGTGGCGGTAGTCGTCGCTGCCCGCTCCTTCGACCATGTAGCAGGCCAAGGTCCAGGGGCTTCCGGAAAAGCCGATCAGGGGCACGCGGCTGCGGCCATCGGCCAGCGTGAGCGCCTTGCGAATGGAGGCCACCGCGTCGAATACGTAGCGCAGTTGGTCCATGTCGGGTACGGACAGCGCCGCCACGTCGGCTTCCTCGCGGACCGTCTTGGCAAACCTCGGCCCCTCGCCGGCGGCAAAGCTCAGCCCCAGGCCCATGGCATCGGGCACGGTCAGGATGTCGGAGAACAGAATCGCGGCATCCAGGGGATAGCGGTCCAGGGGTTGAAGCGTCACCTCAGTGGCGAAGTCGGGGCTGGTGGCCAGGCCCATGAAGCTGCCGGCGCGCGCTCGCGTGGCGTTGTATTCGGGCAGGTAGCGTCCGGCCTGACGCATCAGCCAAACCGGCGTGTAGTCGGTGGGCTGGCGCAGGCAGGCGCGCAGGAACTGGTCGTTGGCGTACGCCGTGGGGCTCATGGGCTCTCTCTCCTCACCGGCCATTATCGACTGCGCCGACCCGTGCAGGCGGCTTGGCAAGGGGACTTGACGTCACCCATGAGCAACGCCCGCTGGGCGGATGCCGAGCGGGCGTTGGGGTCGCCAGGGCGCCGGGGGGCACCCCAGGGCAAACATGGGCGCCTACTTCTTGCGGAACTTTCGAATGGCCGCCAGCTGTGCCGCCATGGTGGCGAATTCACTTTGGGCTGCAGCGAAGTCGATGTCGCTCTTGGCGCTCTTCATCATCTCTTCAGCGTGCTTCTTGGCTTCGTTGGCCTTGGCCTCGTCCAGATCGTGCCCGCGAATGGCCGTATCGGCCAAGACGGTCACGCGGTTGGGCTGCACCTCCAGAATGCCACCGGCCACAAAGACGAACTCCTCCTCGCCATTGTCGGCCCGCTCGATGCGCACCGCTCCAGGCTTGATGCGGGTGATGAGCGGCGTGTGCTTGGGCAGGATGCCCAACTCGCCGTTTTCACCCGGCAGCGCCACGAACTTTGCCGGGCCCGAGAAGATGTTCTCCTCGGCGGAAACGACATCGACGTGAATGGTGGACATAAAACCGTTCCTTATCGTGTGAAAGAGCTTCAGGAAGCAAGCAGACGGGTGTCGGGCTAGGCGCCGCGCACAGCCGGGTTAGCTACCCGGCGAGCACGGCAACGACGCCTGCCGCCCGTATGCGCCGCTTACTGGAGCTTTTTCGCCTTCTCGAACGCCTCGTCGATGGTGCCGACCATGTAGAAGGCCTGCTCCGGCAGCGAATCGCACTCGCCGGCCACGATCATCTTGAAGCCGCGAATGGTTTCCTTCAGGGGCACGTATTTGCCGGGAGACCCGGTGAACACCTCGGCCACATGGAAGGGCTGGGACAGGAAACGCTGGATCTTGCGGGCGCGGGCCACGGCCAACTTGTCTTCGGGCGACAGTTCGTCCATGCCCAGAATGGCGATGATGTCGCGCAGTT
>RFTU01000211.1 GCA_009923315.1 Betaproteobacteria bacterium
CGGCAGGTCGCTGGTGTTCACGCCCATCCAGGAAGCCAGCGTGGCGGCCAACTGGTCGACGGCGGTGGTGGGCAGCAGGCGGCCTTGGCCGACGTCATCAGGACCGTTGACCGCCACCTGAGGCAGTTGACCGTAGAAACGCCCCCCCTGAACCGCGCCACCCAGGACGAAGTGGTGGCTGCCCCAGCCATGGTCGCTGCCGTCGCCATTGGACGTGAGCGTACGGCCGAAATCGCTGGCGGTGAAGGTGGTGACCTGTTGGGCCACCCCCAGTTCGGTCATGGCGGACTGAAAGGCGGTGAGGGCGCCGGCGAGCTGCTGCATCAGGCCGGGATGCGCGGTGACGAGGAAATCGTGCATATCGAATCCGCCCAGCGATACGAAGAACACCTGGCGACGCACATTGAGCTTGTCCCTTGCGGCAATCATGCGGGCCACCATCTGCAGCTGCGCCGCCAGCCCGCCGAAGGTCGGAAAGCTGGTCTTGAGGGCCGGCGCGGCCGCCAGGGCCGATGACAGCGTGACCTGTGCGTCGATCGCGCGGCTCGTGATTCGCGTGTACTCCGCCCTCATCAGGTGCGGGTGAGACGCGGTCACCAACTGCCTCAAGGCGTCGCTACAGGCCTGGGAGCCGAACAGCGGTGAGGTCAAGCCCCTCATGGCCACCGCACCGGCGGTGCTGACCTGATACTGAACCGCGTCACGCCCGCTCATGAACACCGCGTTGCCGCTGGCATTGACGCAGGTGAACGTGGTGCGGCCATTGCCGGACAGGAACAGGTCACCCATGCGCCCCCCCCAGCCCGAGGTGGCGCCCTCGGGGTTGGAGCTTTGCCACACCGACTGCTGGTCATTGTGGGAGAAGAGTTTGGGCGGCAGCGGCACGTTGGCCGCGGTGTACTGGGCCTTGGTGGTGGGCTGAATGAGGGTGCCGATGTTCAGCAGGACCCCCAGAGAGCCCTGGTTGAACAGCGTCTTCAACGGCGCCAGGTCGGGCGCCAGGGCCACCAGGCGCCCATCGGTCAATCCATTCCCCCCCGGCAGGGCCGTGGCGGCCAGCGCATCACGCTGGTGGGCGATGGTGGTGCGAATACGCAGGTATTCGGCGTGGCTGGCACTGTCGTAGGGCGGCAGGGTGTGCCAATGGTCGTTGCCGCCATAGAGAAACACGCACACCAGGGCCTTGTAGTCGGTCGCGGTGGTGGCCTGTGCGGCGGCCTCGCTCATGGCGGCCAGGTTCAAGGCCCAGGGCGCGGCAGCGCCAGCCAAGCCCAATTGACCCAGCCGCTGAACGAAGGCTCGACGGCTGCTGCGGTTGAAGTCGCTCATGGCTGGGCTTTCAGGCTTGAACCAGGTATTCGGGGGCAGCCAAGACCAAGAGCACCGCGGCATA
>RFTU01000212.1 GCA_009923315.1 Betaproteobacteria bacterium
GCAGTGGCAGCTGCCGCCGGGCTTGCAGGCCGGTGACATCGCTTGGCCGGTCCCGCAGCGCCTGCCCATCGGCCCCCTGATGAACCATGGCTACGAGGGCACCCTGCTCCTGCCCGTGCCCTTGACGGTGGACAAGCCCTTGGCTGAAGGCCCCCTGACCATCCGACTACGGGCCGACTGGCTGGTGTGCGAAAACGTCTGCATCCCTGAGGGCGGCGACTTCAGCCTGACCTTGCCCGCCGGTGCTGCGCGAGCGGCTCTGGTCAAGGACGTGGCCCTGTTTGAGCAGGCCCTGGCGCGCCAGCCGGTGAATTGGCCGGGTTCGCGTGCGAACGCCGTGGTGGACGCTCAAGGTCTGCGTCTGGAACTCAGCGGCTTGCCACCGGCCTGGCAGGGGCGCCAGTTGTCGGTCTTTCCCACGGCCGCGCAGGTGTTGTCACCCTCGGTGGGGCCGCAGGCCCAGTGGACAGGCAGCGGCACCTGGGTCGGCGTCTTGGCCTTTTCGCCTCAACGGCTCGAAGCCCCTGCGCAGATGGGGTTCGTGCTGGCTCTGGCCGACGCGGGCGGCGGTGGCCCATCGCCGCACGGCATCGAGCTGACGGCGGCTGTCGGCGGCACATGGCCGGCCGCCGATGCGGGCGCTCCGGCCGGTGCGGGGGCCGGTGTGGTGGCGGGCTCCAGCGCCACGGAGGGTTCGGCCGCCGGGCCGCATGCCGGACGGGGCGCCGGGCCCACGCCGCCTCAGCCCACCGGCTGGTGGGCCGCGGCCTTGTTCGCCCTGCTGGGGGGGCTCATCCTCAACCTGATGCCCTGCGTGTTCCCCGTGTTGTCGCTGAAGGTGTTCGGCTTCGCGGCCGACGCGCACAACCGCCGCGCCTTGGCCCTGGGCGGCTTGTCCTACACCGTGGGCGTGGTGCTGAGCTTCACCGCCTTGGCTGCGCTGCTGCTGGCCCTGCGGGCCTCCGGCGAGCAATTGGGCTGGGGCTTCCAACTGCAATCGCCGCCCTTCGTGGCGGCCCTGGCCTTGCTGTTCACGCTGATGGGATTGAATCTGTTGGGGCTGTTTGAATTCAGCATGATGGTGCCCGGCTCCTGGGCGGCCGCACGCGCACGCCACCCTGTGGTGGACCACTTCCTGACCGGCGTGCTGGCGGTGTTGGTGGCGTCCCCCTGCACCGCGCCCTTCATGGGGGCCTCCTTGGGTGTGGCCATGACCCTACCCCCCGCACCCGCCCTGGGGGTGTTCGCGGCGCTGGGCTTGGGCATGGCCGCCCCCTACCTGCTGCTCAGCCTCATGCCCGCCTGGGCGGCCCGGCTGCCTCGCCCGGGTGCCTGGATGCTCAGGGTCAAGCACGCGCTGGCACTGCCGATGTTGGCCACC
>RFTU01000213.1 GCA_009923315.1 Betaproteobacteria bacterium
AGTATTACTGAATTGTAGCAACTACTCATATATTTATCTTCTATTATCTATTATAATAGAAAAGATTTTAATTTTTTATATAAAAAAGATTTTGTAATATATGTTCTACCATAAACCTATTAAATTATGCCTTCGCATTATCTATTTAAATATAAAAATAATATATAGACTGATGTTGCCGAAAATTACGCACAAGATATATATGATATTTTTATGAGAACTGGCGAGTTAAATGATTAGATTAAGCGCATTCCTTCGCTTGTTATATATTTACTTACTTCGTCCATCGTAATATCGCAGATTTTTTTAATGGGTTTTCCATATGTCCTCGGGAGCTTAGGGAATAGCGTAGCTTTATTAGGCCAATGAGAAGTCATTCTCAACTCATTAAATATCCTTACTCTCTTTTCCAAATCTTTTTTTTTCGCAAATGCTCGCGGAACCATACAAACATATACGACGCATCTATAATTATAATCGTCGTTCGCCGTTTTTTGAACTGGGTTTCCGTAATGTAATGTTCTGCTATCCCAAAATACTCCATATCCACGAGGACATTTTATAGCTACCTCTCTGCACCCTTTATTTATATAGAAATCGTATTGCTCTTTGTTCGCCAATTTATACCAATCTTTTTTATCAGTTATATTAAACTCCTTCTGAAACTCTTCGTGAAAATTATTGCTGTTCTCTAATATTACAAGAGTCGCATCGCCCTCCTTTGTATCATAAGCATTTATCCAACTTTGAATACATTCAAAATTATTTCTCGTATAACTCTGATCCACGTGAAACCACGAATTAGATTCTCGCGTAGGTTTATCTAAAATGTAAATACTCGCACCATCAAAGCTCACAATTAAATCCTCTGCATTCCATATTTTCCTGAAAGCATCTATTACCTTCTCGTTTTGTCTTACTTCCCACGCCAATTTAGAATGTCCTATTTTCCAATGCTGAATCAACATCTTATGATTTGGAAATAATTCGTTAATCTGCTTGTAAGTTGCCTTATTATTCCTATCAATAGGTACTTCAAACTCTGCCGTTAATTTCTCCAATATATCCCATTTATTTTCTATCATATTCTCGCATTCTTCCGTGTTCAATATAGGACATATAGCTACGCCATATTTAAGAACAGTTTCTTTGATACTTTCAGCATCGCATAAGTACTTTTCATACTCATAAGCAAACTTCGCTGCCATAACTGGATTGTAAGTGTTATTACTTAAAGATACAATAAATCAATTTTTACTATTTATGGTACATAATGGTACATAATGGTACATAATGGTACATAATGGTACATAATGGTAC
>RFTU01000214.1 GCA_009923315.1 Betaproteobacteria bacterium
CCCGCGTTCAGGAACGATCCGCCGGAGAAGGTGTTCGAGCCGGAAAGCACCAGCGTGCCCGTCCCCTGCTTGTTCAGGCTCCCGCTGCCGCTGATCGTTCCGGTACTGTTCACCCGGTTCGTCCCCGTGTCCACGGTGCCGGGCGCCTTCAGGGCGATGGCGTTGGTGAAGGTCATGTTAGCCAGCGCCGTCAGCGTGGCGTTGTTTGCCGTGATCCGTGTGGGGAGGAAACCGCCGCTGCCCATGATCCCGTTCCGGCCGTTGCCGCTAGCGTCCGTCACTACCGTGCCGCTGGCCTCGTCAAAAGAATGATAGACGGCCAAGTCCGTGGGCACCTCGTTCACCCGGCCCGTGGCCACGCGGAAGATTTCCTCCGGCAAGAGCGCCCGCCGCCAGATCGCCACTTCGTCTAGGTCCCCGTAAAGCGCCTGACCGGAGCTGTAACCTCCGCGCAGCGCATCCTGATCCTGACCAAGGATGATGGCCGAGGATGCCGCCGGGAAGTTCATCCCCGGTAAGTTGGCGCTGGTCGTCCGCACTCCTTGGGAAACCCCGTCAAAATAAAGTTCCATCTGGTTGGCGGCCCGCCGCACCACCGTGTAATGGTGCCACTGGCTGTCGGAAAGGGCGGCCACCGTCCAGCTCACCTCACTGACCCCGGCCTGCAGGACCCGGAAACTGTTCCCCCCAGTCACATAGATCAGGTAGGCGTTAGCGTCCCCATTGCCGGCGCAGCTGACAATATTTTCCTCACTCGTGCCGCTGTTCCTCATCCAAAAAGCCACCGTCAGGTTAGTCGTCCCGTTGAGGATGGCATCGGCGGGAGCCAACTCCACCGTGTCGTCACTGAAGGTGAACGCCCGGCCCAGCCCGCCGAGGGTGAGGTTGCGGGGGTTGGTCATCAGGGCGAACTAGCAGTCAGAACCGCGCTTGGCTCGGCCAAATCACGCGGGGACAGGGCCGGGCAAGCCGTTGCCTGATCACCCGCCAGAATCGCCGCCGGTTTACTCAGCGCCCAGGCTCCCTAAGCTCGTCGGCCAAACAGCGGAGGGATAGCCATGCCGGATCTTGCCTTGGGCCCGTGGACCCGGCGCCTCGGTGCAGCTCTGGCCCTGCTGGGCTGGAGCGCCGTCGCCCAGGCGGCCTGTCCGGTCGGCACCCCGGGCCTGACCGCGCGGGTCGAGATCGGTCAGACGGGTCGCAGCCTCGAGCTACGCCGTCCTGCCGGAGCGGACCCGGCCGCGCCTGCGCCGCTGCTGATCCTGTTGCACGGCAGTGGCGGTACCGGGGC
>RFTU01000215.1 GCA_009923315.1 Betaproteobacteria bacterium
GAGATCAAGGCCAAGCTCAAGCCCAAGAAGAGCGCGATTTCCGCCGAGATGCTGGACACCGCCAACACCTACGACGACAAGGTGGCGCTGATCCGGATGCTGGTGGCCGAAGACTCGGCACGCGTGGCCAGCGTGCTCAAGAACATGATCAAGCTGGGCTGAGGCCACCAGGCCCGCCAAGCAGACCCAGCAGCAGGAGAGCCCTACCATGGCCACCAAAGCGGAAGTCAAGGACGCACCCAAGGAAGCCGGCGCAGCAGCTGATGCCAAGCCTGGTGAGGTGATCAACGCGCCTGATGTCGGGCCGATCATGACCGAGGCGCTCAAGTTGGAGCTGGAAGCCCTGTCCAGCACCCAGCGAGCGGCCGTGCTGATGCTGCTGCTCGGTGAGCAGCAAGCCTCCGAGATCCTTCGCTACATGAACCCCAAGGAGGTTCAGGCCCTGGGCGCTGCCATGGTCTCCGTGGCGGACTTGTCGCAAGAGGCCGTGAACTTCGTGCTCGACGACTTCGTCATGACGCTCAAGAAGCAGACCAGCTTGGGCCTGGGCACCACCGACTATGTGGAAAAAGTCTTCAAGCGGGCCCTCGGCGAAGACAAGGCCGCATCGGTTTTGGGACGCATCCTGCCCGGCCAAGGCAGCCGCGGCCTGGAGATCCTGCAGTGGATGGACGCGCGCTCGATCGCCGACATGATTTTGGGTGAACACCCGCAGGTGATTGCCATCATCTTGAGTGTGCTCGACTATGACGTGGCAGCCGACGTCTTGGCCTTCCTGCCAGGCGGATCCCGCTCAGAGATCATGCAGCGCATTGCCAGCTTGGAAACGGTGCAGCCCTCGGCCATGAGCGAGCTCGAGGCCATCATGAAGCAGCAGTTCTCCAACAACTCCTCGGCCAAGAGTTCGAGTTTTGGCGGCGTCAAGAGTGCCGCCAAGATCATGAACTTCGTCAAGACCGACCTGGAGGCCCAGATCATGGGTGGGCTGGAGAAGATCGATCCGGACGGGTTTATTGACTTCGACGAGGTTACCGCGGAAACTGTGGTAGGATGGCTGCTTCAGGCAGAGGGCGTCTCGACCGCAGACGAGTTCAGCTACGTTAAGTCCGCGGTGGATAACATCCGCGCTAGGATCGCCGAGCTCTCCGTACAGATGGACACATCCCTCACCGGTTCTTCGAGCGTTAGCGGGACCGTTGATTCGGTTATGCCTCCGGCTCCTGAACCTGCTCCAAAAGAGGCCCCTACAGATGAACCTATCGTACCAGCCGTACCTGAATAAAACCGTCGT
>RFTU01000216.1 GCA_009923315.1 Betaproteobacteria bacterium
GGCATGGTCGCGCCGGGCACCGGTGCATCGCGCCTGGGCTTCACCGAGGAGAAGCATCCGGCGCTGGCCGCCTACCGCGCGCTGGCGCAGGAACTCAAGACCTGGCTGCTGATCGGCTCGCTGTGGATCACCACGGATGACGACCGCGTCAACAACCGCCAGTTCCTGATTGCCGACGATGGCACGGTGCTGTCTCCGTTGCAGTACGAGACGGAGCTGTATCAGGGCGGCTTCGTTCCGACGGGCATCAACCAAAGCGAGCGCAACCGCCCAGCCCATTTGCCGCCTGTGCCACCCACCAAAAGCCAACTCATAGGCCAAGCCATGCCCGTCCCCAAGGGCAGTGAGGTGCTTTTCGATGTGAAGGACAAAACCGTGATCCTGGTGGATGATGTGCTCTACACGGGCCGAACGATTCGGGCGGCCATGGACGCCCTGTGCGATCTGGGGCGGCCCAAAGTCATCCAGCTCGCCGTCCTGGTGGACCGTGGGCATCGGGAGCTGCCCATCCGACCGGATTTTGTCGGAAAGAACCTGCCGACTTCTCCGGGGGATAAGGTGCGCGTCCGGCTGGCCGAGCAGGATGGCGAGGACGCGGTGGTTTTGGAGAAGGGGGCAACATGAGCACGACTTGGCACCGCAAAGACTTTTTGTCCCTGAGGGAGCTTTCCGTGGAGGAATTGAACCAAGTATTGGCGACGGCCAAAGTGTTTAAGGAAATTCTGGGTCGACCCATCAAGAAGGTGCCGGCACTTCAAGGTCGCACGGTGGTGAATCTGTTTGTCGAGCCGAGCACCCGGACGCGAATCTCCTTTGAGTTGGCGGCGGTGCGGCTGAGCGCCGACGTGGTCTCGCTGGACAAGGACTCGAGCAGCCTGCGGAAAGGAGAGACGCTTTCCGATACGGCCAAAAATCTGGAGGCGCTGCAAGCCGGAGTGATTGTGATCCGGCACCGGTCAGCCGGGGCCGCCCATTTTCTCTCCCAGCGGCTCAAAGCTTCGGTGATCAATGCGGGGGACGGGGCGCACGAGCACCCCACGCAGGGACTCCTCGACACCTTTACCATTCAGGAGCGGTTGGGGAAGGTGGAAGGTGTACGCGTATTGATTGTCGGCGACATCATCCACAGCCGGGTGGCCCGATCCAACTTGTGGGCGTTGACCAAACTGGGGGCGAAGGTGACACTGGTTGGCCCGCCAACGCTGTTGCCGAAAGAGTTTGAAGAGCTGGGAGTCCGGGTGGGTTATGATCTGGATGCGGAACTGGAGCAGGCCGATGTGATC
>RFTU01000217.1 GCA_009923315.1 Betaproteobacteria bacterium
GGAAGACGCTGTCGCGGCGGCCAAAGTCATTGCCGACTTTGCCAAGACCAACGACAAGCTCGTCATCAAGGGTGGTGCCTACGGTGGCAAGGCACTGGACGTCAATGGCGTGAAAGCCCTGGCGTCGGTGCCCAGCAAGGAAGTCCTGCTGTCGCAGGTGGCTGGCTTGCTGAAGTCCCCGGTGCAGCGCACCGCAGCCGTGCTGGCCGCTCTGGCTCAGCAGCGCGGCGGCGGCCAAGCCGCCTCGGCCTGACCCTGTTTTTACTCAATCAAACCTTCTGTACATAGGAAACCATCATGGCATTCGATAAAGACGCATTTCTGACCGCTCTGGACGGTATGACCGTTCTGGAACTCAACGACCTGGTCAAGGCCATCGAAGAGAAGTTCGGCGTGTCCGCCGCCTCCATGGCCGCCCCGGCGGCCGGTGGCGCGGCAGGCGGCGCTGCTGCGGCCGCTGAAGAGAAGACCGAGTTCACCGTGGTGCTGGCCGAGGCCGGCGCCAACAAGGTGGGCGTGATCAAGGCGGTGCGCGAAATCACCGGCCTGGGCCTCAAGGAAGCCAAGGATCTGGTCGACGGCGCTCCCAAGCCTGTGAAGGAAGGCATTGCCAAGGCCGACGCCGAGGCTGCCAAGAAGAAGCTGGAAGAAGCCGGCGCGAAGGTCGAACTGAAGTAACGACATCGCGGGACAGATCTGCCGACGCGTGCGCAGCACGCCCGGCCGCTCTGTCCCCGACTGTTCAGAGGGCTGTCTCAAAGCATCGGCTTCCAGAGCAGATGTCCTTTGAAACATCCCGCCTGACCAGCCAGACGAGCACACCGCGAAGCCGCCACCCGGCGGTTTCCCAGTGTTCTCTGATCCGACTGCAGAGAACGGGTTTGGTCGGACTCCGGTGCAAGGCCGGGGTTGTCCGCCAGCGGTTGGTAGTGGCCAGCCACCAAGCTATCGAACGCAATGTTCGAGCAGAGCCAGTCGCCGACGGACGCCGTGCACGGTCAGCACGGGACGCCCATCGACACGGAGTCATCCATGGCGCAAGCACCCACTCACGCTTACAGCTACACCGAGCGCAAGCGTATCCGCAAGAGCTTCGGAAAGCGCGAAAGCGTTCTGAACGTTCCCTATTTGTTGACGATGCAGCGCGAGTCCTACGTCGCGTTCCTGCAGAAAGAGCTGCCATCCCAGCAGCGCAAACCCGAGGGCTTGCAGG
This sequence comes from Betaproteobacteria bacterium, assembly GCA_009923315.1. Classification (GTDB taxonomy): domain Bacteria; phylum Pseudomonadota; class Gammaproteobacteria; order Burkholderiales; family Burkholderiaceae_C; genus RFTU01. Next base: position 1,214 of record RFTU01000217.1, read on the forward strand.
CGGCCTTTCTCTCTGCCTTCCCCATCGTGTCCCACAACGGATACGTG
>RFTU01000218.1 GCA_009923315.1 Betaproteobacteria bacterium
CCCGCCAAGCTGCAGGCCGAGGTTGAAGTTGTTCACCGCGGCCCAGCCAACCTGCGTGCCATCGGGAGAGAACACGGCGCCGCGGCCGAAGCTGCCGCCCGTGAAGATGATTCCCCACTGCCCAGTTCCCGGGAACACCGCGTAGCCGGCCGAGTCGCGGATCTGCTTCTGCAGGCCGGTCACGTGCTTCTCGAAATACTTCAGGCCATCACGCGCCTCTTCCACGAAGGTGGTTCGATCCTCCGTCTTCGGCGCCACGTTGCACCCCGTCAGCCAGTTCAGCGGGAGGGCAAGCGCAAGCGCGAGAATGATCGAGAGACGCATCGGTGACTCCTGACGAGAGATCTTGGGAACACGGGCACAGTAACAGTGTTCAGCCATGCACGCTCACGGCCGCGTTCCATGCCTTCAGGCAGGTGCGGCGCTCGGCGGCATCCTCGGACAGCTTCAGCGGCCGGCCGCGCGCGTCAAGCAGCAGGCCCACCGGCCCGCCGCGCACGCTGCGGGTGACAGGCTTGCCAGGCCCCTCGCCCAGATCGATGCCGCGTTCCGGCTTCACCTCAAGCCTTGCCGTGCAGCCGGCGTCGAGTTTCACGCGCACAATGTCACCGGCGTTCACGGTGCCACTGGCCGCCTGCGCAGACCCCTGTTCAGGCTGCAGGTTCCAGCTGAAGCATGGCTTGCCGCGCTTGGCCTCGCCCTTGGCGCTCACCGCGGTGCCAAGCACGACGAGGCAGTCCTTCTCGAACACCTCCATGGCCGCCTGCGCATGCACGCTGGCCAGCACGCCCAGGTGCGGCATCATGAAGATGCTGTCCTTGGCGAGTTCGGTGAAGCCCTCGGGCTCGAAGCTGTCGAGCAGCATGATGGCCGTCTGCTCCAGGCGCGGCGCGTGGCTCAGCACGCCGCCGGAGGCCACCAGCAGATCCATGCGCATGCGATCCACCAGGCTGGCGCCACCTTCCTGCTGCTTGAACGCGTCGCCCACCGTGCGCTGCTGCTGCACGCCCTTCAGCGTGGTGGCGAAGGCGCGGTGCTGCTCGAACGCCAGCCGCAGCGCCTCGCGCGCCACGGCCTGCTCGAACACCAGCGCCTCGTGCGTCTGCGGAATGGTGGTCGGGCGGATCATCTTGTTCTTGACACGGTTGCGCAGCTCGCGCTCGTCCATGTCGAGATGCACCCAGCGCAGCACGTTCTCCATGCCTGCCTCGGCGCACACGTTGCTGATGC
>RFTU01000219.1 GCA_009923315.1 Betaproteobacteria bacterium
GAATGTCCAGCAGAGACTTTGCAAAGACCAGTACTCACAACGACTTGAAAGCAAAGGGCGGCGATGCAAAGCCAGATTAGGTGATGGGTTAAGCGCATCATCCAAACATCATATCCCAGACGAAGCAGAGCCTCTGAATCAAGGTCCAAGCATGATCTCGGATCGGGTATTGTTTGATCTGTCCTCGGGTTTGGGCTGGCCTCGCCGAACTGTTCTAAATGCTTATCCTTAGGTCAACCCATGCGTAGTGACATCACTCCCGAGAGGATCACGGCTGTGCCTATCCCACGGCGCCATGAGAAAGGCTCCTTGAGGAACCAAGTGCCCAGCAAGGCGGCAAACAGCACCGAGGTTTCGCGCAACGCTGCCACCGTCGCCACGGGTGCGTGGGTCATAGCCCACAACGCTATGCCGTAGGAGCCCAGCGACGCTGCCGCACCCAGCGTGGCAACGGGCAGGCGCGCGCGAGCATACGGCAAGACGCGCGCAAATCCTCGCTGCCGCAAGACCAGCAGCCCAAATGGCCAGCCGTCCAGCACAAAGAGGGTAGCCACATACTGTAGCGCGCTGCCACCATGGGCCACGGCCATACGCGCACCGATAGCGTCGACCACGGTGTAAATCGCAATGACCACCGCGTTGATCAGTGCGAAGGCGATAGCCTTGGGCTGCTGCAACGCGCGCTGTGAAAGCCCAAGTACGAGCACGCCGCTGCTCACGCCCACAACGCCAGCCCAAGCCAGCGGGGACAAACGCTCGCCAAGCGCCAGCGAGGAAGACAGAGCCACCAACATCGGCCCGATGCCCCGCATCAGCGGATAGGTCAACCCCAAATCGCCATGCTGGTAGGCGCCTGTCAGCGCGATATAGTAGGCGATGTGGATCACCACCGATGCGCCTATGAATGGCCAGGCCTGTGGTGGCGGCAAGCCCGCCAACAGCAATAGTGGGAACCCAATGAAGCTGCCCACGAGGTGAATAACGGCGGTATCGAGGGCCTTGTCAGTGCTTGACTTGACAAGCGCGTTCCAAGAGGCGTGCAATAGCGCGCCGAACAGCACCGCAGCTACCACGCCCCAAGTCAGGGCCATACGCAGCCAGCGGACAGCCCGCGTTGACGCATGCCAGGCAGGTAGCGGTCGAGATATGTCTTTGTCAACCCTGCGACCTCTGCAAGCTCATTCAGCATCGGAGGATTCACCCGTTTGTTGCTGTTATCTTCGGGCTCAA
>RFTU01000220.1 GCA_009923315.1 Betaproteobacteria bacterium
CGCGCAGCTGCGCGCCACGGTCTGGCAGCGGTTGATGTCCTGCGTCGTGAAGCCCCCCAGGCCCCACTGGTTCTTCAACTCGTCGAAGGCGTTCTCCGCATCGGCCCGGTCCCGGTAGAGCTGCCCGATCGACTCCAGCGGGTAGGCCACGTCGGTGACCAGCACCGCGTACTCCCAGAGCTTGTCGCCCTCGTGCACGCTCGGGCCCGCCAGATCCAGCCGCAGCTGCTTGCCATCGACGCGCCGCTCGCGTGCGATACCCCCGCGGATGCGCTGGCGCACGATGACGACCCGGCGCTTGGTGCTCCAGCCGTGCAGTTGCAGCTGAGCCTCCACCATCTGGCAGCCCTGGTTGTCCGGCCGGCTCCAGTCCTGGCGGGCAAACTGCTGCGCCACCAGGCGCTGCACGTTCTTCGTCTGTCGCAATCGCAGCAGGTAGGGCTGCTGGCGCTGTTCCAGCGTCACCAGGATGCCTTCGTTGCCGTAGCCGGAGTCCCCACGCACCAGTGCCGGGCGCCTGTCACCCAGTTCGTCCAGCAATTGTCCGAGCGCCGCCTTGGCGTGCCCGCTGGTGTGCTGCTTGCCCGCGCTGACCTGCACGTCCAGCACCAGGCGCAAGTTGCTCACCAAGAACGTGTGCAGCACGTGACTGGGCCGCATCGGCTTGCTCGGGTTGTAGCCTATCTCCGCGCCTTCTTGCCTCCCGTACAGCGGCTTGATGCTCGCATCGATATCCAGCACCCAGGGCCGATCCAGTGCCTCGCGCACCGAGTGCATCAGGCTCGGGCGCATCCATGCCGCGCTGGCCGCCTCGTCGATGCGCTCCAGCGCCCGGCGCAGCGCGTCCTCGCTGACCACCTTGGCCATGCCCAGGGCCTGCGCGGCCACAGCGTCGCCGCGTAGCGCCGTGATGTGCGCGTAGCGGCGATGCCCAGCCAGCAGCCCCAGCATCAGCGTGCCCAGCACGTCGCGCTTGTCTGGCGCGTTGCCGCTGCGGTAGGACAGCGGGCACGTCGATACCCAGCGCTCGAACACGCCCGTGGCGGCAAGGAACTCGGCGAAGAACACCAGCTGGCCGTGCGGCGTAGCCGCCGCACCTGAGTCCCAGCGCACGTGCATGCGCCCGCCCAGCGTGTCCACCACCAGTGACTCGTCAGGCTCCCGCCCAGCTCCTTGGCGCGCCGCCAGTGCCTTGCGTCTTGCTTCACCCATCGGGTGAGTGTGCCGTGA
>RFTU01000023.1 GCA_009923315.1 Betaproteobacteria bacterium
GAGCCGCACGCTTGCGCTCATGCTCCTGCAGGAAGCGCTTGCGCAGACGGATGCTCTTGGGGGTGATTTCCACCAACTCATCGTCCTCAATGAACTCGACCCCGTACTCCAATGTCAGCTCGATGGGCGGCGTGATCTTGATGGCGTCCTCCTTGCCGCTCACACGGAAGTTGGTGAGTTGCTTGGTTCGCGTGGCATTGACCACCAGATCGTTGTCCCGGTTGTGCACTCCGACGATCATGCCCTCATAAACCGGGTCTCCCGCCTTCACAAACATGCGGCCACGGTCATCAAGCTTACCCAGGGCATAGGTAAAAATCTCGCCAGCGTCCATGCTGATCAGAACCCCGTTCTTGCGGCTGGCGATCTCACCCTTGTGGGGCTCGTAGCCATCGAAGATGTTGGAGATCAGGCCCGAGCCACGTGTGAGGTTCAGGAATTCGTTGGAGAAACCGATGAGGCCTCGAGCCGGAATGCGGTACTCCAGGCGTACACGTCCTCGCCCATCGGGCTCCATATTCACCAACTCGCCCTTGCGCTCGCCTAGGGCTTGCATCACGCCACCCTGGTGCTGCTCTTCCACATCAGCCGTGACCAGTTCGATGGGTTCGCACTTCTGGCCATCAATCTCCTGAAAGACGACGCGGGGCTTGCTGACAGCCAGCTCATACCCCTCGCGGCGCATGTTTTCCAGCAGGATGGTCAGGTGCAGCTCGCCGCGTCCGGACACTTCAAAAATGCCGTCCTCGCTGGTCTCGCGCACGCGCAGTGCCACGTTGCTTTGAAGCTCCTTCTGCAGCCGGTCCCAGATTTGGCGGCTGGTCACGAACTTACCCTCACGCCCTGCCAGCGGTGAAGTATTCACGCAGAAGTTCATGGTCAACGTCGGCTCATCAACCTTCAATAACGGAAGGGGCTGGGGATCGGCCGGATCCGTCACCGTCACGCCGATTCCGATGTCTTCAATGCCATTGATCAGCACGATGTCACCTGGCCCGGCATCAGCCGTCTGCATGCGGTCCAAACCCTGGAAGGTCAGCACCTGATTGATTCGGCCCTTGGTCGTCTTGCCTTGAGCCCCCTCCATCACCAAGACATCCATGCCGGGTCTGATGCGACCGGCATTCACACGACCCACACCGATACGCCCCACGAAGGAAGAGTAGTCGAGCGCTGAAATCTGCAACTGAAGCGGCGCGTCTGGGTTGCCCTGGTGCGCCGGCACATGCCGCAGGATGGTGTTGAACAGGGCCGACATGTCTGACCCCCATGGCTGACCGGGAGCACCCTCTTGCAGGGATGACCAACCGTTGATGCCCGAGGCGTACACGACGGGAAAATCCAACTGCTCATCGGTGGCGCCCAACTTATCGAACAGGTCAAAAGCCGCATTGATCACCTTTTCGCAGTGGGCTCCGGGCTTGTCCACCTTGTTGACCACCACGATCGGCTTGAGGCCAAGCGCCAGCGCCTTCTTCGTGACGAATCGGGTTTGGGGCATCGGGCCTTCCTGCGCATCGATCAGCAGCACCACACCGTCGACCATCGACAACGCACGCTCCACCTCGCCACCGAAGTCGGCGTGGCCCGGCGTGTCCACGATGTTGATGTGCGTGCCCTCCCAGCTCACGGCACAGTTCTTGGCCAGGATGGTGATCCCGCGCTCGCGTTCGATGGCGTTGCTGTCCATCACCGTGTCCACAACCTTCTCATGTTCGGCAAAGGTGCCGCTTTGGCGCAGCAGTTGGTCCACCATGGTGGTTTTACCGTGGTCGACGTGGGCGATGATGGCGATGTTGCGGATGGGGCGGCTCATGGGTGCCTCGGAACGGAAGATTGAAGAAACGGGTGATGCGAGCGCTGATCGTCGTGCGCCCAGCCATACGCACCAACTTTGGCGCGCGAACGTGGGCTCAGGACTGGGCCTGAATTTCCGGTGGACTCAGCAGCCGGTCCGGGATGAGTTCACCGGCCCGGATGTGGGCACTGCCCAACAGCGGGCGTCGGTCGGTGGTTTGAGAAACGCGGGGGCCGTATACGCGGACGGCCTCGCAATCGGCCTGAGCCACACGGCGCCGCATGCCCGTGATGAACCGGGCGGCCTCATCGGACTCGAGCTCAACAGCCGGCCAGTCGCGCAGCAGTTCATCAACAGGCAGCAGACAGGCCACACGATCATCCTCATCGAGGGCTTCTAGCGACTGCAGGCTGATGGCGTGCTCCACGCGCAACGGACCACTGCCCACGCGGCGCAGTGCGGTCAAGGAGGCCCCACAACCCAGGACGGCCCCAATGTCTTCGGCCAGCGTCCGTATGTAGGTCCCTTTCGAACAGCGCACGAAAAGCGCCAAGCGCTCGGGCTCATGCGCAGACCATTGACCCCTCAATTCATGAATCCGTACGCGGCGGGAGGGTCGATCCACCGTCAAGCCTTGGCGCGCGTATTCGTACAAGGGGCGGCCCTCACGCTTGAGTGCCGAATGCATCGGAGGGACCTGATCAATGTCACCCCGGAAGCGCTCCAGTGCTGCCTCCACCTCTGCCGCCTCCAAACGAACCGGCGATTCAAGCAGCACGCGTCCCTCGGCGTCACCCGTGTCGGTTGTCAAGCCCAGACGCACCTGGGCCTCGTAGACCTTGTCCGCGTCCAGGCTGATCTGGCTGAACTTCGTCGCAGCGCCGAAGCACAAGGGCAACAGACCGGTAGCCGCAGGGTCCAGCGTACCGGTGTGCCCCGCCTTTTCCGCGCGCAACAGCCACTTGGCCTTCTGCAGTGCCTCATTGCTGGACAGCCCCAAGGGCTTATCCAGTATCAGAACGCCATGCACCGGCCTGCGCGTGACCTTCACGCGGGCCGGGCGCTGCGCCGCCTCGTTGCGGCGTTCAATCCTTGGCTCGTTGGGCATTGGCCTGGTGGATCAGGGCATTGAGTTCGGCGGCACGCTCGGTGGTGCGGTCGAACTGAAAATGCAGCGTGGGAACCGTGTGAATGGCCAAACGCTTGAACAAGCCGTTTCGCAGAAATCCGGCAGCTTCGTTCAAGGCGTCCTGGTTGCCCTGAGCATCACCGACCAACACCGAAAAATAGACACGGGCATGGGCGTAATCAGGGGTGACCTCGACCGCGTTGAGGGTGACCATGCCCAAGCGGGGATCCTTGAGTTCGCGGATGAGCTCGGCCAGGTCCCGCTGGATCTGGTCAGCTACCCGCAGGCCTCGATTGGGTATGGATCGCTTGTGTCGCATGTGGATGATTCATGAAAGCACAAGCCCCGCCGGTCGTCGGCGGGGCTTGTGGCTCCAGCGCCTGCTGGCTTACAGCGTGCGCGCCACTTCCTTGATCTCAAAGCACTCGATGACATCGCCCTCTTGGATGTCGGTGACATTCTTGAGCTTGATACCGCACTCGAAGCCTTCCTTGACTTCCTTCACATCGTCCTTGATACGGCGTACCGATTCAACCTCGCCGGTGTAGATGACAATGTTCTCGCGCAGCAGACGGAAGCGCGCATTGCGACGGATCAGCCCCGAGGTGACCATGGAGCCGGCGACGGTGCCAATCTTCGAGGCGACGAACACCGTTCGAATCTCAGCGGTTCCCAACATCTCTTCGCGCTGTTCCGGAGCCAGCATGCCGCCCAGTGCTGCCTTCACCTCATCAACGGCGTCATAGATGATGTTGTAGTAACGCAGGTCCACGCCGTTGCCTTCGGCCAACTTGCGGGCCCCGGCATCGGCCCGGGTGTTGAAGCCAATGATGATGGCCTTGGAGGCGATCGCCAGATTGACATCGCTCTCGCTGATGCCGCCAACTGCCGCATGCACGATCTGCACGCGGACCTCTTCGGTACTGAGCTTGAGCAAAGACGTGGCCAGCGCTTCCTGAGAGCCCTGCACATCGGCCTTGAGGATGATCGACAGGGTCTGCACATCACCCTGGCCCATGTTGTCGAACATGTTCTCCAGCTTGGCAGCCTGTTGCTTGGCCAACTTCACATCGCGGTACTTGCCTTGACGGAAGGTGGCGATCTCACGCGCACGACGCTCATCAGCCAAGACCATGAACTCATCGCCTGCCAACGGCACCTCGGTGAGGCCCTGAATTTCCACAGGGATCGAGGGACCAGCTTCTGCGGTGGGTTTGCCCGCCTCATCCAGCATGGCACGAACGCGCCCGTAACTCGAGCCGGCCAGTACAACGTCACCACGCTTGAGCGTACCGCTTTGCACCAGCACCGTGGCCACAGGTCCACGACCCTTATCCAGCTTGGATTCGATGACAAGGCCCTTGGCCAATGCATCCTGCGGTGCCGCAAGCTCCAGAACTTCGGCCTGCAGCAGCACCTGCTCCAGCAATTCGTCGATGCCCTGCCCGGTTTTGGATGACACCCCCACAAACGGAGCGTCACCGCCGAAGTCTTCAGGCACCACTTCCTCGCCCACGAGTTCGCTCTTGACGCGCTCCACGTTGGCTTCGGGCTTGTCGACCTTGGTCATGGCCACAACGATCGGCACGCCGGCCGCCTTGGCGTGGCTGATGGCTTCCTTGGTCTGCGGCATCACACCATCGTCGGCCGCACAAACCAGAATCACGATATCGGTGGCCTTTGCACCACGGGCTCGCATGGCGGTGAAAGCCTCGTGACCCGGGGTGTCCAAGAACGTGATCGTGCCTCGCGGAGTGTCCACGTGATAAGCGCCGATGTGCTGTGTGATCCCGCCGGCTTCTCCAGAAGCCACACGGGTTCGCCGGATGTAGTCCAACAGCGAGGTCTTTCCGTGGTCGACATGGCCCATCACGGTGACGACCGGCGCGCGGGGCAGCGCCACCGCCTCGGTGGCTGCCTGCTCCTCTTCGAGGAAGGCCTCGGGGTCGTCGAGCTTGGCGGCCAAGGCCTTGTGGCCCATCTCCTCCACGACGATCATCGCGGTTTCCTGGTCCAGCTGCTGATTGATGGTCACCATCTGACCCAGCTTCATCAGCTGCTTGATGACCTCGGCAGCCTTCACGCTCATCTTGTGCGCCAAATCGGCCACGCTGATGGTCTCTGGAACGTGCACTTCCTGCACCACCGCTTCGGTGGGCATCATGGGCGCGGAAGACTGGTCTCGGTCACCTCCACGGCCACGCCCCTTGGGTGCGCGCCAACCGGCTCGGGTACCGGCCGTCGTGTCGCCACGGGTCTTGAGGGCGCGCTTCTTCGCGGCATCGTCAGCCCAACTCGAAGAAAGCTTCTCGCTCTTGACCGACTTCTTCTCACCGGGCTTGGCCGCCGCAGCAGCACCCGGTGCGCCGGGCTTGGCTGCGGCTTTGTGGATGGTGCCTTTGATCGCGGTCTCGGCGGCCTTGGGCTCCTCGGGTTTCTTGGCCACCAAGACCTTCTTGGGTGCGCTCATCATGGCGCGGATGGCAGCGGCTTCAGACTCAGCGGCCTTGCGACGCTTCTCCAGTTCGGCCATGCGCTGACGTTCTGCCGCGTCGGCATCGGCAGCCTTGACCACGCGAGCAGCGGACTTGACCGGCGGCTCAGCCGCTGGCAAAGCTGCCGCCGGCGCGACACCCGACTCTGAGGTGGGCGTGAGCCCCGAGTGCTCAGCCCGATCAGCCTGACCGTCTTCGGCGCGCTGGTCAGCCTGATCCGGGGAGTCAGCCTTGGCAGCCGCCTCACGCTCGGCCAGCTCCTGCCGGGCACGAGCCTCCTCGGCTTCGCGTTGTTCCTTCTCCTCGCGCAGACGGCGCTTTTCAGCGAGTTCTTCCTCCTGACGGCGCAGCAACTCCGCTTGGCGGCTGGCTTCTTCCTCCCGGCGACGGAGTTCTTCTTCGTCAATCGTCGGCGCTGCAGGGGCTTCAACCAGGCCGGCACCTTCGTCGCGCTTGACGAAGACGCGCTTCTTGCGCACTTCCACCTGAATCGTGCGTGCACGGCCAGACGCGTCAGCCTGCTTGATTTCGCTGGTGCTCTTGCGTGTCAGCGTGATCTTCTTGCGCTCGGCACCAGCGGTTCCATGCGATGAGCGCAGGAAGGTCAACAGACGCTCCTTGTCGCCCTCAGTCAGGACGTCCTCAGCAGATTGCTTGACGACCCCAGCCGACTGCAATTGTTCGAGCAGCGTTGTCGCCGGGCGATTGAGCTCAGCGGCAAACTGGGCGACGGTGGTCACGGCCATTGTGGAATTCCTTGGATGCGGTTCGGCGGATAGGCTCGTTCAGGCGTGAGGCGGGGTGCGGCGAAGGCTCAAGCGGTGAACCAGTGCTCACGGGCCTTCATGATCAACGCCTTGGCCTGCTCCTCGGGCATGTCGGTCAGTTCAACCAGTTCGTCTACTGCCAAGTCGGCCAGATCGTCGCGGTTGTGGATACCGCCATCAGCCAAGAGGGCAATCAACTCGGGTGTCAGCCCCTCCAGGTCACCCAGACCCTGGGCGACATCCTCGACGTTCTCCTCGCGCGCGATCTCCATCGTCAGCAGCGCATCCTTGGCCCGGTTGCGCAGCTCCATCACGGTGTCCTCGTCGAAGCCTTCGATGTCCATCATCTCCTGCATGGGCACATAGGCGACCTCTTCCAGGCTGGTGAAGCCCTCGGCGATGAGAATGTCGGCCACCTCTTCGTCCACGTCCAGCTTCTCCACGAACAACGCGCGAATCGACTGCGACTCCTGGGCCTGCTTGGCCTCGGATTCCTCAGCCGTCATGATGTTGATGCGCCAGCCCGTGAGCTCAGAGGCCAAGCGCACATTCTGGCCACCGCGCCCGATGGCAATGGCCAAGTTCTCATCGTCGACGACCACATCCATCCCATGGCGCTCTTCGTCCACCACAATCGACTGCACATTGGCCGGCGCCAACGCACCGATCACAAACTGTGCGGGGTCTTCCGACCACAACACGATGTCCACTCGCTCACCAGCGAGCTCATTGGTCACGGCGGTCACGCGCGAGCCACGCACACCCACACAGGTCCCGATGGGGTCGACCCGCTTGTCGTGGGACACCACGGCAATCTTGGCGCGGGAGCCGGCATCGCGTGCGCAGCTCTTGATCTCCAGCAGGCCTTGCTCGATCTCCGGCACCTCCTGCGCAAACAGCTCCATCATGAAACCGGGCGCACTGCGAGAAAGCATGATCTGCGGACCACGCATGGTGGTGTCGATGCCCGTGATATAGGCCCGCACGCGGTCGCCGCTGCGCAGGTTTTCCTTGGGAATCATCTCGTTGCGCTTGAGCCGGCCTTCCACCCGACCGCTTTCCACGATCATGTCGCCCTTGTCCAGGCGCTTGACCGTACCCACCATGATCTTCTCTCCGCGTGAGAGGAAATCGTTGAGCAGCTGCTCGCGCTCGGCGTCACGAATCTTTTGCAGGATCACCTGCTTGGCAGCCTGTGCGCCGATCCGGCCGATCGTCAACGACTCGATGGGCTCCTCAATGTAGTCACCCTCTTCGATCTCACCCACACGGTCGATCGCATCGGTCAACAATTCCTCGGCATCGGGGTTCTGCAAACCCGCCGAATCGGGCACCACCAGCCAGCGGCGGAAGGTTTCGTATTCACCGTTGTCGCGGTCGACCGACACGCGGATGTCGACCTCTCCGCCGTGAAGGCGCTTGGTGGCCGAAGCCAGCGCTGCCTCCACGGCGCCGAAAACGACCTCACGATCCACGCTCTTTTCGCGTGAGATCGCATCGACCAGCATGAGCATTTCGCGGTTCATGTTTGTTGCTCTCCGTTGCGGGCGGCGCGAGCACGCCCCTTGAAATCAACCACCGGTACCAGGCGGGCCTCGCGAACTTCATCGAGTGCGAAGTCCAACGCCTGTTCGGTCTTTCCTTCCTTGACGATCAGACGCGGCTGAGGCTGCGCCTGGGTCAACAGGCCGCGGTACTTGCGACGGCCCTGGAATGGCATCTTGAAGGTCACGTCCACCTCGAGGCCACAGAAACGGTCCCAGTCGTGCGGCTTGCGCAAGGGACGGTCCAGGCCGGGTGAAGAGACCTCCAAACGCTCGTAGTCGACGCTCTCGACCTCGAACACCAACTGCAACTGACGGGTGACCCCCTCGCAGTCGTCCACCGTTACGAATTCCGATTCAACCGGGTACACCCGACCGGGCACACGATCAATGCTGATGCGCAAGAGGCCCCTGGGCAAACGCTCCACATCCACCAGTTCGTAGCCCATGCCTTCAATGGTGGACTCCAGAGCCGACATCCAGTTGCCGGAGGCCGCCACACGCTCGAATGTCGTTTCGACCTCGTGGACGCCCTTCTTGGCGGCCACTGAAGCCGGCGCCCGCTGCTGGCGCCCCATGCCACGGCCCGCACCGGCTACACGGCCGGTGCTGTCGGGTTTGCCACTTGCGGGGCGGCGAGCACGTTGCGATGAGGTCGAATTCATGCCGGACAAACAAAAAAGGGGCTGGAAGTTTCCGCCCCTCGTTGGCGCGCCGGTCGCGATGCGGACCCTGCACACCCAGCCGCCTCAGCGCCGACCTGAGGCGCGTGAAACACCCCGGCGGGCCAAGGCGCCCACGGCACCCAGCCAATATCGTCAACCGAAGGCGCGCAGCGCTGATCAGTCAATCCAAGATTATAGCGTATTCCCCTGGCACACGCAAGGTGCGTGCCACAATCCGGCGGTTAAGGGGCCGCCGTGGCCTCGGAGAACTGAGCTATGGGATTTCTCGCTGGCAAACGCCTCCTGATCACCGGAGTACTGTCCAACCGATCGATTGCCTACGGCATCGCACGGGCCTGCCACCGCGAAGGGGCTGAGCTGGCCTTCAGCTACGTGGGCGAGCGCTTCAAGGACCGCATCACCGAGTTTGCCGCCGAGTTCGGAGGTGGCCCCGTGTACGACTGCGACGTGGGCGATGACGCCCAGATCGACCGGCTGTTCGCCGACCTTCGCACCGCTTGGCCCGAAGGCTTCGACGGCTTCGTGCACTCGATCGGCTTTGCCCCACGTGAAGCGATTGCCGGCGACTTCCTGGACGGACTCTCCCGCGAGGCCTTTCGGGTCGCCCACGACATCTCGGCCTACAGCTTCCCCGCCATGGCCAAGGCGGCTGCAGCCCAGTTGCGCCCCGGCAGCGCCTTGCTCACCTTGACCTACCTCGGCAGCGACAAGGTGGTGCCGGCCTACAACACCATGGGCCTGGCCAAAGCCTCATTGGAAGCCAGCGTACGCTACACGGCCGCCAGCTTGGGTCCCAAAGGCATTCGCGTCAATGGCATCTCTGCCGGTCCCATCAAGACCCTGGCCGCGTCGGGTATCAAGGGCTTCGGCAAGATCCTGAGCATCGTCGAGGAGACGGCGCCCCTGCGCCGAAACGTCACCATTGACGATGTGGGCAACGTGGCGGCGTTCCTGATGTCCGATCTGGCCTCCGGTGTGACAGCGGAGATCACCTATGTGGACGGCGGCTTCAGCCGCATGGCCGGGATGCCCGCTGATGAAGCCCCGCGATAAGTCCCGGGACCTTCAGCCCTGCTTCACGCAATCCACGTAGTAGCGCACCGCCCCGTTGCCCAGGGGCTCTTCCACCAGCCCGTGGACGTCCGTGTCGAAGCCAGGGAATCGCTTGTTGAAGTCTCTGGTGAATCGCAGGTAGTCGACGATCTTGCGGTTGAAGCGTTCGCCGGGCACCAGTAGCGGAATACCCGGCGGGTACGGCGTCAACAGGGAGGTGGTGATGCGCCCCTCCAACTGTTCGATCTCCACACGCTCGGTCTTGCGGTGAGCGATGTGGGCATAGGCATCACTGGGCGTCATGGCCGGCTGAAGGTCGGACAGGTACATCTCGGTGGTCAACTTGGCCACATCGTATTCGGCATAGGCTTCGTGGATCGACTGACACAGGTCCTTGAGGCCCATGCGCTCATAGCGCGGGTGCGCCTGGCAAAACTCTGGCAGGCATCGCCACAGCGGGGCGTTCTTGTCGTAGTCGTCCTTGAACTGCTGCAAGGCGGTGAGCATCGTGTTCCAGCGGCCCTTGGTGATGCCGATGGTGAACATGATGAAGAAGGAGTACAGCCCCGTCTTCTCCACCACCACCCCATGCTCGACCAGAAACTTGGTGACGATCGACGCGGGAATGCCCGTCGAGTCGAACTTGCCATTGACATCCATGCCCGGCGTGACGATCGTGCACTTGATGGGGTCCAGCATGTTGAAGCCCGGCGCCAGGTCGCCAAAGCCGTGCCACTCCTCGTGGGCGCGCAGCATCCAGCGGTCGGCACGCCCCACGCCCTCCTCGGGCAGGTTCTCTGGCCCCCACACCTTGAACCACCAGTCATGGCCGAACTCCTCATCGACCTTGCGCATGGCACGCCGAAAGTCCATCGACTCGGCGATGCTCTCCTCTACCAGCGCGGTGCCACCCGGTGGCTCCATCATGGCCGCGGCCACATCGCATGAGGCGATGATGGCGTATTGCGGCGATGTGGAGGTGTGCATCAGGTAGGCCTCATTGAAGAGATGCCGATCCAACTTGACGGTTTGCGAGTCCTGCACCAGCACCTGCGAGGCCTGAGACAGTCCCGCCAGCAACTTGTGGGTCGACTGCGTGGCGTAGACCATGGAGGTCACCGGTCGCTCACGTCGCTTGCCCATCGAGTGGAAGGACCCGTAGAAGGGATGGAAGGCCGCGTGCGGCAGCCAGGCTTCATCAAAGTGCAGCGTGTCGATCCACCCGTCAAGCTTGCCTTTGATCGTTTCCGTGTTGTAGAGCACACCGTCGTAGGTGCTTTGGGTCAGCGTGAGGATGCGAGGCTTGACGGCTGCCGCATCCACACCCTTGAGCAAGGGGTTGCTGGCGATCTTGCGCCGGATGGTCTCGGGCTCGAACTCGCTCTCGGGGATCGGGCCGATGATCCCGTAATGGTTGCGGGTGGGCGTCAGAAACACCGGCACCGCACCGGTCATGATGATCGAGTGCAGGATGCTCTTGTGGCAGTTGCGGTCAACCACCACCACATCGCCCGGGGCCACCGTGTGGTGCCACACCATCTTGTTGGAGGTGGAGGTGCCATTGGTGACGAAGAAACAGTGGTCCGCGTTGAAGATGCGGGCGGCATTGCGCTCGCTGGCCGCCACCGGGCCCGTATGGTCCAGCAGCTGCCCCAACTCCTCTACCGCGTTGCACACATCAGCGCGCAACATGTTCTCACCGAAGAACTGGTGGAACATCTGGCCCACCGGGCTCTTGAGGAAGGCCACGCCGCCAGAGTGGCCTGGGCAGTGCCACGAATAGGACCCGTCCTGCGCATAGTCCATCAGCGCTTTGAAGAAGGGGGGCGCCAAGCCGTCCAGGTAGGAGCGGGCTTCCCGGATGATGTGACGCGCCACGAACTCCGGCGTGTCCTCAAACATGTGAATGAAGCCGTGCAGTTCTCTCAGAATGTCATTGGGAATGTGTTGAGAGGTCCGTGTTTCGCCGTAGATATAGATCGGGATATCCGCATTCTTCCAACGGATCTCCTCGATGAACTTGCGCAGGTTCAAGACGGCCGGGTCCAACTCGGGGCCCGGCGTGAACTCCTCATCGTCGATGGACAGGATGAACGCGCTGGCGCGGCTTTGCTGCTGTGCGAACGAGGAGAGGTCGCCGTAGGACGTGGTGCCCAGCACCTCCCAGCCCTCCTTCTCGATGGCTTGCGCCAAGGCACGGATGCCGATGCCCGAGGTGTTTTCGGAACGATAGTCCTCGTCGATGATGACGATGGGAAAATTGAAACGCAACATGACGGGCGGGCCTCCGAAAGATCCAGGCTCAGGGAAAACGCGCAAGTGTAGGGCCGAGTGGCCGACTCGCGGTGACAAAGTGAGGATCCATACTCCGTCCCAACTCAATCACGAAAAGCCGGTTCATTGACCGTTTCCTGCCGCCGGGCCCTGAGGGCTTGACGATGCGTCGGCGTGCTGCAACTGCTGTACTTGGAGGTGTCTCCGATGTTCGAATCACTCTCAACCTTTTGGTGGATCGTCGCCGGCGTCCTCGTGGCCATCGAGTTGGCCACCGGCACCTTCTATCTGCTGATGCTGGCGCTGGGCGCAGTGGCCGGCGCCCTGGCTCAGTGGGCTGGCCTGGATGCCGCGGCTCAGGTGGTCGCGGCTGCCCTGGTGGGCGGCGGGGCCACGAGCCTGTGGCACATCCGGCGAGCCCGCCACCCAAAGTCTGCGCCGGCCTCATCCAATCCGGATGTGCTGTTGGACATCGGGCAAACGGTACAGGTCAATCAATGGCGCGCCGATGGCACGGCCCGCGTGTCTTACCGCGGCAGCGAATGGGACGCCCACCTGGCCCCTTCTCGGCCCGCACAAGCCGGCGCCCATCGCATCACGGCCGTTCACGGCAACCGCCTGGAACTGGAACCCTTGCCTTGAGTCCAAGCCGTGCACGCCCACACTCGGCACCAGACCGAAGGCGTGCCAGCGATCCGCCGCTCGGCCCTTTCAACACTGTGAACCCGCTTTAGGAGCGCTCGCCCATGGAAATCGCCATCATCCTGCTGGTCATCGCGATCATCTTCATCGTCCGCACCTTCAAGATCGTGCCGCAGCAGGAGGCGTGGGTGGTCGAGCGTCTGGGCAAGTACGACCGCACGCTGACCCCAGGCCTGAAGTTCCTGATTCCCTTTATCGAGCGCGTGGCCTACAAGCATTCGCTCAAGGAGGTGCCCCTGGATGTACCGAGTCAGGTCTGCATCACGCGCGACAACACCCAACTCCAAGTGGACGGCATTTTGTACTTCCAGGTCACCGACCCGATGCGCGCGAGTTACGGCTCTTCGGACTACATCATTGCCATCACTCAACTGGCGCAGACCACCCTTCGCAGCGTCGTGGGGCGCATGGAGTTGGACAAGACCTTCGAGGAGCGCGATCTGATCAATGCCACGGTGGTCAATGCACTGGATGAAGCCGCTCTCAATTGGGGGGTGAAGGTGCTGCGCTACGAGATCAAAGACCTCACGCCGCCGGCCGAAATCCTGCGATCCATGCAGGCCCAGATCACCGCCGAGCGCGAAAAGCGTGCACTGATCGCCGCCTCAGAAGGCAAGCGCCAAGAGCAGATCAACCTGGCCGAGGGCGAACGAGCCGCCTACATTGCCAAAAGTGAGGGCGAGCGCCAAGCCGAGATCAACAAGGCCGAGGGTGAAGCCTCGGCGATCGTGGCGGTGGCATCCGCCACCGCACAGGCCATTCGTGAGGTCGCCGCCGCCATTCAAGCCCCCGGCGGGGATCAGGCCGTACAGCTCAAGGTGGCCGAGCGCGCGGTGGACGCCTTTGCGCAGCTGGCACAGAAGAACAACACGATGATCGTCCCCGGCCACATGGGGGAGGTCGCAGGCCTGATCGCGTCAGCCATGCAGCTCGCCCAGCAGGCCAAGGGCACGCGCTGACGCAGCGCCCCAAGCCCCCCACAACGCTCAGCCGGTCCCTGGGCTAGTCATTCCCGGATGCCGTGGAGCCGGCGGCCTCGGGCGCTGCCGTGCCTTGAATGGCCTGCCACAGGATGAACTCCTCCTGCGTCAAGCGGCCGCTTTGCGTGGCCAACCGCTCGAAATCCTCCCGCGAGGTCAGCACACCAATTTGCCGCAGATTGGCCAAAGTCCAACGGTAGTACTCGATGGCGTGCGGCGTGTTGGCTGCAATCTTGTGCAGGGGCAGCATCGAAACATCTTCCTTGAGATCGCGCTCGCGCTTGGCCTTGATGATCAGGCGCTGCACTTCCTCCTCGCTCAAATGCAGCCGCTTGGCCTCCCGGTTGATCTTGTCGGCCTCATCCGCGCTGAGATGCCCATCGGCCAGCATCTCATACAGCTCATTCTTGAGCGTCTCGCGCTCGATGCGCAGTTGATCGGTGAAGGCTGATGACAACAAGGCCGCCGGAATCGCAAAAATGCCGATCCCCAACAAAGCCAGCACGATGGTCATCATGCGGCCCATGGGGGTGACCGGCGAAATGTCTCCATAACCCACCGAGGCCAGTGTGATGACGGCCCAGTAGATCGACTGGGGTATGTTCTCAAACTTCTCCGGCTGGGCCTCGTGCTCGAACAGGTATCCCAAACTGGCCGTGAGGATGACCAACAACAGCATCACGAAGGCCGAGGCAGCCAAGACTGGCCACTCGCGCACCACCACCGTGGTCAGCGTCTTGGTGGCGCCGGTGTAGCGTGTGAGCTTGAACAAGCGCAGCAGGCGGAACACGCGCAGAAACCGAAGGTCCATCAGGTGATGCAGGAACACTTCGAGGAAGAAGGGCAGGATGGCCAAAAAGTCGATGATCGAACTGAAGGAGGTGGCGTGCTTGACTCGGCCCGACAATGCCCTCTGGTATCCCGGCGTCTCCACGCAGGCATACAGCCGCAAAAGAAACTCGGCGGTGAAGACCGTCACCGCTACCGCGTCGAGGATGATGAATTCGAGATTGAGCACATAGTGAACGCCCTGCACCGACTCCAAAATCACAGCGGCCACCGACACCACGACCCACAAGACGATGAAGCCGTCAAAGAGCTGATGCAGCGCGCCGCCATACTCGCTGGGGAACACCAGTGCATGGACCTTCTGACGAAAGGTCCGGCCACTGTTGGCTTTCACAAACTCGTGCCAAGCTGGAATCAAGACCCGGAAGATCTTGAGGATTCGCAGCAAGCGCAGAAACCGCAGCACGCGCAGATCGACCGGTATGAAAGCCTGCAAGTAGAACGGCAGGATCGCCAGCAGATCGATGATCGCAAACGGGCTGCGCACATAGCTCAGATGGGGTGAGCGGCCTTTGGCGAACTCGGGATCTTCAGGGGCCACATAAAGGCGCAGCAGGTACTCACCGGTGAACACGATCACCGAGACCACATCGAAGTAGTGGAACCAGCGGGCATTGGGCTCGTAAATCGCGGGCACATGCTCAAACAACAAGGCGAACAGATTGGCCACGATGAGCAAGCCGATCCAGCGGTCCATCGCCTTCTGGTGGTTGCCTTCACGGTGCGCGTCGAACAGCCAAGCGTAGACCCACTGTCGCATGGGCAAGTCTGGCGAGATCTCGGCGCGGTGATTGACGCCGTGGATGCGCTGAAGCAGCTCCTGGTCGGTATCCATCATGGCTCCTTCTCAGAACTCGACTTCGCCCACGCGGATCGCACTGGCGTCTGTGTTGCACACCGAGATCCGAATGGTCAGTTTTTGCTCGATCGCCTCCTGGGGCGTCAGCGGGCCCACGGTGAATGGAATGGCCGCGCCGGGCGGCAAGGGGGTCACGCGCTCCAGCGCCACCAGGCCGGCCACCGTGCGGTCAGCGCCACCGCAGGTGCCCGTGATCCGGGTGGGCTCGTCCGCGTAGGCGTTGCGTTGAGTGTGAAAGGGCCCCTCGGAGCCGAGAAGCCACTCCTGGCAAGGGCCCCAGGTCGCCCCGGGCTTGGCGGCACAGACCTCAGGAGCGAAATCGGGCTCAGCGCGCCGGGCGGCGTGCTCGGTGAACCATTCCAGCCACGCTTCACCGTTGCGCTTGGTGGTTTCGGTCTTGACACCCTCTCGGTAGGCCAGGACCCCCACATAGGCCGACCCCACCAAGCAGGTCACCAGCAAGGCCAGAAACAAGGCATCCCATAGCAGCGGTTTGCCATCGCTTCCTGATGGCGGCGCGTGTGCTTGGTCCATAGAGTCCTTTCGAGGGAAGTCGCCCCCCCGAAGGTCCAATAAACCCACAGAATTGTCAACTATTGAATGGGCGGGATAACCCGAATTCCGGCGCCACTTCGAAAACACGCAGCGGCAACCGAAATGCCCCTTGAGCGCTACCGCGAGCCAAGCAAAACGCCCGCTGAAGGCGGGCGTTCCTGTTTTGGCGGGGCCGGAGGGATTCGAACCCTCGATGCAGGTTTTGCCCGCATACTCCCTTAGCAGGGGAGCACCTTCGGCCTCTCGGTCACAGCCCCTTCACGACGTCAGGCTGGATGCGTTTCCTGATCCAGGTCGAACGCCCGGTGCAAGGCTCGGACGGCCAGCTCCATGTACTTCTCATCGATGACCACCGAGGTCTTGATCTCGCTGGTGCTGATCATCTGAATATTGATGCCCTCATGGCTGAGTGCGCGGAACATCTTGGCCGCCACGCCCACGTGGCTCTTCATGCCAATGCCGACGATCGATACCTTGCAGATACGGGAATCGCCCTCCACCACCGAAGCGCCGATCGAAGGCGCCACGGTGCTGCGCAGCAACTCCAGAACACGCGCGTGGTCGCTGCGCGGTACGGTGAATGAGAAGTCGGTCTTGCCCTCGTGCGAGACGTTCTGAATGATGACGTCCACGTCGATGTTGGCCTCGGCCACCGGACCCAAGATCTGGTAGGCGATGCCGGGCTTATCGGGCACACCCAACACGGTCACCTTGGCCTCATCACGGTTGAAGGCGATGCCTGACACAACAGCTTTTTCCATCTTCTGGTCTTCCTCGAAAGTGATCAGCGTACCCGAGCGGGCCTCCTCATCGATGTCGATGTCCCAGGGCGTGAAGCTGGACAGCACACGCAGCGGAACGCGGTACTTGCCGGCGAATTCCACAGAGCGGATCTGCAGCACCTTGGAGCCGAGGCTGGCCATCTCCAGCATTTCCTCAAAACTCACCGTGTGCAGGCGACGTGCCTCGGGCACCACGCGCGGGTCGGTGGTGTAGACGCCGTCCACATCGGTGTAGATCAGACACTCGCTGGCCTGCAGAGCGGCCGCCACGGCCACAGCCGACGTATCGGAGCCCCCGCGGCCCAGGGTGGTCACATGACCATCACCGTCGACGCCCTGGAAGCCCGTGATGATCACCACCTTGCCGGCAGCCAGATCCGACTTCACACGCCCATCGTCGATGCTGTCGATGCGCGCCTTGGTGTAGGCACTGTCGGTCTTGATCGGGACCTGCCACCCGGCATAGCTGACCGCCGCCATCCCCTCGGCCTGCAGCGCCAGAGCCAACAGACCCACCGACACCTGCTCGCCGGTGCAGGCGATCATGTCCAGCTCTCGCAAGGACTGCGGCGTCAGATGGGCCGGCTGCAGCTCCTTGGCCAAGCCCAGGAGCCGGTTGGTTTCCCCGCTCATGGCCGAAGGCACCACCACCATCTGATGGCCGGCGCGGGCCCACTTGGCCACTCGCTTGGCCACATTTCGGATGCGATCGGTCGACCCCATCGAGGTGCCGCCGTACTTGTGAACAATCAACGCCATGGTGAGGAAGCCCGGCCGAATCAGGTAAAACCCTGCATTCTAGGGGGGAACGTTGTCGCCCAAGTCCTCTTCAGGCGCCGCGTCATCCGGCGTCCAGTCCAGGCGCCAGCCCCCGAGCACCTGCAGCACACGGGCATCCCAGCCCAAGCCTGGAACCCACAAGATCGTGCCCTCTTCATCGGTCACCACGGGGCCGACCCGGTCCCAGGCTGGCACCGATCGAGCCTGAAATTGCTTCTTGAGTGAGCGCGCCGTTGCGCCTGGCGCCAGTTGAAATTGGTCCTCACCCAGACGAGCACGCAGCAGCAGTGTGCGGGGCAAGGCCAACGCGGCACCGTGATCGCCCGCATCGGCGCGGCGCAGGGTCAAGGTGCCCCCCCAGCCCACCGGCCGTTTGGACCCCGACCGAGTCCAGCGCAATGCACAGGGGGGAGGATTGCAGCCCTCTTGAGCCGTCCGGCCAAGGGAGAGCTCGCCGCGATACCAGCGCAATTCAGACTGATCGTCCAAGGGCCACCGTTGCATGTGGCCGCTGACAAACTCATGGCTGGCCAGCCGGTCCACCAGTGCCGAAGGCGCTCTCACCCCGTGCTGCGCGAACCAGGTGCGCAGCACCTGAGACCGGCGCGCGCGCGACAAACCTTGCCAACACGACACATCCAAGACCCAACGACGCCCTTCTTCTTTTTCTGCCACGACGCATCGAGCACGATCGGCCTGTACGCCCTGCTGCAGGGTCTCCAAGGCTTGTGCGCAACGAAACGCCGCCCGTGCCAGCGTGGTCTGTGCTGACGGGAAGGCGGCGGTCAGGGCTGGCCAAACCGACTGGCGCAGCGCATTTCGCGCCAATTGGGTGTCCACGTTGCTCGGATCCTGCACAAACCGCAGTTTGGATTGCGCCACCACCTGGCGGACGGCCTGGGGACTGTGGTTGAGAAAGGGTCTTGCCCAGCACACGCCTTGGCGCCAGGCCAAGCCAGGCATGCCGGCCAAGCCCTGGGGGCCTGCGCCGCGAAGGGCTTGAAGCACAAAAGTTTCCGCCTGGTCTTGGCGATGATGTGCCAGCAGCAACAAATCGATCGACGCGTCCTGCGCCATGGATTGCAGCGCTTCGTAACGCCCTTCTCTGGCCCAGGCCTCAACGCTCTGGCCACGTGGCGGCCTGCCCTTGAGATGTCGAACCCGAACCTCAATAGCCGGCCAATGCGGGTACAGACTCGACCAGCGCGCACATTCCTGAGCGATGAATTCGGGCCAAGCCTGGGCGGCGGGCAGCAAGCCATGCTGCACATGGAGGGCCTGGGTTCGAATGCCCATGGCCGACGCGCAATGCCACACGATCCACAGCAAGGCCATGGAATCGGGCCCACCGCTGCAGGCCACGGCCAGCGCGTGGGCGCGGGGCTCAGCGCTCGCGGGTGTCGACAAACCGGCCGTAAGACTTGAGCCGTTCATGCCGGCGCTGCAGCAGTTCCTTGGGCTTCAGATCCACCACCTGGCGCAAGGAATCCGAAAGCGCACGCTTGACCGACACGGCCATTGCCTTCGAATCGCGGTGCGCTCCACCCACGGGCTCGTTGATGATCTTGTCCACCAGCCCCAGGGCCTTGAGGCGATGCGCCGTGATGCCCAGGGCCTCGGCTGCATCGGCCGCCCTTTCGGCGGTCTTCCACAGGATCGACGCACATCCTTCTGGAGAGATCACCGAATACACGGAAAACTGCAGCATCAGCACATGGTCGGCCACGCTGATGGCCAAGGCGCCGCCGGAGCCCCCCTCGCCGATGATGGTGGTGATGATGGGCACTTCCAATTGAGCCATTTCAAAGATGTTGCGGCCAATCGCTTCGGATTGCCCTCGCTCTTCCGCGTCGATACCGGGATAGGCGCCGGGGGTGTCGACGAAGGTAAACACAGGCAACCTGAATTTTTCGGCCAGCTTCATCAAGCGCAGGGCCTTGCGATAGCCCTCGGGCCGGCTCATGCCGAAGTTGCGCGCCGCGCGCTCCTTCGTGTCACGCCCCTTTTGATGACCCACCACCATGCAGGGCTGCCCGTTGAACCGCGCCATTCCCCCCACCATCGACAAGTCGTCGGCGAAGGCCCGATCCCCGTGCAACTCCTCAAAGTCGGTGAAGATCTCGTTCACATAGTCCAGTGTGTAGGGCCGCTGGGGGTGGCGTGCAATCTGCGTGACCTGCCAGGGTGAAAGGTTCGCGTAGATGTCCTTGGTGAGCTGCTGACTCTTTTTGTCCAGCCGTTCGATCTCATCGGAAATGTCCACGGCCGACTCGTTCTGGACATAACGCAGTTCCTCGATCTTGCCCTCGAGCTCGGCGATCGGTTGCTCGAACTCGAGAAAATGCTTCTTGCTCATCCCAGCCACTCCTTGAGACGGGAGCGCGGGCTCAGGCGACCTGAGCCACGCACCGACATCGCTAGTATTCCACGGGGACCGGATCCAAGCTGCGCCAGAGGTACCAGGTCGCCACCGACCGGTACGGCGCCCAGGCCTCGCCCACCTCGCGGGCTTCGGACCTCGTGACCGGCTCCCCGCTGAAGTAGTTCAGACTGATCCCGCGCAGCAGGCCCAGGTCGTCCAAGGGCAGCACGTCCGGACGCATCAGACCAAACATGAGGAACATCTCGGCGGTCCAGCGGCCGATACCGCGTATGGACACCAACTCGGCGATGACGGCCTCATCCTCCATGTGGTCCCAAGCGGGTGCCCCGCCGCCGCGCTCCTTGAAGTGGCGCGCCAGGTCCTGCAGGTATTCCACCTTGCGCACCGACAGTCCAGCGCTGCGCAATTGGCTGCTGTCGGCCTTGAGCACATGCGCGGGCCTTAGGACCGCCTGCGCACCGCCCCAGGGGCTGCACAGCCGTTCCCAGACCGACTGCGCCGCCTTGACGGAAATCTGCTGACCCACAATCGAACGCGCCAGCGTGGTGAAGGCGTCGCCTCGTGACTGCAAGCGAGCCTGCCCGAACTTCGGGATGAGACGCTTCATCACGCGGTCTCTCCGAACGAGATGACGGCAGGCATCGTCCCAGTAGGAGGGTGTCATGCTCAGGGGTGCAGGCGTCATCTACGTGCGGCTCCAGGTGGTGCCTTGTGGACCATCCTTGAGCGCCACACCCATGGACAGCAATTCATTGCGAATGGCGTCTGCCCGCGCGAAATCGCGGTCCTTCTTGGCCCGCGTGCGCTCCTCGATCCTGGCCTGGATATCCGACTCCTGGAGGCCCGGTCCGGCCTGCAGGTAAGCCCGCGGTGGCTCCTGGAGCAGCCCCAGCGTAGCGCCCAGGGCACGCAACAGTCGAGCCGTCTCCACACGCTTGCTTCGATTGACTTCGCTGGCCAGATCGAACAACACCGCCAGTGCCGCTGGCGCATTGAAGTCTTCGTCCATGGCCGACTTGAACGCAGCGGCATGGGGATCGTCCCAGTCAATGGTCCTGGCTTCGTCGGGCCCCGGGGGCTCCAGGGCCACACTGTCGAGTGCGGTGTACAGCCGCTTGAGAGCAGCCCTCGCATCGTCTAAGTGGGCGTCACTGAAATTCAGTGGGCTGCGATAGTGGGTACGGATGAAGAAGAAACGAAGGGTCTGCCCGTCCACCTGCTGCAGCACATCCCGGATGGTGAAGAAGTTACCCAAGCTTTTGGACATCTTCTCGTTGTCCACATTGACGAAGCCGTTGTGCATCCACACATTGACAAACGGCTGCCCGGTGGCGCCCACACTTTGGGCAATCTCGTTCTCGTGATGAGGAAACTGAAGGTCCATGCCGCCGCCATGGATGTCGAAGTGTTCACCCAGCAGTTCACAACTCATGGCCGAGCACTCGATATGCCAACCCGGCCGGCCCGGTCCGTATGGGCCATCGTATTTCGCGTCAGCGGGCTCACTGGGCTTGGCCGCCTTCCACAGCACGAAGTCCAGTGGATCGTGCTTGCCCTCTTCCACGGCCACGCGCTCCCCGGCTCGCAGATCATCCAACGACTTGCCTGACAAGCGTCCGTAGCCCGCAAATCGGCGAACCGAGTAGTTCACATCACCGCCGGGCGTCTGGTAAGCCAGGCCTTTGTCCTGCAGCCTTCCGATCATGCGAAGCATGTGCGGCACGTAGTCCGTGGCACGCGGCTCGTGCGTGGGGGGCAAGACTCCGATGGCGCCAATGTCACGGTGCATGGCCTGGGTCATCTCGTCGGTCAGCTGCCGAAGCGTGATGCCCCGTTCCACCGCGCGCTTGATGATCTTGTCATCGATATCGGTGATGTTGCGCACATAGGTCACCCGGTAGCCACGGGCGCGCAGCCAACGCACGACCAGGTCGAAGGCCGTCATCATCCGCGCATGCCCGACATGGCACAGGTCGTAGATCGTCATGCCGCATACATACATGCGCACATGTCCGGCTTCCAGAGGTTCGAAGGCTTGCGCCTGCCGGGTCAGCGTGTTGTAGATCTTGAGGGTCACGGCGCTGGACGGCCGCCGAGCCACGCCACCGGCAGAGAAGCCGGCCAACGTCGAGGCAGGCGGCCTCTCCTTACAATGCTTCTGAGTATAGAACTGGAACGTCCCCTGCGGATGAACGAATCAACCACGCGGCCAATGGCCGAACAGCTGCCCAGGGCTTCAGCCTGCTGTGCCGTGCGTGCCCAGATGGCGCGCGGCGCCGCATCGTGGCTGGCGGCCCGGCTGATGCTCGCCTTTGCACTGTGCTGCGCCTGGCCCGCGATGGCCCAAACCGTCCGATTCAGTACCCAGCTGGGCGACATTGACATTGAATTGCAGCCCGACAAGGCTCCGGCCACCGTCGCCAATTTCCTGGCCTATGTGAACGCTCGCCATTTCGAGGGCGTCATCTTTCACCGGGTGATCGCGGGCTTCATGGTGCAGACGGGTGGGTACACCGCCGATCTCCAGCAAAAGCCCACGCGAAAGCCGATCGCTCTGGAAAGCGACAACGGTCTGTCGAATGTGCGCGGAACGGTCGCCATGGCCCGCACGGCGGACCCGCATTCGGCCACATCCCAGTTCTACATCAACGTGGTCGACAACCCCTTCTTGGACAGAGCCCGCGCCCGCGATGGGCATGGCTACGCCGTGTTTGGGACGGTGGTCGCCGGCATGGAGGTGGTCGATCAGATCCGAGCCATCCCCACCGTTGCGCAGGGCGTCTTCGCCAACTTGCCCGCGCAGACCATCACCATCCTCAAGGCTTCCATCCTCAAGCCTTGATCCAGCGGATTTCGAAACGGAGCACCTCCCATGAGCACCCTCGTCGACATGGTCACCAACAAAGGCGTCGTGCGCCTTGAACTCGATGCCGAAAAGGCCCCCCTGTCGGTGGCCAACTTTCTGGCCTACGCTGGCCGTGGGCATTACGACGGTACCGTCTTTCACCGCGTCATCAAGGGCTTCATGATTCAGGGTGGCGGTTTCGCGCCGGGGATGCAACAGAAGCCAACCGAGGCCCCCATCCAGAATGAAGCCAACAATGGTTTGACCAACGACCACTACACGATCGCGATGGCGCGCACCTCGGCACCGCACTCGGCCACGGCGCAGTTCTTCATCAACACCACCGACAACGACTTCCTGAACTTTCGCTCTGAGAGCCCGCAAGGCTGGGGTTACGCGGTGTTTGGGCGGGTGGTCGATGGACAGGCGGTTGTGGACGCCATCGAAAGCGTCAAGACCGGTCGATCCGGTATGCACGCCGATGTACCCGTTGACGACGTGGTGATCGAGAAGGTCACGGTCGTCGAGTCCTCATCCGAGTCTTCATGAGCGCCGAACTCGCCCTACCCGCCTACTACGAGGTGCAGGCCGATGAGAGTTGGTCGGCCATTGACTTCGTCTCCGACATTCATCTGAATGCTGCCGAGCCGGACACCTTGGTGGCATGGCGTGAATACCTGCGACGAACGCGGGCGAACGCGGTGTTCATCCTGGGCGATCTGTTTGAGGCCTGGCCCGGTGATGATGCGGCCGATGAGGGCTTCGAGGCCGCCTGTGTGGGCGCTTTGGAAGAGGGTGCGGCGCGGGTGCAGTTGGCGTTCATGGTGGGCAACCGTGACTTCCTGGCCGGCTCTCGGTTGCGCCAACGTGCGGCCATGACGGCGTTGGCTGATCCGACCCGGCTGATGGCCTGGAACCACCCCGTGCTGCTCACGCACGGCGACCTGCTGTGCACGGGCGATACCGACTATCAGGCGTTCAGACGGCTGGTGCGAAGCGAACAGTGGCAGCGCCAGTTCCTGGCCCTGCCCTTGAGCGAGCGGCGAGCGCAGGCCCAGCGCATGCGAGACGGCAGCAAAGCCAATGCGCAGGAGCGACTGGCTCGCACGGGCTCGTCCTACACCGACATCGACACCGCCGCGGCCGTGGCCTGGATGCACCAGGCCGGCTGCCGCAGCCTGGTGCACGGGCACACCCACCGCCCCGGTACCGAGGTACTGGCACCTGGCTACACCCGCTATGTCCTGACGGACTGGGACCTGCGCGCTGCTCGCCCGCGAGCCGAGGTCTTGCGGCTCACGCGCGACGGCTTCGCTCGGCTTCCATTGTCGCGAGCCTGAGTCAATGGCTTGGCTGGCAGGATTGGCACGACGCCTTCTGCCCGGCGGACTGGAGGCTCACCAGCGCATACCTCATGAGCTCTGGGCCGAGGTACTGCACCGCCATCCCTTCCTGAGTTGGCGCTCGGCGTCTGACCTGCTGCGCCTGCGAAACCTGAGCGCTCAGTTCCTTCAACACAAGGAGTTCCATGGCGCCCATGGTTTCGTCGTGACCGACGCCATCGCCCTGACCGTGGCAGCGCAGGCCTGCTTACCCGTGTTGCATCTGGGGCTGCGCGCCTACGACGGGTTTGTGGGGATCGTGATGCACGAAGGTCCCGTACGCGCGCAGCGGGTCAGCACTGACGAGTTCGGCCTGGTGCACACCTGGCAGGAGGACCTGGTGGGCGAAGCCTTGGGAGATGGCCCCGTGATGCTGAGTTGGCTGGACGGAGTCGACGGCGCATCCTCGTCGCTCGGCAAGGCCTTCAATGTGGTCATCCACGAGTTCGTGCACATCCTGGATGGCTTGGACGGCGAATTCGATGGCACGCCGCCGATGAGCGCACGCCAGCGTGCCCACTGGCAGCGCACACTTCAGATGGCCTTCGATCGCTTCGACGAGCGCAGTGCCTGCGGCTATCCGAGCGTGATGGACGACTACGGTGCGCAAGATCCGGTGGAATTCTTTGCCGTCTCCAGCGAGGCGTTTTTCACCCAACCCCTGGCCTTTCGAGCAGAGCAGCCCGAAGTCCATCGGCTGTACGTGGAGTTCTATCAGCAGGACCCCACCACGCACGCTCCGCCAACGGCCACGCCCGCCGCTTGAAGCCGGCCGCGGTTGGCAGGCTTACCGTTCATTTGGACTCAGGCGGTGGCCGGCTCCGCTTTGGATCGGTCACTCTTCTTGGGCGGTTGAATCTCCAGGACCGCCTGGCCTTCGGCATCGACATCCACTGTCAAGCGACCACCATCCACCAAGCGACCGAACAACAACTCGTCGGCCAGCGCACGGCGGATCGTGTCCTGGATCAGGCGCTGCATCGGTCGAGCGCCCATCAAGGGGTCGAACCCCTTCTTGGCCAGGTGTTTGCGCAGGCTGTCGGTGAAGGTGACCTCCACTTTCTTCTCTTGAAGCTGACTCTCCAGTTCCAGCAGGAACTTGTCCACCACCCGCAGGATGATTTCCTCATTGAGCGGCCGGAAGCTCACCTGCGCATCGAGTCGGTTTCTGAACTCCGGCGTGAACATGCGCTTGATGTCCGCCAACTCGTCACCCGCTTCGCGCGAGGTGGTGAAGCCAATGGTGCTCTTGTTCATCGTCTCCGCACCGGCGTTGGTCGTCATGATCAGGATGACATTTCGGAAGTCAGCCTTGCGGCCGTTGTTGTCCGTGAGGGTGCCGTGGTCCATCACCTGCAGGAGCACGTTGAACACCTCAGGATGGGCCTTCTCGATCTCGTCGAGCAGCAGCACCGAGTGAGGCTTCTTCGTCACCGCTTCGGTGAGCAGTCCACCTTGGTCGAAGCCCACGTAGCCCGGAGGCGCGCCGATGAGACGACTGACGGCGTGCCGCTCCATGTACTCGGACATGTCGAATCGAATGAGGTCTACACCCAGGATGAAGGCCAGCTGCTTGGCCACCTCGGTCTTGCCCACACCGGTGGGGCCGGAGAACAGGAAGCAGCCAATGGGCTTTTCCGGTTTCCCAAGGCCACTGCGCGCCATCTTGATGGCGGCTGCCAGTGCATCGATCGCCGGGTCCTGGCCGAACACCACGCTCTTGAGGTCGCGGTCCAGTGTCTTGAGTTTGCTGCGGTCGTCGCTGCTGACGGAGGCCGGCGGAATGCGGGCAATCTTGGAGACGATTTCCTCGACTTCGGCTCGGGTGATGGTCTTCTTTTGCTTGCTCTTGGGCAGGATGCGTTGCGCAGCACCGGCCTCGTCGATCACATCGATGGCCTTGTCGGGCAAGTGACGGTCGTTGATGTACTTCGCCGACAGTTCCGCGGCGGCCTGCAGAGCGCCGACGGCGTACTTCACCCCGTGGTGTTCTTCAAAGCGGGTCTTCAGGCCCTTGAGGATTTCCACCGTCTGCTCCACGGAGGGCTCGACCACGTCCACCTTCTGGAAGCGGCGCGACAACGCCGCATCCTTTTCGAAGATGCCGCGGTACTCGGTGAAGGTGGTGGCTCCGATGCACTTCATCTGTCCGGAGGACAAGGCGGGTTTGAGAAGGTTGGAGGCATCCAACGTACCGCCCGAGGCGGCGCCAGCACCAATGAGGGTGTGAATCTCGTCGATGAACAAGACGGCGTTGGGCTGGTCCTTGAGTTGCTTGAGAACACCCTTGAGACGCTGCTCAAAGTCGCCGCGGTACTTGGTGCCCGCCAACAAGGCCCCCATATCCAGAGCGTAGACCGTGGACTGGGACAGCACGTCCGGCACGTTGTTCTCGGTGATGCGCCAAGCCAGTCCTTCGGCAATCGCCGTCTTGCCCACGCCGGCTTCACCGACCAGCAGCGGGT
Organism: Betaproteobacteria bacterium; assembly: GCA_009923315.1. Taxonomy (GTDB): domain Bacteria; phylum Pseudomonadota; class Gammaproteobacteria; order Burkholderiales; family Burkholderiaceae_C; genus RFTU01. The sequence continues at coordinate 26,329 of RFTU01000023.1, forward strand.
TGTTCTTGCGGCGGCGGCACAGCACCTGAATCACGCGCTCCACCTCGACTTCACGACCGATCAGAGGATCGATCTTTCCATCGCGCGCCAACTGGTTGAGGTTCTGGGTGAACTGCTCCAGAGGTGAGGCCTTGCCTTCAGCCGCAGCCTCTTCCTTTTCACCGCCCTCCGAAGAAGACCCCTCTGCGGGCTTGGACGGCTCGGGCGGATCGCTCTTCTTGATGCCATGGGCGATGTAGTTCACCACGTCCAACCGGGTGACGCCCTGCTGGTGCAGGTAGTACACCGCATGCGAGTCCTTTTCGCCAAAGATGGCCACGAGCACGTTGGCACCGGTGACCTCCTTCTTGCCGCTGCCGGTGGACTGCACGTGCATGATGGCCCGTTGGATCACGCGCTGAAAGCCCAGTGTGGGCTGGGTGTCCACCTCTTCGGTGCCGCCCACCGCGGGCGTGTTTTCCTTGATGAACCCGGTAAGGCTCTTGCGCAGGTCATCGATGTTGGCCGCGCAGGCTCGCAGCACTTCAGCTGCCGAGGGGTTGTCCAGCAGGGCCAGCAAGAGATGCTCGACGGTGATGAATTCATGGCGCTGCTGGCGCGCTTCCACGAACGCCATGTGCAGACTGACTTCCAGTTCTTGCGCAATCATGCGGCCTCCATAATGCATTGCAGTGGATGCCCTGCCCGGCGGGCAGCGGCAAGGACCAATTCGACCTTGGTGGCCGCGACATCCTTGGTATAGACGCCGCACACGCCCCGACCCTCGTGGTGGATCTTGAGCATGATGTGGGTGGCGGTATCCAGGTCGTGCTTGAAGAACTCCTGGAGCACCATCACCACGAATTCCATCGGGGTGAAGTCGTCGTTGAGCAGGACCACCTGGTACAGGCTCGGCGGCTTGGTGCGCTGGGCCTTGCGTTCGGCCACCACCGAGCCGTGCCCGTCCTCAGGCGTGACGCCGCCTGGCGCTGGCGCCGGCGGTTGGGAGGGCTTCTGAGGCATGGCTCCCATTCTATCGACCTGCTGCGTCCCCGAGGGGGATCGGGTCACGCCATCCAGCCGTGCCGGGGCGTCAACCCGATGTTACAAAAAGATGACATTTCCATTTGTCACATTGGCTTGACACTTGCCGGCCGACCCCTCACAATGGGTCACGGGTGGATGCGTGCAAGGAGGAAAGCGCCATGCCTATGGGAATCGTAAAGTGGTTCAACGACGCCAAAGGATTTGGCTTCATCGAACCGGAAGGCGGCGGCGAAGACGTGTTTGCGCACTTTTCAGCCATTCAAATGGACGGCTTTCGCACGCTCAAGCAGGGCGGGCGGGTCACCTACGAGCTGATCAAGGGCCCCAAGGGTGATATGGCCCAGAACATCCGGGAACTGGCCGTGGCCGCCGGGGCGCCGGTGGTTTCAAGCCATACCGAACCCGCTCCCCAAGCCCACCGCTGACAGGAAGCCGAGAACCGCCTGTCCCAGGCGGCTTTTGCACCCACGCAACCCTCGATCCGGGCCGGCCGGTCGAGGGTTGTCTATTTTTCCGTTGGACGCAAGCCGCTCACATGTTGTCGATCATGACTTGTCCGAAACCTGAGCAGGACACCTGGGTGGCGCCCTCCATCAGACGCGCAAAATCGTAGGTCACCTTTTTGCTCTGGATCGACTTCTCCATCGAACGGATGATCAGGTCTGCCGCTTCGATCCAGCCCATGTGGCGCAACATC
>RFTU01000221.1 GCA_009923315.1 Betaproteobacteria bacterium
GACGGCGCCGCCGTGACCGACTGGATGGCCCAGGAGCGCGAGCGGGGCATCACGATCACCGCGGCCGCCATCTCCACCAGCTGGCGCGATCACCGCATCAACATCATCGACACCCCCGGCCACGTGGACTTCACCATTGAGGTGGAGCGCTCCATGCGTGTGCTCGATGGCGTGATCGCCGTGTTCTGTGCGGTGGGCGGTGTGCAGCCCCAGTCGGAAACCGTGTGGCGTCAGGCCGACCGCTACAACGTGCCGCGCATGGTGTTCGTCAACAAGATGGACCGCACCGGCGCCGACTTCCTGAAGGTGTACGGGCAGATCAAGGATCGCCTCAAGGCCAACGCCGCCCCGATCCAGCTGCCCATCGGTGCCGAAGGCGAGCTGAGCGGCATCATCGACCTGGTGAAGAACCGGGCGTTCATCTACAAGGATGAACTCGGCAAGGACATCGAAGAGGCTGACATCCCCGCCTCGATGGTGGACGAGGCCGCCGAATGGCGCGCCAAGCTGATGGAAACCATCGCCGAAACCGATGAGGAGCTGATCGAGCAGTTCCTGGAAACCGGCGAACTGACCGAGGCCCAGCTTCGCAAGGGCATCCGTGAAGGGGTGCTGAAGCACGGCCTGGTGCCGATGCTGTGCGGCTCCGCCTTCAAGAACAAAGGTGTTCAGCTGCTGCTGGATGCCGTGGTGGATTACCTGCCGGCCCCGGTCGATGTGCCCCCGATCCAGGGTGTGCTGCCCGATGGCACCGAGGCGGTGCGCCCCGCCGACGACAACGCCCCCTTCAGCGCCCTGGCGTTCAAGGTGATGGCCGATCCCTTCGGCAAGCTCACCTTCGTGCGCATCTATTCCGGTGTGCTGCAGAAGGGCAGCTATGTGCTCAATTCCACCAAGGACAAGAAGGAGCGCATCTCCCGTCTGATCGTGCTCAAGGCCGACGACCGCGAAGAGGTGGATCAACTGCGCGCCGGCGACCTCGGCGCCGTGCTGGGTCTGAAGGACACCACCACCGGCGACACCCTGTGCGTGGATTCCGATCCGATCATCCTGGAATCGCTCTACATCCCCGAGCCCGTGATCTCGGTGGCCGTGGAGCCCAAAACAAAGGGCGACATGGAGAAGCTCTCCAAGGCGCTTCAGTCGCTGTCTGAAGAAGATCCCACCTTCCGGGTTCGCACGGATCCGGAAACCAGCCAAACCGTGATCGCCGGCATGGGCGAGCTCCAC
>RFTU01000222.1 GCA_009923315.1 Betaproteobacteria bacterium
TGATCTGATGCGCCGATACCGCACGAAGCGGCCTGCTGACATCTGCTTTGCCCGTGGCACCTTCAACAGCCATCCCTATGTGATGTCGGCGATGAAGGCTTTCCTGGATCGCCTTGAGCAACCCGCTACTCGCTCGCTGTACGAAGGGCTGGAAGACACCTGGAACCGACGTTGCAAAGGGCTTAACCAAAGGCTGCAAGCCGCCGGTCTGCCCGTGCGGACCGCCAACATGAGCACCGTCTGGACCTTCCTCTATGAGCGGCCTTCGCGCTTCAATTGGTTGTACCAGTTCTACCTGCGCAAACACGGCTTGTGGCTGAGTTGGGTGGGAAGCGGCCGGATGATCTTCAGCCTGGACTACAGCGACGCCGACTACGCGGCCGTGGCCGACCGGATCGTGGCTGCAGCCCAGGAGATGCAGGCTGACGGCTGGTGGAGTGGCCCGGAGCTCAGCAACAAGGACATCAAGCGCCGGGTGCTCAAGGAGATGTTCGCGCGCTGACACTGCACGCCTGTGTCACCTTGATCTGTATCGCCGGGCGAGTTGCGGTGTAGGACTCTGGGCCCCTGCATGCGGGTGATGAGCAGGGACATTACCGGCTCTGTGGCTCATTGGTGCTGCTGCACATGAAGCATGGGGTCATACCGCTCGCCTCTGAACAGGGCCAGCGGTGCCTTGTGGTAGAGCCACACGTCGTGGAATGGATCCGTGATGATCTTGGCACCCCACACCAAACCCGTTATCAGGCTTTGCTGCTGCCACAGTTGCAGGACTCGAAACACCAAGCCGCCGATGCCCAGAGCCAACCATGACAGCCCCACATCGTGGGCGTAGCCGACGAATCCCACGGCGGGCTGGATCAGACCACCTAAGCCGGGGCTGATGGCCAAAGCCACCGGCATGAAGGCCCACACACCCATCAGCACGATCTTGCGACGGATGTTGTAGCCCACCTTGACTTCTTCCTTGTATTCATCTGTGACCTGGTTGACGTTGTCATATCCACGAGGCTCAAAGAAGAAGTGACCCGCCTGCCGAGTCGTCATGGAAACGCACCATGCCAGAAGTGCAGCCCAGGCAGGCTCTACGAAGAGCAATCCATAGGCGACGAGAAAGCTCAGGGCGCTGACCAAATGAAGGGACTGATTGATCCGGCAATGATGATAGAAGCGGTGATCATCCCAACGCTGAATGCGCAGCTCTTCAAGGAATCGGTTCATGGTTCTGGA
>RFTU01000223.1 GCA_009923315.1 Betaproteobacteria bacterium
GCGCACGATGTCCAGGTTCTGGGTGGTGACGGTCTCGTCGCCCATATGGCCGGTCATCTTCTTGCCGGGGAACACGCGACCTGGGTCCTGGGCCATGGAGATGGAGCCCGGCACATTGTGCGAGCGGCTGTTGCCGTGCGAAGCGCGCTGCGAACTGAAGTTGTGGCGCTTGATGGTGCCCGCGTAGCCTTTGCCGATCGAGGTGCCCTGCACATCGACCTTTTGCCCAGCGGCGAACATCGTCACAGGCAAGGTGCTGCCGGGCTTGTACTCGGCAGCCACAGCGGCTTCAACGCGGAATTCCTTGAGGACTTCACCGCCTTGGACGCCCGCTTTGGCCAGGTGCCCGGCTTCAGGCTTGCTCACGCGGGAGGCCTTGCGGGACCCATACGCGACCTGCAGGGCGACGTAGCCGTCTGTCTCTTCGGTCTTGACCTGGGTGACGCGGTTGTTGGACACATCCAGCACCGTCACGGGAACGGCGTCGCCGTCGTCCGTGAAGATGCGCATCATGCCCACCTTGCGACCCAGCAATCCGAGACGATTGCTCAGACTCATGGTTCTTCTCCAGCCCTTGCGAAAGGGCCTTGTTGCACAACCCCGACATCGATTGGCCGGGATGGATTTCCGGGTGTTGAACGCCGCATGAGCCAGGCTTTCACCCTGCTCGTGACCACATCCTTCACTCGGGCCGCCCGCAGCCAAACCTGACCGTCAAGCGGAAAAGCTCTCCAGTATAGCCGCGCTCGGGTTACCCCGCAAGCGGCTGCACCGAAATGAACCGGGGAACACAAGCCCCCCGGCCCAGGTGTCGCCGACGGCGACGAAACGATTACTGCAGCTTGATCTCGACGTCCACGCCTGCAGGCAGGTCCAGCTTCATCAGGGCGTCAACCGTCTTGTCGGTCGGGTCGACGATGTCCATCAGGCGCTGGTGCGTGCGAATCTCAAACTGGTCGCGCGAGGTCTTGTTGACGTGCGGCGAGCGCAGGATGTCGAAACGCTGCATGCGGGTGGGCAGGGGCACCGGGCCACGGACGATGGCGCCCGTGCGCTTGGCGGTGTCCACGATCTCCAGAGCAGACTGGTCGATCAGCTTGTAGTCGAAGGCCTTGAGGCGGATGCGGATTTTTTGCTTTTGCACGCGCGCCTCACTCAATGATCTTTGCCACGACGCCCGCACCCACGGTGCGGCCACCCTCGCG
>RFTU01000224.1 GCA_009923315.1 Betaproteobacteria bacterium
TGCTATTCAAGCTACGGAGGCTGCAAGCAGTGCTGCAGGCTCTGCATCAAGTGCCACGCAAAGTGCTCAGCTCGCAAGTGAGTCATCATCACTTGCCCAGACACGTGCAAGTGCGGCTGCAAGCTCAGCCACGCAAGCTTCAAGCTACGCAACACAAGCTGAAAGTGCATCGAGTGCTTCACAAACAGCAAGGCTCACTGCTGAGTCAGCGCGCGATGAGGCAAGTGCTAAAGCACAAGCTGCCATCAGTGCTTCAGGTACGGCCACCACAAAGGCAACTGAAGCTTCTCAAAGTGCAGCATCGGCGCAGACCAGTGCAAGCAGTGCTGCAACCAAAGCCGCAGAAGCTTTAACAAGTGCCACGCAAGCTGCAACAAGTGCTACAAGCGCTGAAGGCTCTGCCTCTCAAGCTGCAACCAGTGCAACAACTGCTTCTCAAGCGGCAAGTAGTGCTGGGGGTTCAGCCAACGCGGCAGCAAGCTCTGCCACGAATGCGTCAAGTTATGCAACGAGTGCTGAAGTGGCATCGACTGCTGCAAACGCTGCCAAAGTCGCTGCCCAATCGGCAAGTGATAGCGCACAGTCTTCTGCAAGCGCTGCAGCCACCTCGGCAAGTAGTGCAAGCACCAAAGCAACAGAGGCCGGGCAATCGGCCATCAGTGCAAGCAATGCAGCAACGCAAGCCTCAACCAGTGAAGCCAACGCATCGAGCTATAAAAATCAAGCGTCGGTTTCTGCAACGAATGCTGCAAACTCGGCTGCTGCGGCAGCGCAAGACTATAGCGCGGTCACGGCAAGGCTTAATAGTGCAGGGGGTAGTGGCGTTACGGTTGAGCAATCGTTATCGGCTTCTGCTTCAAGCATCACAGGGCTTAAGGGTCAGTACACCGTAAAGATCGATGCCAATGGGTATGTTGCAGGCTTTGGGCTTGCTTCAACTGCAATTAATGGGGTAACGGTTTCAGACTTTATCGTTCGTGCCGATCGATTCTCGATTGCCAATCCGGGCGGACCATCGCTTGCCCCTATCGTTCCTTTTAGCGTAACAACAAGCGCGCAGACGATTAATGGCGTATCGGTGCCTGCTGGTGTTTATATCGAGAGTAGCTATATAAAGAACGGCACGATCACGAATGCAAAGATGGCTGATGCTGCCATTGATAATGCAAAGATCGCAAGCCTTAGTGCCGATAAGATCAAT
>RFTU01000225.1 GCA_009923315.1 Betaproteobacteria bacterium
AGAGCATGTCCATGGCCTTGGCCTTGCCCACGGTGCGCGGCAGGCGCTGGGTACCGCCGGCACCAGCGATCACGCCGATGGTGATTTCGGGCTGACCGAACTTGGCGTTGTCGGCGGCGAAGATCATGTCGCACATCATGGCCAACTCACACCCACCACCCAGGGCCACGCCCTGCACCACCGCGATCACCGGCTTGCGCACGCTGCGGATGGTTTCCCAATTGCGGCTGATGTAGTTGCGGCTGTAGACCTTCTGAAAGTCGTAGTCCTTCATGGCCGCGATGTCGGCGCCCGCGGCGAAGGCTTTTTCGCTGCCGGTGACGATGATGCAGCCGATCGAGTCGTCGCGGTCGAATCCCACCAAGGCGCAGCCCAGCTCGTCCATCAACCGGTCGTTCAAGGCATTCATGGCTTGGGGGCGGTTCAGGGTGATCACGCCCGTCTTGAGTTCGGCCGTGCCGCGGATGTCGGTGAGGATGGTGTCGTAGCTCATGGGTTCGAAGGGGCTGCCGCAGGGTTGGGGCTGGTCGGTGCGGTTGAAGGCAGTCTATCTGGGAGCGGCAGGGGCTGTTTGACCAACTCGGGCAGGCCATCCATCACCATCATGGCGAAGGTGTCTGCATCCACCGCCACCTGCATGCGCACCGGCAGGTACTGCAGGGCCGGCGCGAACCACACCTCGGCGATGAGGTCGCGCCGCCAGGGGTCGAGTTCACGCTGCGGCTTGGCGTGGATGGCCTGCACCGGCCCGGCCGGCGTGTCGAGGGTGACGGGGTCGCCCACCACATAGCTCCATTGGTCGGACCGACGCGACAGCGCCAAGGGAAAGCTCACCTTGTCACCGGGCTGGATGGGCGTGGGGTTGGTGCCGAAGAGCCAAGCCAGTTGCACAAACTGGCTGGCAGAGTCCTGCGTGCCCACCGGCGCGGGGCGGCGCGTGCCGTCTTGCAGGATCACCGCACCGGGCTTGCCCGCTTCACCCGGCTCGAAGGTCATCGTCACGCGCCGCGCACGCGAGAACAGCACGCGGGTGTCTTCCTCATAGCGCTTGGGCACCAGGCCATCGGGGCCGAGTCGACCTTCGCTGACCACCTTGCGTGACATGACGGGTGCCAGTCGGTTCCGCACATGAGCACCGACGTCCGCCAATGGGACGCCGACATGCTGGCTTTCAGCAGCCACAAGATGTGCGGCCCGACC
>RFTU01000226.1 GCA_009923315.1 Betaproteobacteria bacterium
GCCTGGCCACCGTGTACCGGGGCCTGAAGACGCTCGTGGATGAAGGCACCATCACACCGGTGAGCCTGCCTTCAGAGGTGACACGCTACGAAGTGGCCGGCCACCACCACCACCACCACTTCCAATGCCTGAGTTGCCAACGGGTGTACGACGTGCATGCCTGCCCGGGCGACCTGGGCCGCTTGGCACCGGCGGGCTTCAGCGTGGAGTCTCACGACCTGACGCTGTATGGGCGCTGCGGCGATTGCCGGCCACGCCAACCGCCTTCGCGGACGGCGCGCTAGGAGACGTCAGCACGGACCCTCAGGTGGGCGCGGGCGCATCGAAGTCGCTCGCATCGTGACGTTCCCGCAGTTGAAGGGCGGCATCGCCGGTGACCTTGTTGACGCGGCGGCCGCGCTGCACACCCGGGCGCGCGGCAAGCTCATCGGCCCAGCGCACCACATGGGTGTAGTCGTGCACCTGAAGAAATTCGCCTGCGTTGTAGAGCAGGCCCTTGGCCATTCCCCCGTACCAGGGCCAGATGGCCATGTCGGCCACGGTGTATTCGTCGCCACAAATGTATCGGCGTTCAGCGAGCAATCGGTTGAGCACGTCCATCTGTCGCTTGGTCTCCATCGCGTAGCGGTCGATGGCGTATTCGATCTTGAAGGGGGCGTAGGCGTAAAAGTGGCCGAAGCCGCCGCCCACGAAGGGCGCACTGCCCATTTGCCAGAACAGCCAGCTCAGACACTCGGCGCGGGCCGCGCGATCGGTGGGCAAAAAGGCGCTGAACTTCTCAGCCAGGTACACCATGATCGCGCCGCTTTCAAACAGGCGCACCGGTGAGGGTTCGCTGAGGTCCAGCAGCGCGGGAATCTTCGAATTGGGGTTCACGGCCACGAAGCCGCTGCCGAATTGCTGGCCTTCGCCGATGTTGATCAGCCAGGCGTCGTACTCGGCCCCTGTCTGACCCAGCTGAAGCAACTCCTCGAGCAAGATGGTGACCTTTTGGCCATTGGGTGTGCCCAGGGAGTACAGCTGCAGTGGATGACGCCCCACGGGCAGTTCCCGCTCGTGCGTGGCGCCCGCCACCGGCCGGTTGATGTTGGCAAAGCGTCCGCCGTGGCCCTGTTTCCAGGTCCACACGGCCGGGGGTGCTCCACTCGCCGTGGTACAGCCGGACGGGACCCGGCCGGTACATCGCGTAG
>RFTU01000227.1 GCA_009923315.1 Betaproteobacteria bacterium
GGTCCACTTGCCCACGCCGTACTTCACGAACGTGCTGCTGGCCCCGCCGATGAACTGACCCGTTTGCACGACGCTCCGGCCGTCGTCGCCGCTGCCGAACCAGTTGTTCTGCAGGTTCACCACGCCCGCATTGCTGATCGACTGGTAGGTCCACTCACTCCCACCCGTCCGCAACGTTCCATTCGTGCCGATCACGATCCGGGAACCGTCCCCGATCCGGTCCAGGGTGGAGGTGGCCAGCGTGCCCTCCATCACCACCGTGTCCCCGCGATAGTAGTTAGCCCCGCCGAGGGTCAGGGTGCCCGTGCCGCGCTTGATGATGCCGCCCTGCAATTGACCACCAGCCACGATGGCGTTGGCTAAAGTCACATTGTTGGTTCCGACGTTCAGCGTCGGCGTGGCCCACTCCTCCAAGTACATTCCCATCCCGGCGCTCAAAGAGGTGGTGATGTCGTCGGAGTTGCCGGCAGCCCACGTCAGGGTGGGCGCGTTGTAGAAGCCCGCCTTGTAGACCTTGTCCGTGACTGCACTGCCAAGATCGACTCCGCTACCGAGACCCCCGGATCCGAAAATCACTTCGCCCTCATAAATGGCGGTGCCCCCCGTGCCGTTTCCGCCAGCCCGGATTTGCATGGTCCCGGCGCCGTACTTTCGCACCATTCCCCAAATAACTCCGGGTTGGTGATTCAGCATCCCGGTGACGTCCAGATCGATCGCCGCCGCGCCGTTGGCCACGTTAATTTCATGCCAACCTCCCATGTTTAGGTTCGCGGCGATGGTGGAGGTAGTGTCCCCGGTGACGAAAATTTTCGTTCCGGTATTCTCCAGATTGAAGTGGCCATAATTGCCATTCGCGGTGACCCCAGCCGCGGCGGAAAGAGTCCCGCCGTTGAGATAGATGCTGCCTTTGATCGTTTGCTCCGCACCGGAGGTGATCACTTCCACGGTGGCATTGGTGACATACAGATTACTTCCATAGGCGCGGTTGGAGGCACCTCCCAAGGCCAGCTTGCCGCCGAGGACGATGACGTTGCCGGTCAACTGCTGGGTATTGCTGTTGCTGTAAGTCAGCGTGCCGGCGCCGGTCTTGCGGAGGGCCTGGTTGAAGGTGCCGCCGGTGGCGTTGAAGATCAGGTTCGCGTTGGCGTTGACGATATCGAAGATGCCCG
>RFTU01000228.1 GCA_009923315.1 Betaproteobacteria bacterium
TCACTTCATCGGGCCACTCAATCGCGCAGGCGCGCCCGCGCTTCCCAGGCCTGCAGCGCTTGTTTTCGCACAGGGCCCCAGCGGTAGTGGCCGATATCGGCCGATTCGCGGATGACGCGGTGGCAGGGCACCAGCACCGCCACCGTGTTGGCGGCCATGGCCGTGCCCACCGCGCGGGCGGCCTTGGGTGCGCCGCAACGGCGGGCCAATTCGGAATACGACAGCACCTGTGCGGGTTCGGTGCGGATGAGGGCCTCCCACACCTTGAGCTGGAAGGGGGACCCCCGCAGGAGCAGCTGGGCGCGCGGTTGATCACCGAAGGCCTGGGCGACGACCGCGGCGATGGCCGCGTCGTCACGCAGCCACTGCGCGGCGGGCCAGAGTTCCTGCATCTCTCGTTCCTGAGCCTCGTGCGGCGAGTCACCCAGGCTGAGGTGACAAAGGCCGCGCGGGGCCAACGCCGCCAAACCCCAACCCACCGGCGTGAGCGCCCAACCCCAGCGCAGCGTGAGGCCCGCACCGCCCTGCCGCGCTTCTCCAGGGGTCATGGCCTCCCACGTGATGAGCAGATCATGCAGGCGGCCGGAACCGCTGAGGCCCGCACCGTGTGCGGCTTCCAGCACGCTGGCGCCTGCGCGCAGTTCAGCCAACGCGCGCTCCTTGCTGAGGAACTGCAGGAAGCGCTTGGGCGACACGCCGGCCCATTCCTGGAACACACGCTGCAGGTGGCTGGGGCTTAGCCCCATGGCGGCGGCCAGGTCATCCAGTGAGGTCTGGGCTGAGTGGCCCGCAGACCGGGCCCGGTCGGCGAGGAACTGGATGGCGCGCGCCACCATGGCGTACTGGGGGTGCGGTTGGCACGCGTGGGCCGCGGTTTCGGAATCCATATGCACAGTGTGCCGACAAGGGCGGCTGATGGCGACCCGCTTCTTGCGCTGCGGATGGCGGCCTTTCAGGCGTCAGGGCCCGCCACCCATCACGGCGCCCAGCGTGCTCCAAAGCGCATGCCCCAGCAGCCGATTGGGCAGCAAGGTGAAGAGGCCGGTGACGATCAGACCCCAGGCATAGGTGCCGGCCATGATGTTGCGGTGCGTGCGCACCCGACCCTCGCGTGCCGCCTTCACGCCCAGGGCCAGCATCGCCAGCGTGAACACGGACAAGCCGTGGAT
>RFTU01000229.1 GCA_009923315.1 Betaproteobacteria bacterium
TCAAGGCGGACCCGGCCGAGGCGCGCCGGTGGCTCCTCCTCGCAGCCGAACACGGAGACTACGACGCCCGGGCCGACCTCGCCGAAGAAATCCTGACCCAGAAAGACAAGTCGCGTTTCAAGTCTCTCACGAACTGGGTTAAAAAAGGCGCGGCAGACGGCCATGGCCGCTCCGCCCACATCATGTCCTTCGTCTACGACCAAGGACTCGGGGTTAAGGCTGACCCAGTTGAATCGATGGCCTGGCGTCTGGTCTCGCTCAATCTCGATGAAATTTCGGCCTGAATCGATACCAAACGCTGAATCCGCCCAAGCCTGACGCGAACATACCTTGAACGAACCCGGCGGAGCATCCCGATGGCGATGGAAGTGATTCTTTCCGACCACCCGTACCTTGGTCCGGTCGCGCGACCTGAGGAACCGGAGCAGGCGGCGCAATGGCGCGAGGAGATTGCGCAAGCCGGGCACAAGGCCGTCATCGTGGTGCCGACCAGCAGGCGTAAGCGGACGGTGGTGCGAGAATTGGCTTTGGAGCGGGTAATATTGCCCCGCATCACCACGCTTCAGGGATTGGTGGCTGATTTAAGTGGCAAAATCGGCGCCCGCCACAGGCCCCGCCGTTCAGGCACCCATGCCCGCGGCCGTCACCAAGCCCCTGCCGGCCGTGGCCGCTCCCGCGGGGATGAACCTGGGTGACCGCCCCGAGCAGCGCGTGCCGATGAGCCGCCTGCGTGCGCGCATCGCCGAGCGCCTGGTGCAGTCGCAATCGACCAACGCCATCCTCACCACCTTCAACGAGGTCAACATGGCCCCGGTGATGGACATGCGCAAGAAGTTCCAGGAGAAGTTCGAAAAGGAGCACGGCGTCAAGCTGGGCTTCATGAGCTTCTTTGTCAAGGCCGCCGTGGCCGCGCTCAAGAAGTACCCGATCGTCAACGCCTCGGTGGACGGCAACGACATCGTCTATCACGGCTACTTCGACATCGGCATTGCGGTGGGTTCGCCCCGCGGCCTGGTGGTGCCGGTGCTGCGCAACGTCGATCAGATGAGCTTTGCCGACATCGAAAAGAAGATCGCCGAGTTCGGCGCGAAGGCCCGCGACGGCAAGCTGGGCATCGAGGAGCTCACCGGCGGAACTTTCTCCATCAGCAACGGCGGCACCTTCGGCTC
>RFTU01000230.1 GCA_009923315.1 Betaproteobacteria bacterium
AATTCCATGACGCAGCAGGCTTAAGAAAAAAATCCATGCAGATACCAGTCATGGGCAGGAGTACGAAAAATCCACAGCAAAGACTGCTGGGGAGATCGGGCAATAAAGTAGTCACGCTGCACGATGCTGCTGGGTGTTTCTTCCCACCACCCGGCCTCAATACGCTCTGGGCCGCACAGCAGCTGCAGTGGCCCGTGATAAGCCGGCCGATGCTGCTGCATGGCCAGGGGCAGTGGCTGGCGAAGCAGCCAGGCAGGCCGATGGGCCATCTGGCCAATGTCATGCAGCGGCCGGGCGGCAGTGCGCCGAAGTGATGATGCTGATGTGGGCTCTATCGCGTTGTAGTGGACTACTTTTTCTGGGCGGTGCTCATCTTCAATCGAGAGCTGACAGACCCGATCCGTGCCCAGCCGGGCCTGCAGGCGCTCAATCAGTTCATGCATGGCCTGTTCTGATTCATGGCCACTGCCAAGAAAGTCCTCTGTTCGGTGTGGCAGATGGATCACTTCATTGACTGTGATGGCAATCCCATAGGCCGGACGTGGCAGACGAAATCGAATCAGCCGCTCACTCAGAATGCGGGAAAACCGCCGCACATCACGTGTTGGCCCTGCGCAACGAAGTTCAAATCGGCTATGCGGCGGACCATCGTGCAAGAGCTGCAGCTCAATGGCCATGACGCCGGCCTGCCGTGCCAGCAGCCAGGCCGATAAGGCATGCAGGCAGGGAAGAAATGCACGCTCAATCATTTCATTTTGTTCTGCCCGGGCAGGCAGTTCGCGCTCTAAGTGAAACCTTGCTGGCTGTTCAATCCAGGCATAAGACTCATTGCGTCGGCCCTCTGCGGCATCTAAGGCATTCAGTGCTGATGCGCCAAAGCGGCGTGTGATGCCATGGCGCGGCAGTTTTTTAAATTGGCCAATGGTGTGTATGCCCATGCGGGCAAGAATTTCCAGATGCGGATGCAGCTCTTCGATGACACTGAGCGGCAAAGCCTCTAGGTCATTGGGCAGATTCCAGCAGTGCTCTTGCAGGCCCAGGGCCTGCCAGTAGGCCGCTCGCCCGGTTGGCCCGCTGGCAATCGCAAGCGCATCGTCTGCTGACCATCCCAGGCCTTCGCTGCCGTGAATGACTTTGCAC
>RFTU01000024.1 GCA_009923315.1 Betaproteobacteria bacterium
CGGCCCCTTCAGGAAGGCAAAACGCGAGCCGCTGAGCTTAGCGCCCGTATCGAAATCCAGGCCCAGGGGGCCGCCCAGGTCCACATGGTCCTTCACCGCGAAATCAAAAGCGCGCGGCGTGCCCCAGCGGCGCGCCTCCACATTGCCCGACTCATCAGCGCCGACGGGCACGTCCGCCTGGGGTAGGTTGGGCAGTTGCATCAGCATGCCCTGCAGCTCGGCCTGGATGGCGTCGAGCTGGTCGGCAGAGGCCTTCAGGGCGTCCGGAATGGCGGCCACCTGCGCCATCACGGACGAAGCGTCTTCGCCCTTGGCCTTGAGTGCGCCGATCTGCTTGCTCAATGCATTGCGCTGGGCCTGCAGTTCTTCGGTGCGTGTTTGAATGGTCTTGCGCTGGGCTTCAAGTGCCTGAAACCGCGCCACATCCAGAAACGGCTGCGGCCGGCGGCGGGTTTCCAGGCGGGCCACCACGGCCGGCAGGTCTTTGCGCAGGAGGGTGATGTCGAGCATGATGGGTCGCTACACAGAGTCAAAGAGGTCAGAAGGTCATGAGGTCAGGCGCGGCAGGCCCTGATGGCATGCGCTCCAGGGGATCACTTCAGCTTCGAGATCGCGCCGCTGCCATCGACTTGTCCCCAAGCCCCACCGGCAGCGGAAAACGCACGGCCTCCTGCACGCCGGGCAAGGTGCGCACGCTCACCGCACCCAATTCACGCAAGCGGGCCACCACCGACTTGACGAGCACCTCGGGTGCAGAGGCACCGGCGGTCAATCCCACCCGCACCTTCCCCTCGAACCATTCAGCCCTCAGGTCCTCTTCCGAGTCCACCAGATAGGCCGGCGTGTTCAAGCGCTGGGCCACCTCGCGCAGACGGTTGCTGTTGGACGAGGTGCCACTGCCCACCACGATCACCACATCCACCTGTGGCGCGAGCACCTTCACAGCGTCCTGGCGGTTCTGAGTGGCGTAGCAGATGTCCTGCTTCTTGGGCTCGCGTACCTGAGGGAAGCGGGCCTTGACCGCATCGAGGATTTCCGCGGCGTCGTCCACGCTCAGAGTGGTCTGGGTGACCACGGCCAGGCGCTCGGGGTTCTTCACCTGCACGCGCTGCACGTCGGCGACATCTTCCACGAGATAGATGCCGTCGGTGAGCTGACCCACGGTGCCTTCCACCTCAGGATGCCCCTTGTGGCCGATCATCAGAAATTCAAAGCCTTCCTTATGCAGCTTGGCCACTTCCACATGCACCTTGGTGACCAGCGGACAGGTGGCGTCGAACACTTGAAAGCCCCGTACCGCGGCCTCGCGGCGCACAGCTTGGCTCACGCCGTGTGCGCTGAACACCAAGGTGGCGCCTGCAGGCACCTCGGCCAGGTCTTCGATGAAGATGGCTCCCTTAGCCCGAAGGTCTTCCACCACGTAGGTGTTGTGCACGATTTCATGGCGCACATAAATGGGTGCGCCGTGAAGGGCGAGTGCGCGCTCCACGATTTCAATGGCACGATCCACGCCGGCACAAAAGCCACGCGGCTCAGCCAGCACCACTTCCTGCAGCACCTGCGAACCCTGCGTCATCACAGCACCCCAATCACATGAACCTCGAACCGGACTGCCTGCCCGGCCAAGGGATGGTTGAAATCAAACAGCAACCAGGCCTGCGAGCCCGTTGGTCCACTGGCGCCATCGCCACCGACTTCGCGCACCACGCCGGCGTAGCTGGCCTGCCCATCGGGCGTGGGGAACTGCACCACATCGCCCACGGCGTAGGAGGCGTCGGGGTCGCCGATCTCACGCAGCAAGGCCAGCTTCACCTTCTGCAGCAATTCGGGGTTGCGCTCGCCAAACGCCTCACCGGGCGCCAAATCGAATCCGGTCCGTGCGCCTTCGGCCAGTCCGACCAAGCGCTGCTCCATAGCCGGAGCCAGTGCGCCGCTACCCAGGGTCAGGGTGGCCGGCGGCCCTTCAAAGGTACTGACCAGTTCGTCGCCGGCCGGGCCCAGCAGTCGGTAATGCAGGGTCAGGAACGACCCTTCGCGGATGAGGTTCACCAGGAAGTGGGCCCCGCGAGCAGGGGCCGTTGGCTAGACTGACCGAATTCTACGAGGCCCGCGTGTCCATCAAGAGTTTGCCCCCCGCCTTGCGTCCGCGCGAAAAGCTGCTGCGCATGGGCCCACGCGCCTTGGCTGATGCCGAGCTGCTGGCCGTGCTGCTGCGTACGGGGCATGGCGGGCAAGACGCCCTGGGGCTGTCCCATGCGCTGCTGGAGCGCAGCGGCGGCCTGAGTGGCTTGCTGCGCGACACGCCGGCCGCACCGGGCTTGGGTCCCGCGCGCCGAGCCGAATTGGGCGCGGTGGTGGAACTGGCCCGGCGCACGCTGGGCCAGGAGCTGGCGTCGCGGCCCATCTTCGACTCGCCGCAACGGGTGCGCGAATACCTGCAATTGGAAATCGCCCACCTCGAACAGGAAATCTTCATGGTGCTGTTCTTGGATGCCCAGCATCAGCTGGTGGCAGCCGAAGAACTCTTCAGGGGCAGCCTGTCACAGACCAGCGTGTACCCCAGAGAGGTCGTCAAGCGTGCGCTGGCCCACAACGCAGCGGCGGTGGTGCTGGCGCACAACCACCCCTCGGGCTGCGCCGAACCATCCAGCGCCGACGCACACCTCACCCAGGTGCTGCGCGGTGCGCTGGCACTTGTCGATGTGCGGGTACTGGACCACTTCGTGGTGACACAGGCCGCGGTCACCTCGATGGCCGAGCGGGGTTTGGCATGAGCACCACGCCACGCTTGAGGCTTTCCGACCTGGCCTCACTGAAGCGGCAGATCGAGCGTGAGCGGCACGAAGCACTCGCGCGGCAACAACGCGAGCAGGAAGCTCGCCTGAAGGCCGAACGCGAGCGTCACTTGTTCCGTTTGAGCGTGGGAGACATCACGCCGCTGAACGACGCGGGCAAGGTGCTGTTGCAGGCCCCCGCCCCCGAGCCGGTGCCGCGTCAACGTGAGCTCGATGAACAGGCGGCGCTCGAAGAGGCCCTGTCCGATGAAATGGATGTCGAAACCCTGCTGGAAACCGACGAGGGCTTGAGTTTTCGGCGGCGGCACATCGGGCAGGATGTCGTGCGGCGCCTGCGCCGGGGCCAATGGGCGATTCAATCCCAGGTTGACCTGCACGGCCTTCGGCGGGACGAAGCACGTGAAGCACTGCAGAGCTTCCTGCGTTTGTCGCGTCGCCTGGGCCACCGTTGTGTGCGCGTGGTCCACGGCAAGGGCTTGGGTTCACCGGGTAAGTCACCGGTACTCAAGTCCCGGGTGCGGGCTTGGCTCATCCAGTCACGCGCGGTGCTGGCCTTTGTGCAGGCCCGCGCCAGCCAAGGCGGCCACGGTGCGGTGATCGTGTTGCTCGCCCCACCCGAAGACCCGCGACACGCTGGGCCCTAAGCCTGGTGCGCGGCGGCGTATCGAATCGGGCGGGCCTTCCGCCTCAGCCGCCTTTGTTCCGCATCCAATCGGCGGTATTGAAGAACGATTCCATCAGGCGCTCCACCAGGGCCTCGGGGTGGCCCTCTTCGCGCAGGGCCTGCAGCATGCACTGCATCCACTGGTCGCGCTCGGCCATCCCAATGGCATAGGGCAGATGGCGCGCGCGCAAGCGCGGGTGGCCGAACCGGTGAACATAGTGTGCAGGGCCGCCCAACCAGCCGCACAAGAACCAAAAGAGCTTGTTGCGCGACTCGGTCATGTCCTGCGGGTGCAGGGACCGGATACCCGCATAGGCCGGCTCCAGGTCCATGAGGTCGTAAAAGCAGTCCACCAGAGCCCTCACAGCGGCCTCACCGCCCACCCAGTCGAAGGCGGTGGCCGGTTGCGGGCTCGATGGCGGTGGCGCGGGCTGCATCGGGTCAGACATGGCGGGATTACAACCGATCAGCCCCACCACACCTCAATCGGGCAGGAAGATGGCCTGCAGATCGGAGAGGAAATCCAGCCCCCGGGCGGTGGCTCGCACCTGCAAACCTTCCTGCACCAGCAGGCCCTGGGCGACGGCCTTGCGCAGCGCGGGCTCCAGCACCACCGGGTTCAAGCCGGTGCGTTCATGAAAGGCCCGCAGGCTCACCCCATCCATCAGGCGCAACCCGTTGAGCATGAACTCAAATGGGCGATCTGCGGCTTGGATCACCTGCTCGTTGGACACCGCCTGACCGCGTTCAGCGGCCTCCAGATAGGCCCGGGGCTCACGCCAACGCACCTGCCGCACGATGCGCTCGGGAACACTGAGCTTGCTGTGCGCACCAGCTCCTATGCCCAGGTAGTCGCCAAAGCGCCAATAGTTCAGGTTGTGGGTGCAGCGGTGGCCAGGCTTGGAAAACGCCGATACCTCGTAGCGGTCCAGCCCTGCGGTGGTGGTGCGCTCGACGATGCGGTCGAGCATGCCGTAAGCGGTGTCGTCGTCGGGCAGCTGCGTGGGTGGCTGCAGGGCAAAGCGCGTGTTCGGCTCGATCGTCAGGTGGTAGATCGACAGGTGAGGTGGCTTCAGGGCCAGAGCGGTGTCCAGGTCCTGCTCCAGGCCGGCCATGGTTTGGCCCGGCAGCGCATACATCAGGTCCAGGTTCCAGGTGGCAAATGAAGCCGCCGCCTCTTCCACGGCCGCGAACGCCTGAGCACCGCTGTGCACACGGCCGAGCGCGGCCAGCGCCTCATCATCGAAGCTCTGCACGCCGATGGACAGGCGCGTCACACCCGCTTGCGCATAGGCCGCAAAGCGCCTGGCCTCAAAGGTGCCGGGGTTGGCCTCCAGCGTGACTTCACAAGCCGGCTCCAGTCTCAACCGAGCCCGAATGTCAGCCAAGAGCGCCTCCACCTGTTCTGGCGCGAACAGGCTGGGCGTGCCGCCGCCGATGAAGATGCTGTGCACCGTGCGCCCCCAGATCTGCGGCAAGGCCGCCTCGAGGTCGCGAACCAGCGCCCGACGGTAGCGCTCCTGCATCGCGGCGTCCGGAATGCGGCTGTCGACCGATGTCTCCTGGTCGGCCACCCGCGCAGACGACGCAGGCCCCCGCACCCGCCATTCGTGGGAGTTGAAATCGCAATAGGGGCACTTGCGCAGGCACCAAGGCAGATGCACGTACAAGGACAAGGGCGGCAAGGCCCAGAGCCCGCCGTCGTGACCGAAGCCCGATGTCGCCACCGAAGCCGGTGCCGGCAGCGGCCCGGATGTCGACGCGCTGACCACCGGAATCGGGATGGGCCGGCGGCGGCCCGAGGCTTCAGTCATGCGAACCCACTCAGTCGCCGAAGGACCAGCCCCAGACCTGCCGCATCTGTTCGCGCATCAGCGCAGCGGCCCTTGCACGGTGGCTCAGGCTGTTCTTTGCGTCGTGGCCCAACTCGGCCACGGTGGCCTGCGCCGGTTCAATCCACATCACCGGGTCATAACCGAAGCCTCCCTGTCCGCGAGGCGCGTGGAGGATCTCGCCGTCCCAGCGGCCCTGCGCCACCAATGGCTCCGGGTCCTGCGCATTTCGCAGGGCCACCAGCGTGCAGACAAACCGCGCTTTCCTTCCTGCAGTCCCGCCCTGCGCAAGATCGCTCAATTCCTGCAGCAGCCGAGCGGTGTTGGCCGCGTCCTGACGCCGGCGCAAGGCTTCACGTGCTTCACCAACTTGCGCGGCCAGCGCGCCGGCATAGCTCGAGGAGTGCACACCCGGCGCACCCCCCAGGGCCACCACCGCCAGGCCCGAATCGTCGGCCAACGATGGAAGCCCGCTGACGGCACAAGCCTGCCGGGCTTTGTGCAGGGCGTTTTCGATGAAGGTGTTGAAGGGTTCCTCGGGCTCTGACAAGCCCAGGCCCTCAGGGCTCAACAGTTCCAGATGGCGCGAGCCGGCATCGAACAGCGACTGCAGTTCACGCCGTTTTGCAGCATTGTGGGACGCCAAGACCAATCGGTGGGCCATGGTCACCCGATCTGAATCGCCGAGTCGGATCCAAAGCCGTGGATCACCAGCGCCACGATGGCAGCGTTCAAGCCGGCAGTCCCAGCGCCGCCCGCTGGGCGCGCACCAACTCGGCGATGCCGGCGCTGGCCAAGTCGAGCAAGGCGTTCATCTCGTCGCGGCCAAAGGCCGCCCCCTCGGCGGTGCCCTGCACCTCCACGAAGTGCCCGCTGCCCGTCATCACCACATTCATGTCGGTGTCGCAGGAAGAGTCTTCGGTGTACTCCAAGTCCAGCAGCGGCACGCCCTGCACGATGCCCACGGACACCGCGGCCACATGGTCCCGAATCGGGCTGGCGCTGAGCACACCTTGCGCGAGCAATCCCGCCACCGCATCGTGAGCCGCCACAAAGGCGCCCGTGATGGCCGCCGTGCGCGTACCGCCATCGGCCTGCAGCACATCGCAGTCCAGGGTGATGGTGCGCTCGCCCAGAGCGGCCAGGTCGAACACGGCGCGCAGCGAGCGGCCGATCAGGCGCTGGAT
Source organism: Betaproteobacteria bacterium (assembly GCA_009923315.1). GTDB lineage: Bacteria > Pseudomonadota > Gammaproteobacteria > Burkholderiales > Burkholderiaceae_C > RFTU01. The sequence goes on from RFTU01000024.1 coordinate 6,479, forward strand.
CTCCTGCGTACGGCCCGTCTGCTTTCCGCGCGCGGCCTCTCGGTCGCTGCGCGTGTGGGTGGCGCGCGGCAGCATGCCGTACTCGGCCGTGACCCACCCTTGTCCACTGCCACGCTTGTGCGGGGGCACGCGCTCTTCAACCGATGCGGTGCACAACACGCGGGTGTGGCCGAAGCTCACCAGCACCGAGCCTTCTGCATGGCGGGTGTACGGTCGGTCGAAACTGACCGGGCGCATGGCCTGGGCAAGGCGGCCATCGGAGCGGGTCAAGGTAGGGGCAGAACGGGCGCTGGGCGTCATGGCGGACATCGGAATTCCAAAGGTGGCGAAATGGATGAGCGGAACAGCAGGGGCCAAAGCCCGTCAAGGGTTGTGGTCAGGTGACGCCGCTGGCGCTGGCGCATCGGGGCAGCGGGCCATGGCCGATGCCGGGCTTTGCCATAATCGTTTTTTGTCTGTGGCGCGCCACTGAACTGGCGCCATTCCTGCTCGATGCCAGTCTATAGCATGACCGGTTACGCCAGCGTCACCCATGAGCGTGGCCTGGTCGTGGAGTGCCGATCCGTCAACGGCCGCTTTCTGGACCTCAGTCTGAAGCTGCCCGAAGAGTGGCGGGGCTTCGAACCTGCGCTGCGCGAATTGGTGGCCGCGCGCGTCAAGCGCGGAAAGTTGGAGCTGCGCGCCAGCTTCGGCGCTGCCGACCACAGCCCAGCGCAGGTGCCCAGCGCGCAAGTGCTGCGCCAGTTGGCTCAGTGGCAAGCCGATGTGCAGGACAGCCTTCCGCAATCGCGGCCGCTCAGCGTGGCCGAGGCCCTGCAGCTGGCGCGCAGTCTGGCGCCCAGCACCACGGTGGATGTGGATGTCTTGGCTGCCGCGCAAGCCTGCATCGCAGCACTTTCCGAAGCCCGCGCGCGGGAAGGCCAGCGCTTGGCCGACATCCTGCTGGAGCGCATCGAATTGATTGAGTCCCTGGCCCTGCGGGCGCAGCCCCTCGTACCGGCGGTCGTGCAGCGCCAGCAGGCACGCTTCCTGGAGCGCTGGCACGAGGCGCTCAAGGCGGCCGACGCCCAAACCCCGGGTGCCACCATGGCCATCGGCCCCCAAGCCCTACAGGAACGCGCCCTCAGCGAGGCGGCGGCCTTTGCGCTGCGTATCGATGTGGCCGAAGAACTCACGCGGTTGCAGGCGCATCTGCAGGAAATCCGACGCCTGTTGGAGCAGGGAGGGGAGCTGGGCAAGCGGCTGGACTTCCTCATCCAAGAGCTGCACCGCGAGGCCAACACGCTGGGATCGAAGGCCACGGCTTTGGAGCTCACCGGCCTGGCCGTGGACATGAAGGTGGCCATCGAGCAGATGCGCGAACAGGTTCAAAACATCGAATGAGTGGCCCATGAGGACCGACACCCACCCGCACCCGGGCTGCCTGTTTGTGGTGGCCGCCCCCTCTGGCGCCGGTAAGAGCAGCCAGGTCAAGGCCCTGTTGGGGGCCGATCCACAATTGGCGGTGTCGGTTTCCCACACCACGCGCGCGCCCCGGGGGCAGGAAGCACATGGGCGCGAATACTGGTTCATCGATGACGCCGCCTTCGATCGCATGGTGCAGGCCGACGAGTTCTTCGAATGGGCCCAGGTGCATGGCCATCGCTACGGCACCTCGCGCCGCGCCGTGCTGCAGGAACTGGAGCGTGGTCAGGATGTGGTGCTGGAAATCGACTGGCAGGGCGCATTGAACATCAAGCGACTCTTCCCCGATGCGGTACTGATTTTCATCCTGCCGCCGAGTTGGGAAGAGCTCCAGCGCCGCCTGGTGGGCCGGGGCGAAGATGCCCCGGCGGTGATCGACCAACGCCTGGCCAACGCCCGGCTGGAGGTCTCCAAGGCACAAGAGTTCGACTTCGTTATAATCAACGGTTGTTTCGAAGTCGCCCAAACCGAGCTTCAAACCGTGGTTCGGGCCCAGCGCCTTCGGTATTCCGCGCAACGCCGGCGACAACCTCAGGTGTTCAGTGCCTTGGGCTTGTAGAGCTCAACGCCAGCAAGCCCTTCCCAGAACCGCGCCCTCGCGCGCAAATGAACAAACGGACTCGATCATGGCCCGCATCACCGTCGAAGACTGCCTGGAAAAGATCCCCAATCGCTTCCAACTGGTGCTGGCGGCCACCTACCGAGCCCGCATGCTCAGCCAGGGCCACGCGCCCAAGATCGATAGCCGCAACAAGCCCGGCGTGACCGCGCTGCGTGAAATCGCCTCCGGCCTGGTCGGCGTCGAAATGCTGCGCAAGGTTCCGATCTGAACCCGGGCCCTCTACGGGCCCGAGCCGGCCCCTGCCCCACGGCCTGATAAATTCAGGCCATGGGTTTGAGATCCCTTGCCGCTGACCTTCTGCCCACCGCCCTTCAAGGCGGCCTGTGGCCTGCGCGCGCGGGTGCTTTGCCGCCCCAGACCGAGGTCGCTTCTTTTGCCGCGCTCAACGAGTGCCTGGCCTACCTACCGAAGGGCGACCTCAAGGTTGTCCGTGAGGCCTTCAAGTTCGCCGACGCGGCCCACCTGGGCCAGTTCCGCGCCAGCGGCGAGCCCTACATCACCCACCCGATCGCCGTAGCCGGCTTGTGCGCGGGATGGCGGCTGGACGCGCAGGCCATCATGGCCGCGCTCATGCACGACGCGATGGAGGACTGTGGGGTCACCAAGCCTGAGCTGATTGAGCGATTTGGGGCGCCCACGGCCGAGCTGGTGGACGGCCTGACCAAACTCGACAAGCTGCAGTTCAGCACCCGCGAAGAGTCACAGGCCGAGAGCTTTCGAAAGATGCTGTTGGCGATGACCCGCGATGTGCGGGTGATTCTCGTGAAGTTGGCCGACCGCCTGCACAACATGCGCACCATGTCGGCCATGGCGCCGGACAAGCGCGGCCGCATCGCCCGCGAAACCCTGGACATCTACGCGCCCATTGCACACCGTCTGGGTCTGAACCAGGTGTACCGTGAGCTGCAGGAGCTCAGCTTCGCTCATCTGCATCCCTGGCGCCATGCAGCGGTGAACAAGGCGGTGCAACGCTCGCGCGGCTGGCGCCGCGATATCGTCGCGCGCGTGGAGCGCGAGGTGCTTGAAGCCTTTGAGCAGGCACGAATGAAAGTGGGGATCAGCGGCCGTGAGAAAACCGCCTTCTCCATCTACCGCAAGATGCGCGAAAAGCATTCGAGCTTCGCACAGGTCAACGACCTCTTCGGGTTTCGGGTGGTGGTGCCTCAGGTCATCGACTGCTACACGGCCTTGGGGGTGCTGCACCAGCTCTACAAGCCCGTGCCCGGCCGCTTCAAGGACTACATCGCCATTCCCAAAGCCAACGGCTACCAGAGCCTGCACACCACCCTGGTGAGTCCTCTGGGCACCGCGGTGGAGTTCCAGATTCGATCTCAAGCCATGGACGCCGTGGCCGAAAGCGGAATTGCCGCGCACTGGATGTACAAGAGCAAGGAAACATCCCACGACGCGCAACAGTTGGGCGCGATGTGGTTGAAGTCGCTCATCGACATTCAGGACGAAACGCGTGACCCGGCCGAGTTCCTGGAACATGTGAAGATCGATCTGGCCCCCGATTCGGTCTACGTCTTCACCCCCAAGAGCCGCATCCTGGCCTTGCCGCGCGGGGCCACACCGGTGGACTTTGCCTACGCCATCCACTCCGATGTGGGCGACCATTGCGTGGCTGCGCAGGTCAATGGCGAAGCCGTGGCCCTGAGCACTGAGCTTCACAGCGGGGATGTGGTGGAAGTCACCACCTCACCGGGAGCCAAGCCCAACCCGGCCTGGCTGAACTTTGTGAGCACCGGGCGTGCGCGCTCCAAGATCCGCCACTTCCTCAAGACGCTGGAGCAGGAAGAGTCCTACCTCATGGGTGAACGCCTGCTGATGCAGGCGCTGCGCGCTGAAGGCCTGGTCATGCCCGACACCGACGGCAGCGATGCCGCAGCTGAAGCCACCTGGGCCGCGCTGGTGCGATGGGCTGGCAGCCGCAACCGCACCGAACTGCTCACCGATATCGGCACCGGGCGCAAGATCGCCACCATCGTAGCCAAGCGTCTGGCGCGGCTGTTGGTTGAAGCCGGCCAGCGGCCCGATGCGATCACGTTGTCCATGGGTCGCTTTACGACCAGCGCGGAAGACCGAGGGCATGGGCTGGTGCTGCTGGACGGCAGCGAAGGTGCTTCGGTCAAGTACGCCGCTTGTTGTCGACCGATTCCAGGCGATGTGGTGGTCGGTTACCTCGGCCGCGGCGAAGGCCTGACCGTCCACACCGCTGAATGCGCCTTGGCAAGAAAGCTCGGCCAGCGCGACAGCGAACACTGGATGCCGGTGGACTGGGCCGAAGAACCCGCTCGGCCCTTCGAAACCGCGGTCACCATCGTCCTGCGCAATGGCAAGGGTGTGCTGGCGCAAGTGGCGCAAGCGGTGGCTCTGGCCGAAGCCGACATCACCCACATCGACATGGGCGAGAACCGCGCCGATGATGTGACCAGCCTGCGCTTGGTCATCAGCCTGCGCGACCGGCAACAACTGGCCGATGTGCTGCGGCGTCTGCGGCGTTCGCCTCCCGTGATCCGGGTTTCGCGCGTGAAGCCCTGAAGCTCTGGGCGCGTTCAGCGCGGCGCAGGGTAGCGCACCGTCAACACCTCCAGCACTTCACGCCCGCCGGGCGTGTGAAGCACCACCTCGTCTCCCACACGGGCCTTGAGCAGGACCTGCGCGATGGGGGACACCCAACTCACCTCGCCGCGCAGCGGGTCGGTTTCGTCGACGCCTTTGATCGTGACCGTGCGTTGTTCACCCCGAGCGTTCTCCACGGTCACCGTGGCGCCGAAGAAGATCTGTTCATTGCCGTGGTGCACGCTGGGGTCGGCCACCACCGCGACGTCCAGACGTTTGGTGAGGTAGCGGATGCGTCGGTCGATCTCGCGCAGTCGCTTCTTGCCGTAAAGGTAGTCGCCGTTTTCCGAGCGGTCCCCGTTGGACGCAGCCCAATGCACGACCTCCACCATCTTGGGCCGCTCCTCATCCAACAGGTGCAGCAATTCCGAGCGCAGGGCCTCATGCCCCTGAGGGGTCATGTAGTTGCGCAGCCCGCGCGGCAGCGCTGGTGCGCCGGCGCCGTCGTCATCGTCGTCGTCGGGTTCGGTTTCCGAGGTGAAAGCCTTGCTCATGGCGGAGGACCGCCGGATCAATCCACAGCGGGCTGGCTGGAGCGTTGCCACGCGTAGCTCAGGCCAAGCCCTGCGCTCACGCCCATGGTCTGCCGCACCAAGGGGCTGGCCTCGTTGGCCGCGCCGCTCACACTATCCACTCGCGCATAGGTGAAGGCGTTCCAGTTGGTGCCCATCCGCCAGGCCAGCGTGCCTGCCACGCGCCAAGTCAACAAGCCTGCGCGTGCGGAATACGCCGGCCGGCTCACCGTGGCCTGTGAAGCCTCGACGCCGTAAAACGTTTGCGCCAGTTGCCGGTCGGCCACCACGGCACTCAGGCCTGTGTTGACAAAGAACCCGCTGCCCATCGGCCCTTGCCACCTCAGTTCGGGCTCGAAGGTGGTGCCGCGACGCTGCAGCCCATCGGTCAAGTCGTGCACGCTGCGCAGCGGCAAGTCCAGCCGCCAGCTGGAACCGTCGGGATGGCGCGCCAGCGTCCAGCGCAGGCGCGGCCCCACCTCCACCAAGGTACCCAGGTCGGGCATGCCCTGACGCGCCTCGATCCTCTTGGCGCTGGAGCCCAGCGCGGCCGAGGCGCCCAGGTCCAGTTCGAAGGCATCAGCCTTGAAGGCGCGCAGGCCTGCACCGCCGCGGTCGGCCCGCAACACTTCACCGCGGTAGATCAGATAGGGCAAGAGCAGGCTGCGCTGCACCTGCTGGTTGGCCCCGGGATAGGCCTGCTGGGACACCACCAAGCCAAAGGCGCCGGCTTCCCAGCGCGGCAGGACAGGCCGCTCCTGCGCCGGCGCCAGGGCTTGCGCCTGCGCAGGCATCGGCCCCATCGCCGCCAGTGCGGCGCCGATCACCACGCCCCAGCTTGCCGCCCGCTGGCCTTCGCCCTTCATCCCGCAGTGTTGTACGGTGTTCATGGCCCGATTGTGGACCCGATCGGGCCTGCATGGGTCCTCATCGGATCAGGTCTGCCGCCTACAGCACCAGCGATCCACCCCCACCAGCAGGGCCACTGTGCCGGCAGCGGCACCCAGCAGCACATCGCCCGGCAGGGGCTGCAGTTGCAACAAGCCCCCAAGGGCCGACCATTGCAGGCTGAGCACCCACAGGCCGATGGCCACACTGCCCGCCACCCCAAACACCCGCGCCGCCGGGCCGCGAAGGTCGGCCCGCGTCCAACCATGGGTCAAGGGCAAGGCCACCAGCGTCAGATTGCCGGCCAGAAGTCCGGTCATCACCAGCGTGCGCAATTGCTCGGCGGACCCGCCGGGCATGAGCGAGCGGGCGACAAAGCCCAAAGCCATCAAGGCGGCCAACAACAGCAGACCCAGTGCCAGCGCGTGCACCAGTGCAGGGCCATCGAGCAAGCCCTGCGAGGCAGGCCGCGGCGGGCGTCTCATCACGGTGGACTGAGCCGGTGCGGCTTCGAAGGCCAGACTGCACATCGGGTCGATCAGCATCTCGGTCAACACCACATGGGCCGGCGTCATCAGCGGCGGCCACCCCAGCAGCAGGGGCAGCACCGCCAAGCCCGCCAGGGGCACATGGATGGACACGATGTAGCCCGACACCTTGCGCAGGTTGTCGAACACGGTGCGACCCATGGCGATGGCCGCCACCAAGTGGCTGAAATCTTCGCGCATCAACACCAGGGCCGAGGCCTCGCGCGCCACATCGGTGCCGCGCCGGCCCATGGCCACGCCGATGTGGGCGGCCTTCAAGGCTGGGGCATCGTTCACGCCGTCGCCCGTCATCGCCACCACATGACCGATGGCCTGCGCCTGTTGCACCAACAAGAGCTTGGTCAAGGGAGAGACGCGGGCGAACACACGAACCGTTCGAATGGCCTGCCGACGCTGCTCGGCATCCAGCGCCTCGAAGGCCGATCCCTCCATCACACCGGCTTCGACGTCAATACCCGCCTGTCGGGCGATGCTCAGCGCGGTTTGGGCGTGGTCGCCGGTGATCAGGCATACGTCAATGCCGGCTTGGCGCGCCTGCTGCACCGCCGCGGGCACGGTGGAACGCATGGGGTCTTCAAAGGCCAGCAAGCCCAGCCACTGCAAGGGTCCCTCAGGCAGTGGCCCCTGGGCGTCATTCCCCGTTCGTGCGGCAGATTCCTCATCCACGCCACCACCTGGGGGCACCCTTTCCCCCGGCGAAAGACACCCGGCCGGTGATGACGACCACTGGCGATGGGCCACGGCCAATACCCGCAGGCCCTTGGCGGCCAACCCGGCGGCGGTCTCCAACTGAGGCTTCAAGGCCTGCACGCCACCCACGCAGGCCGCCGCCACGTACTCCGGCGAACCCTTGGCCACCAGCCAACGGCTGCCATCACCGGTGTGCCAAAGCCGGGCGGCCATGGGCCGATTGGCCTGCACCGGCCAATCACCGATCAAGGTCCAGTCTGAAGGTGAAGGGCGTTCACCTTGGGCTTCGACAATGGCCCGGTCCAGCGGGTCTACCGCGGCTCGGCGGCTGGCCAAGCCAGCGGCCAGTAGCAGGCCGTCGGTGTGGGTCTTGGGAACCACGTTGGCCGCCTGCTGAGAGGCGATGTCATGCCCCTCCCCGGTTCGCTCCACTGGCCACGCACTCACCAAGCGCAATCGGTTTTCGGTGAGGGTTCCGGTCTTGTCCACGCACAGCAGCGTGGTGGTGCCCAGGGCTTCAATGGCTGCAGGCCGGCGCGCCAACACATGAAGCCGCGATAGGCGCCATGCGCCCATCGACAGGAATACCGCCAGCACCATCGGAAACTCTTCGGGCAGCATGCCCATGCCCAAAGCCAAGGCGGAGAGCACACCACCGACCCAGTCGCGCTGCAGCGCACCCCACCAGAACACCACCAGACCCATGGCCACCAACGCCAGCAGACCAAAGCCGTGGACCAAACGGCGCACTTGCAACTGCAGCGGCGTGGGCGTGCGCTCAATTTGCGAAAGCGCCTGGCCAATCCCGCCCATGCGCGTTCGCCCGCCCGTGGCACTCACCTCTGCCACACCGTGCCCTGCCACCACCAGCGTACCCGCCCACACCCGATGAGCCGGCGCCTGCTCTGTGGCCTGTGACTCAGACCGGATCCCCTGCACCGGCCACTTGTCCACGGGCCATGACTCTCCGGTCAGCAGGGCTTCGTCCACGCGCAAACCAGCGGCTTGGCGCAGCACACCATCAGCTGCCACACGGTCGCCTTCGCTGAGCATCACCCAATCGCCCTTGACCACATCGAAGGCTGGGCATTGGAGCCATTGCCCATCACGCCGCACCCGCACCAAGGGCACGGCCAGTTCGCGCAGGGCTTGCAAAGCGTGTTCTCGCCGTCGCCCCTGAACCACCACCAGGGCCACCGTCAGCACGGCAAACCCACTGAGCAGCAGGCCTTCGCCCCAGTCCCCGAGCATCAGGTACAGGCCCGCCGAGGCCAACAACAACACGAACATCGGCTCCGTCAGCACCTCCCGCAAGAGATCCCACCAGCCCTGACGATCGTTGTCCGCCAAGGCATTGGGCCCCTGCTCGTGCAAGCGCCGGCGGGCCTCTAGACTGCTCAGCCCCCCGAGTGGTTCGCCCTGCATGCTCACCATCGTGGCCCGGCCACCCCAGATGCCGGCTGAGGCAGCGCGGCCTCCACGCCCGAACCCTAAGGGCGTACGTCCTGAGCATGAGCGCGCTCAGGGGTTGGTCACGCCGCGCCTGGATTCGCCTCCACTACACTCATTGCGGTTTGTCACGGTCCACTGGCAAAGGCTTCTGGGTCTGTCGGCGCACTCAGCCGGTGCAGTAAAGACCGGGGGCGCGTCCGGTGCCGCAAGCCACCACATCACCTCTGGAGACCCGCTCATGAGCCCCACACTCGAGGCTGCGTTCCAACAAGCCTCACAAGACGTTCAACAGCTCGATGAACGCCCGAGCATTGAAAACCTGCTCAAGTTGTATGCCTTGTACAAGCAGGCGACCGAGGGCGATGTGCAGGGCGAGCGTCCGGGGATGATGGACATGAAGGGCCGCGCGAAGTTCGATGCCTGGGCCGGCCTGCAGGGCCTGAGCGCCCAAGATGCGATGCAGGACTATGTGGACCTGGTGGAGTCGCTGAAGTAGAGCCGACCGCGCGTGTCAACAGGATATCCATGCAGCCATGAAGATCCCTGATCGAACCCAGGTGGCCATCATCGGCGCGGGTCCGTCCGGCCTGCTGCTGAGTGCGCTGCTGGCGCGCGAGGGCATTGAGACGGTGATCCTGGAACAGCGCAGCCCCGACTATGTACTGAGCCGCATCCGAGCCGGCGTGTTGGAGCAGACCACGGTGCAGCTGCTGGAGCGTGCTGGCGTGGCCGAGCGATTGCACCGCGAGGGCCTCCCGCACGATGGCTTTGACCTGTGCTTTGGCGGAGCACGCCACCGCATCGACTTGAAGCGCCTGACCGGCGGCAAGCACGTGGTGGTGTACGGACAAACCGAAGTCACACGCGACCTGATGGCGCACCGGCAAAGCCTGGGTCTGCCCACGGTGTACGAGGCCGAAGAGGTCAGTCTGCATGGCTTTGACGGCGCCCAGCCCATGGTGCGCTATGTTCACCAGGGCCAGGCACATGAGCTGCATTGCGACTACATCGCCGGCTGTGACGGTTTTCACGGGGTGAGCCGCGCCAGCGTGCCGCCACGGGCGATCACCCAACACGAACGGGTCTATCCCTTCGGTTGGCTGGGGGTGCTGTCGCGCACGCCTCCGGTGGCGCATGAGCTGATCTACTCCAACCACGAGCGCGGCTTTGCGCTGTGCAGCATGCGCTCGCACACCCTGTCGCGCTACTACGTGCAGTGCAGCCTGCAGGACCCGCTGGAGAACTGGAGCGACGACGTCTTCTGGGACGAACTGCGCACGAGACTGGACCCCGCGGCCGCGCAGGCCTTGATCACGGGGCCCTCGATCGAAAAGAGCATCGCACCCTTGCGCAGTTTCGTGGCCGAGCCCATGCGCTTCGGGCGGCTGTTCCTGGCTGGAGACGCCGCGCACATCGTGCCGCCCACGGGTGCCAAGGGCCTGAATCTGGCGGCCAGCGATGTGCACTACCTGAGCACCGCCTTGATCGAGCACTACGTCGAAGACCGCGGCGCGGGCCTCGAACACTACTCGGCTCGCTGCTTGGCCCGGGTGTGGAAGGCATCGCGCTTCTCGTGGTGGTTCACGTCGCTCATGCACCGCTTCCCGCAGACCGAACTCAGCGGAGGGCCCATGGGCTATCGAATGCAGCAAGCCGAGCTGGACTATCTGGTGCAGTCTGAAGCCGCACAAACCGTGATGGCCGAAAACTATGTCGGGCTGCCGTTCTAATGCAGGACACCGGAGGAAGACCTGATGACGATCCAACACCCGCCATCCCCTGCCCAACCGCGAGCGCAGACTACGGCACCGCAGCGGCTGGATGCACCGTATGCCCCATCGGCCTTTGGCCCTTTCGTGCAGCGCCGCAGCGAGGTGCACCCGGCAGCCCTGACCCCCGGCTACAAGACCAGCGTGCTGCGCTCACCGAACCAGGCGCTGATCTCCATCAAGCAAACCCTCACCGAGCGCACCGGCCCGCTGTTCACGCCGCAGGAGTTGGGCCCGCGCGACCATGACTTGATCCTGAACTACGCCAAGGACAGCCTGCCCGTGGGCGAACGCATCGTGGTTCATGGCTATGTGCTCGATGAATTCGGCCAGCCGGTGCGCAACGCGCTGGTGGAAGTGTGGCAAGCCAACGCGAGCGGTCGCTACCGCCACAAGAAGGACCAGTACATCGGCGCACTCGACCCGAACTTCGGCGGCTGTGGCCGCATGCTCACCGATGAGCATGGTCACTACCACTACCGCACCATCAAGCCCGGGCCTTACCCCTGGCGCAACCGCATCAACGACTGGCGCCCTTCGCACATCCACTATTCGCTGCAGGGAGACGGTTGGGCGCAGCGCCTGATCACGCAGATGTACTTCGAGGGGGACACCCTCATAGCGGGTTGCCCGATCCTGCAGGGCATCACCGATGACGAACAGGTGCGCAGCCTCATCGCCCTGGAAGACCGGGCGAATTTCGTCGAGCTCGACGCGCGCTGCTACCGCTTTGACGTCGTGCTGCGCGGGCGGCGTCAGACCTGGTTCGAGGGGACCTGACATGACGACCCACCAACCCACCCGGTCCATCACCCGACTGAAGGAAACCGCTTCGCAGACCGGCGGACCGTTTGTGCACATCGGTTTGGCGCCGCAGCAGGCGGGCTTCGAGATCTTCGACCAAACCTTCGGCCACACCCTGGTGGCGCCAGGCCAAAGCGGGCATATCGCCATTGAAGGGGTCGTGTACGACGGGTCGGGAACGCCCGTGCGCGACGTGTTGGTGGAACTGTGGCAGGCCGATGCCAAGGGGCACTATGCCCATCCAGCCGATCCCTCGCCCTCCAACTTCCGCGGCTGGGCCCGCACGGGCGCGGACTTCGACACCGGGCTTTGGCGCTTTGACACCTGCAAGCCCGGCGCCGTGGTCGGGCCCGGTGGCGTGCTGCAGGCCCCACACATCGCCCTGGTGCTGTTTGCCCGCGGCATCAACCTGGGCCTGCACACGCGGCTCTACTTCGACGACGAAGCCGCAGCCAATGCAAAGGACCCGGTACTCACCGGCATCGAGTGGGAGGTGCGCCGCCGCACGCTGGTGGCCCAGCGACAGCAGCGAGACGGTCAGGTGGCGTATCGCCTAGACATCCACCTGCAACATGCCGACCCGGCGCGCGAGACGGTGTTCTTCGACATCTGAAAGCCGCCAGCCGGCGCACTGACGCAGCGGCTATCCACGCTTGCCCTCTTGACGCCGAAGCCCTGCCTGGGATTTACTGAGGGTCTTGGCGACCGGCCACGCCCCCCAGCGTCGTGTGGCGCCGCAACACATAGTCAGCAGTACCGCTATGTTTGAGTATTGGAAGCAGTTTGCCCTGGGCCTGAGCCTGGAGCGCTTCATGGCGGCGGTTGAAAACGAATCGCAGCCGGCGGGTCCTCCCGACCGAACTCGGGCTATCCAGCTGGCCAGCCGTGAATTGCTTCAAGACCGCGTGCCCTCTTCTGATGTGGCCGCAGCGGCTTGGCAGTTGTCCAGCCACCTTCCCACGGCCAGCACCTACGATCTGGCCCTGGTTGCTGCGCTGTATTTCCTTCAAGCACGGCCAGAACCCGATCCGCGCTTGGACCCGGTTCGACTCGATGCGCGCCTGCTGGCTCAGCAGTGGATGACGGAGGGCCGCGCCTCAATAGCCGTGGTGACACGGTTCGAGGAAGCGCTCTACAGCCAGTTTCCATGAGCGTGAGGGCCCCGCTGCTGCTGATTCGCGGCGGACAAGGATCGCCCAAGAAAAAACGGGCCCACTCCCAAGGGAGCTGGACCCGTGACTGCAGATGGCGCGGCTGGCAGGATTCGAACCCACGACCCCTTGGTTCGTAGCCAAGTACTCTATCCAACTGAGCTACAGCCGCTGAGCCCATCATCATAACATAGCGCTCAGGCCAGTTCGGCCGCCTGACGAAAACAGTGGTGGGCTCTCTGGGCGTCGTCCTTGTTCAGGGCCAGTTGGGCCAGGCGACACCAGGCGTCACGTCGAACCTCCACGGGCAAGTCGCCGCGGACGGTTTCTTCAAGCAAAGGCTGAGCCTTGCCCCACAACTGGCGCTCGGCATAAACAGCGGCAGCCAGCGCCAGCACCATGGCTTCACGGCGGTGAGTGGCAGCCACGGTTTCGACCGCGCCGAGCCATTCGGGCTCAATGCCCTTGACCACTCGCCACACACTCTGGGCCAACAGTCGGCGTTGATCAGGCTCCAGTGCGGAGGCTGACTCCCACGCCAGGCGCAGGACGCGCCTGGCCCACACCGCATCGCCCAGAGCCGCTGCGCGGCGCACCGCGTGGGACAAGACCGCCATGTCCTGGCGGTCTTCGCGCTCGAGCTCCATCCACAGGCGCTGCAAGCGCTCCGCGTCGCGTGCGGTATCGAGCACCCCCATGGCCAACGATCGGATCAGACTGCGCGCTGCATCAGGCTGGAAGACCTGGTGCTTGGCCAACTGCCGCACCGCCTTGAGGGCTTCAGCCGGTTGATGGGCCAGCTGATGGGCCTGCAGGCGCAGACGCTGGGCCTGAATGCGGCGCGCCGCTCCGGGTGGCAGATCAGACAGGTGGGCCAACGCACCAACCGCATCGTGATCGTCCAAGGCCCATTCGGCGCGCAGCAGGGTCAGGCCCTCGGCCGCCGAGGGCGCGCGTGCATGGACATCACCACCGTCTGGCGTAGCGAGGGCGCCTTCCAGGCAGACTTGCGCCAAGCGCGCTTGCTCGTCACGGCCGGCGCGGTCTTGCAGCCGGTGCATCGCCGCGGCAGCCAGCAGGTGGTTGATCGCCTGGGTTTCAGCGCGGCCGTGGCGGTCGGCGAGGTCCTGCGCCAAGTCCTGCGCGCGCCGGGCGGCTTTCACGGCACGCGTGTAGCGTGCCGCAAACGACTCCAACAGCGCCTGGCGTTGAGCCGACTGCAGGGCCCGCTCGCGCCGCTCGGTGCGCCACGCTCTGGCACGGGCGGGCAAACCGATGAGCCACCGGGTCAGGCGCACACTGGTGGACAGGCCGATGAAGGCGCCCAATAGCCCGAGGATGAAGAAGTTCAACGAGAGGTCCAGCCTCCAGCCGCGCCAGTAGAAGGAGGCCAAGCCATCGTTGGCGCCCAGCGTGATGGCGGCCACGACGGCCACCACGAACAGCAAGACGAGCCAGACCACCAGCTTCATGGGCGCGCCGACTTCAACGCAGGGTGTTCACCGCGGCCAGCGCGGCCAGGGTTTCGTCAGGCCGAGGAAGGCTGACCTGGCGAGAAAGCTGGCCCACCTGACGAAGCAGGTCGAGCGTGGACAGCACCCGGCGCGAGGAGGGGTCGAAGTACCGCTCGAGCGTGCGTTGGGCATCCTGCAGGTCGGACTGCGCCACATCGAACTGCCGCGATAGAAGGGCCAAACGCGCATTGAGCAGGCGTAATTTGAGGTTCTCACGCAGAAAGTACTGCTGCTCGGGAGAGGAGAGGACGGCTTCAGGGTTGTCGATGCGGGTGATGCGGACCAGCGAGCGCAACTCAGCCCAGGCAGCGGACAGACCCCTGAGGCCCCACTGAGTGGCCTCGCGCCATGCCTGGTCCCACGTCCCGGTGGATGGCGTGTTGGATGGCGTTGTGGCGTCTTTGGATGCGTGGCTGGATGCGCTGACCGGTGCAGGAGATGCCCCCGCCGAAGGAAGGCCCGCAAGGGTCTTGGCCAAGGCGGTCATGGGCAGGTCATCGACTTGGCGGGTGACCTCATCCAGTCGAATCACCAGGGTGGCCACATCGACCTGGGAGGCCGCACGCACGCGCTCCAGGTCTCGCAGCACCGCACGACGAACCCGTTCCAGCCGCGGTTGGTTGTGACGCGCCAAGCGCTCATCCGCCTGGCGCAATGAGGCCATCAGGGGCTCCAGCGAACCCGTCAGCGCGGCCTGCTGCTGGGAGATGCGCAACGCCGCTTCGATGTCAGCCAGCAGGTTTTCGTCACGCGATCGGGTCAGAGACTGAATCAGCTCGTCGAGTTGATTGCGCTGCACGGCCGCCTCGGCCACGCGGGCCTCCAGTAGGGCCATGCGCGCGGCCGAGTCGCGCGCCGTGTCCTGGGACTGCCGCGCCAACACCAGGGCTTCACCGGATTCGCTTTGGGACTGCTGTTGGCGCGCCACCAATTGCTGTTCCAACAGCTTGACACGCTGCTGGGTCATCCAGGCCAGGGCCAGTGAGGCCACCACCGCCAAGCCGGCGGCTCCTGCGGCCCACGCCCACCATCGCGGCACCCCAACTCCGGGGTGCACGGGCGCGGGTGCAGGGCCCAAAGGGCTTGGGTCGGGCGTCGTCGCTTCAGGGTTCACGGTGTAGGCGATTGTATGCAGCCACCACCGATGAAAAGTCGGCACGACAAGCCTGCGCCCGATGAAAACCCAGGGCGTGCGCGCGCTCCAGGATGCGGGGGTGCGTGGCCAAGGCCTGGACCTCAGCGGCCCAGGCCGGCACCACGGTCTGGGGCGCATGGGCCTGGATCAGCGGGGTCAGGTGGTCCAGAGCCTCGCTGCTGGACCACAACCACACCGTCCCAGCGGGCTGGTTGATGGAGGACTGCAGCAGCCGCAGCTCCTCGGCATTCAAGACAGGCGCTCCCCGGCGATAGGCCACCACGGTCTGCACCCGGGCGCCGGCTTCCTGCCATCGGTGAATCAACCACTCCCGCCCCCCCTCACCCCGGACCACCAGCACCTCCTGGTCGACCCAGGCCCTTGCCGCCAATTCAGGCCACAAGGACTCGGAATCGAACTGATCGGCATCGGCAGGCGGCTGCACGATTTGCGCAGGGCCAATCCCTTGGGCCATCAAGGCAGCCGCAGTGCCTGGCCCGGGGGCCACGGCCAGTGTCTGAGCAGGCCATGGCACGCCACGAGGTGCCTCGGCGAAGAATCCAGCCACGGCGTTGGGACTGACAAACAACACGGCGCGACAGTGGGGCACACGGGCCCACGACTGAGCCAGGGCCAAGCGGTCGGGTGCAGGCTCTATACCCAGCAAGGGCAAGGGCCGCGCGGAAATGCCAGCGGCCTGCAGCCGCATGACCCAGTCCTGGGACTGTTCGCGCGGCCGCGTGACCAGCAGCATGCGGTGCAGGTTCAGGCAGTGCCTGCAGCCGCTTGAAGGTAGGGGCGACCACCCTGCTCGATCAGCGCCTGGGCCGCTTCCTGCCCCAGCGCTTGTGCAGCGTGGGCGTCACCGATGGGGCGCTGCAGTCGAACGCGCAGCAAGGGCGCAGCCGGGTCACCCGGGTGCCCCAAGGCGGCGCTGAGTTCCAGTTCGCCGCCAACCCAACGACCGTAGGCAGCCAGCGGCATGCTGCAACTGCCGCCCAAGCTGCGAGAGACCGCGCGCTCGGCGTGCACCGCCAACCAGGTGGGGGTGTGCACCAAGTGCCTCAGCACCGCGGCCAAAGCCGCATCATCGTCCCGGATCTCCAGGCCCAAGGCGCCCTGCCCGGCGGCCGGGAGCATGGCCTCGGTTTCAAACACGGCCCGAATGCGCGATGCCAGGCCCAACCGCTTCAGGCCCGCTGCGGCCAAGACGATGGCGTCGTACTGACCCTCATCAAGCTTGCGCAGGCGCGTGTCCAGATTACCGCGCAGGGGTTCGATGCGCAGATCGGGCCGCAGGGCCCGCAACATGACCACCCGTCGCAAACTGGACGTGCCCACACAGGCACCGTGCGGCAGGCTTTGCAGGTTGGCGTAGCGCGGGCTGACGAAGGCGTCACGTGGGTCTTCGCGCTCCATGACGGCCGCCAAGGAGAATCCCGCCGGCAGGTCCATGGGCACATCCTTCAGGGAGTGCACCGCCAGGTCGGCGCGCTTTTCGTGCAACGCGGTTTCCAGTTCCTTGACGAACAAGCCCTTGCCGCCGACCTTGCTCAGCGCCCGGTCCAGGATCTGGTCGCCCTGGGTGGTCATGCCCAAGAGGGACACCCTGAGGCCAAAGCGCTGTTCGAGCAAGGCCTTGACATGCTCGGCTTGCCACAGCGCCAGGCGACTCTCGCGTGTGGCGATGACGACAGACCCCATCGTGTCGATGGGCTCAGCCTGCGAGGAGTGGGGCGTACCAGACGAGCTCATGGGGCATAGTGGGGACGCTGGCGATTGGCCCCCCGGATTGGAAACTTCATGACTATTCTATAAGTCACTTCCAGTGATCCATCCGTCACTCCCAGTGCCTTGAAGACCGCTCATGCGCGTCTGCAGCCGCTGAATCAGCAGGGCGGCCGCGGGTTTGCCTCATGGAGGCTGATCGGCCTTACTTGCCGGCCACCGAGAACCACTTGATCTCGACATAGTTGTCGGGCTTGTGGGCGGGCGTCACGTTCGAACGCACCGCCCAGGGGATCATCTGCCGGTGCAGGGGAATGACCGCGATGTCGTCCCGATAGGCCTTGAGTGCAGCCTTGACCAAAGCCTCACGTTTGACCGGGTCGCCCTCGACACTGGACTTGCCAGCCAGTTCATCGGCCTTGTCGTTGCGGTAGTTGCCGTAGTTGTAGGCGCCGATGCCACCGGCTGCGCGGTTGCGGTACAGCGGGGTCATGGAAGTCTCTGCATCGGTGATGGCCCCACCCCAGCCCAGCATGTACGCGCTCGTGTCGAGCTTTTCGATCTTGGGAAAGTAGGTGGTGCGCGGCATGGCGTTCACCCTCACCTTGATCTTGAGTTGGGCCCACATGCCGGCCAGGGCGATGCAGATCTCCTCATCGTTGATGTAGCGGTTGTTCGGGCAGTCCAGGGTGAACTCGAAGCCTTCGGCATAACCCGCCTCGGCCATCAACGCCCTCGCAGCCTTGACATCGTAGGCAAGGCGCCGTTCCAGTTCCGCATCGTTGTAGGCGCCAAGGGGCGAAGGCGTGAGTGCACCGGTGGGGATGCTCAAGCCATTCATCAACTTGGTACGCAAGGTTTCGATGTCGATGGCCTGGTACATCGCACGGCGAACGCGGATGTCCTTGAAGGGGTTCTTGCCCTTGACGGTGCTGTACAACAACTCGTCACGCCCCTGGTCCAAGCCGATGAAGACCACGCGGTTCTCTTGCCCGTCCACCACCTTCACGCCAGCCGTGTTGCGCAAGCGGGCGATGTCGCGGGGGGCCGGGTCGTGCACGAAATCAAGCTCTCCGCTGACCAGAGCGGCCAGTCGCGTGGCGTCGTTGGCGATGGGCGTGAACACCGACTCCTGGACATTGCCATCGAACGTACCCCAATAGTTGGGGTTTCGCTTGTGCACCGTTCGCACACCCGGCTGACGCTGCACCAACATGTACGGGCCCGTGCCATTGGCGTTCATCGAGGCGTAACTCTCCTCGCGGTTCTTGAAGTCCAGCGGCCTTGTCACCTTGTGCTTCTCGCTCCAGGCCTTGCTCATGATGGGCAGACTCTCCAGATGCTGAAGGAAGATGGGGTTGACATTCTTTAAACGGAATTCGACCGTGAAGTCGTCGACCTTCACCGGCTCCCCACAGGCCAGGGCATAGGCGTTGAGCTGCGACGTGGGAGCCTGCGCACGCTTGATGGAGAACACCACATCGTCGGCCGTAAAGGGCGAGCCGTCGTGGAATTTCACGCCGGTGCGCAGCTTGAATCGCCAAACGGTGGGCGAGACCGATTGCCAGCTGGTGGCCAGGGCGGGCACCAGCTGCAGTTGCCGATCGCGTGACAACAGTCGCTCGTACACCTGGGCGTTCATGATGTTGGTCATGAGCTCATTCTGGGAATGAGGGTCCATCGTGAGCGGGTCGCCGCTGCTGGACCACCTCAGGATTTGCGCCTGGGCGGTGAAGGCCAAGAACAGGCCCAGGAACAGGGCCCAGCCCTGGGGGAGGAGTCGGAGCATCATCACGGTGTCTCGGTGGAGTTGCGCGGGGTCAAGGACGGTTCAACGGGCCGCGGGGTAGCCTTCTGCCTCCAAGGCTCGGCGCAGCAACTGTTCATCGGCCCGGGTTTCAAAGCGCGCCGTGTGCGTGGCCAAGTCGGTCTGCACCTGCGCCTGGGGGTCCAGCCGGCGCGCCACTTCGGTCACGGTGCGCACACAGTGCCCACAGGTCATATCAGGAAGTTGTAGTTCAATCATGGCAGGATTCCCCTAATCCGCACACCGGCAGCACTGTGCGGTTCCACCGCAGTCTAGTGCAGCACCGCGTACCAGCACCGTACACCGCATGATCGCCCACGAACTGACCCTGGACATCTCCGGCATGACCTGCGCCAGCTGTGTCCGCCGCGTGGAAAGGGCCTTGGCCCAGGTGCCCGGCGTCCAAGCCTGCAGCGTGAACCTGGCGACCAACCAGGCGGTGGTGCAGGTGCCCACGGCGCAGGCCATCAGGACGATGCCAGCGCCCCTTCTGGCCGCGGTGGAAAAGGCCGGCTATGGGGCGCAGGTTCACCAGGAAGACGCCCCACCCGCGCCGCTGCAAGACCACGGCGCGGCGGTGGCCCTGGCCGTGATGTTGAGTCTGCCCCTGGTGATGCCCATGGTGCTGCAAGCGCTGGGCATCGATGCCACGCTCCCTGCCGCATGGCAGTGGTTCTTGGCCACGCCGGTTCAGTTCATCCTGGGTTGGCGCTTCTACAAGGCCGGATGGGCCGCGCTGAAGGATGGCAGCGGCAATATGGACCTGTTGGTGGCCATCGGTACCAGCGCGGCCTACGGATTGAGCCTGTGGCTGTGGGCGCCATGGCGCAACGCCACGCACGAACCGCATCTGTACTTCGAAGCTTCGTCCGTGGTCATCACCTTGGTGATGCTGGGCAAGTGGCTGGAAGTACGGGCCAAACGCAAAACTCTGGCCGCACTGGACTCGCTGCGCGCGCTGCGACCGGAAACCGCACTCTTGATGGTGGAGGGCCAAGCGCAGGAACGCCCCGTGAGCGCGTTGCACGTGGGCGATGTGGTGATGGTTCGCCCAGGCCAGCGCGTTCCGGTGGATGGACGCATCACCGAAGGCCGCAGCCATCTGGACGAATCGGCGGTGACTGGGGAAAGCATGCCGGTGCCGCGCGAAGCGGGCCAGGCCGTCATGGGCGGTACGCTCAATGGCGAGGGCCTGCTGCTGGTGCAGGCCACGGCTTTGGGAGCGGAATCAGCCGTGTCGCGCATCGTGCGACTGGTTGAACGCGCGCAGGCTCGAAAGGCCCCGATTCAGCAGACGGTGGACCGCGTCAGTGCGGTGTTCGTACCGGCGGTGATGGCAGTGGCTTTGCTGACCCTCTTGGGCTGGGCCTTGCTGACGCCCAAGGGCTGGGAATACGCCATCGTGCAGGCGGTGTCGGTCTTGGTGATCGCCTGCCCATGTGCGCTGGGCTTGGCCACGCCAGCCACGCTGATGGTGGGCACCGGCATGGCCGCGCGACGGGGCCTGTTGGTGCGTGACGCCCAGGCTCTGGAACTGCTGCGCGGCGTGAAGGTACTGGGCCTGGACAAGACGGGCACCCTCACGCAAGGCCGACCCCAGTTGATGGCCTGCGTGCCTGCCGAAGGCATGCAAGCCACGCGCGCGCTGGCCTTGGCCGCCGCGCTGCAACAGGGCAGTGAGCACCCGTTGGCTTTGGCGGTTCGAAACGCCGCAGCCGAACAGGCGGTGCACGTCCCCCAAGTCACCGGTCTTGAGGTGGTGGCCGGTCGGGGGGTGCGCGGTCTGGTGGATGGGCAAGCGGTGTGGTTGGGCAGTACGCGCTGGATGGGCGAGCACGGCGTGGACCTTCAGGCCCTGCAAGCCTCGATCGATCAGGCGCAGGCCCAGGGTCACTCGGTGAGCCTCTTGGCTCTGGGCGACCGCGCGTATGCGGTCTTGAGCTTCGGCGACCGCCTGCGCCCCGAGGCCCGCGAGGCCGTCGCGGCATTGCAGGGCATGGGTGTGCGTTGCGTGATGATCAGCGGGGACAACGAGCGCGCTGCGCAGGCGATCGCCCAGCAGGTGGGCATCACCGATGTTCGCGCCCCGGTGCTGCCCGAGGAAAAGGCCCGCGTGGTGCATGAACTCCACGAAGGCCTGCAAGCTGGAGGGCGCGTGGCCATGATCGGCGACGGGGTCAACGACGCGCCGGCCCTGGCCGCCGCTGACATCGGCTTGGCGATGCCCGGCACCGATGTCGCCATGGAAACCGCCGGTCTGACCCTGCTGAGGCCCGATCTGCGCCTGGTTCCGCAGGGCTTGGCGCTGTCGCGCGCGGTCACCCGCAAGATCCATCAGAACTTGTTTTGGGCCTTCGCCTACAACGTGGTGGGCATCCCCTTGGCTGCGCTGGGGTTCTTGAGTCCGGTGGTGGCCGGCGCGGCCATGGCCGCTTCCAGCGTGAGCGTGATCAGCAACGCCTTGCTGCTGCGGCGCTGGAGGCCC
>RFTU01000231.1 GCA_009923315.1 Betaproteobacteria bacterium
GAATGTCAAATAGCAATAACAATTATATAATATCTTCAGGAAGCAATAATATAATTAAAGACAGATTTATTATAGATTCTGTAGGTAATATAGGTGTTGGTACTGCCCCTAATCATAAATTGGATATAGATGGTATTATAAATGCCAAGGCGTTTAATTTGAATGGCTCTCCTTTTGTTTTGGAGTTCACACAAGGGATGACGATACAAACAATACATAAAACCTATTCTAAAACAGTTGAAAAGCAATTGAACTCTATTGGATGGGTTCCAATAGATATTCAAAATGATGGATTTTATGTCAAGATAAAGCCTTCGCATATTCAATCAAAAGTTCTCGTGTCTATGAATTGTCATATAGGTATGGATTATGCCGAAGATTCACGCTGGTGGGGCCTACAATTATACCGAAAAATTGGCAATGGCGCTTGGACGCCAGTAAATGGTGCTAATGGAATTAATAGCGGAGGACTTGAATGTACGCCTTGCTGGATATCACACAATCTTGGTGCTGATAACAGTATGTACTCGCATTCTATAATAAATGTATCGGGTTCTTACGAAGATATGCCAAATACAGAAGATGATGTTTATTATACAGCATATTGGAAATCAAAACTGGATAATACAATTGGTAAACTCTATATTAACAGACCTGCGTATGTTAATAATTCTAATTATCCATTAACATCTTCAAGCTGGACGGCAAGCGAAATATGGAATAATGGAACACCCTATAAACCTATTACGACTACAATAGCAATTGCTTATGACAAAGTTGGAATTGGAATGACACCGAGCGAATCAAGTTCATATAAATTGGAGGTTGCTGGTAATCTTAAATGTGAGAATATACAATGCGTTTCTGTTAATCAAACGAGTGATGTGCGATATAAAAAGAATATTGAAAATATTGGTGGAACGTTAGATGATATAAATAAATTGAATCCTGTATCTTATTTATTATTAAATCAGGAATCAAACGATAAAAAATCTTACGGTTTTATAGCTCAAGAATTGAAAGATATATTCCCGGATGTTGTAATTGAGCCCAAGAATGATAATGAATTGTATAGTATAAATTATGCATCTATAATACCCTTATTGACAAAATCAATTCAAGAATTGAC
>RFTU01000232.1 GCA_009923315.1 Betaproteobacteria bacterium
TCAACAACAACAGCAACAGTTACAGGATTAACTAATGGCACTGCTTATACTTTTACAGTAGTAGCAACAAATATAGCAGGTAATTCATCAGCATCTGCAGCATCTAGTTCAGTAACACCAATAACAGTACCTAATTCACCAACAAATGTAACAGCGTTAGCAGGTAATGGTCAAGCAACTGTATCTTGGACAGCACCTAGTAATAGCGGTTCAGCAATAACAAGTTATACTGTGACAACTAGTCCTAGTGGTCTAACCACAACTACCAATGGTTCAACAACAACAGCAACAGTTACAGGATTAACTAATGGAATTGCTTATACTTTTACAGTAGTAGCAACAAATGCTGTAGGAAATTCAACAGCATCAGCAGTATCTAATTCAGTAACACCTAATAACAAAGTAGCTATTTCAAATGATGGAAAAGTAGTTGCTGTGTCTTCCTCTTTATACAGTGACATTTCAAGAGGTAGAGTGTATGTTTATGAGTTGTCATATAATCAAGTCTCATCTAGCTGGAACCAATTAGGGTTAAGCAGTGAAATTATTATTGGAGCAAGTAATGAAGATCAATTTGGATGGGATCTAGCTTTATCAAGTAATGGAAGAATTGTTGCTGCTAGTTCAATAGCTAATGATGCTTCAGGAACCAACTCGGGTCAAGTTAGACTATTTGAGTTAAGTAATAATAGATGGGTCAAAAAAGGTTCTGACATTAATGGTCCTAGAGCCGGCAGTGAAAGCGGATATAGCATAAGTTTAGCAGGAAGCGGAAATAGTATTGCTATTGGTGCATGGAAAGACAATTCAAATGGAACTAATGCTGGTGCAGTTAGAGTATATGACTTTAGTGCTAGCATAAATGATTGGAGACAAAAAGGCCAAACTATTAATGGAGTTACTGGGTCTTTTGAAGGTTATTCAACTGCTTTATCATTGGACGGACAAACACTTGCTAGTAGTAGTATTGCTAGCATTGCTAGCGGTGGTACTATTACTAGTACCGATTCATATACTATACATACTTTTACAACAGTAGGAACATCTACTTTTACAGCAACTTCGAATAGAACAGTTGAAGTCTTAATTGTAGGGGGTGGTGGAGGTGGTGGATTTAAT
>RFTU01000233.1 GCA_009923315.1 Betaproteobacteria bacterium
GGCGGCACGATGACCTCGGACAACCAGTTTAACACCCTGCGGGACCTCACCCTGAACGGGGGAACTGTGACGCTCAATGGCGGCCATGCTGCCGGAGCCTTCGCCTTCGGCGGCACGATCACGGTCGGTGGGGCCCTGACCAGTTCGATCACGGCCACCACTGGGAGCAACAACTTCATCCGCTTGGGCCGGGAGACGGTGGTCGGGGGCGTGACCGAATTCAACGTCACCGACGCCGCGGGCCTGTTGACTGTAGGGGCGGAGTTGGCCAACAATTTCAACACCTCCACGGCCGGCCTGACCAAATCCGGCAGCGGCACGCTCAGACTTGCGGCCGCCAACAGCTATACCGGAGCGACCACGGTGAGCGCCGGTGCCCTCAACGTCGCTTCGGGCGGTTCGATCGCCTCCAGTGCCACCACGGTCAACAGCGGCGCCACCTTGGATGTGTCTGGAACGGCAGGTGCAATCACCAGTTCGGGAAGCACCCTGGTTCGCTCCGGTGGGACCAGCGGCGCTTTGACGGTCAATGGCGGCACGACCACGGTGAACGGCACCGCCGGAAACACCACGGTCAATTCCGGTGGAACCTTGAAGGGCTCCGGCACGGTCAGCGCCCTGACGGTCGCCTCCGGCGGTACCTTGGCGGTCGGTAATAGTCCCGGATCGATGACCGCGGCCAGCGCCACCTGGAATGGGGGTGGAAAGTACGTCTGGGAGATCAACAACTTCCTCGGTAGTCAGGGAACCAACTGGGACTTCCTCAACGTCACAGGAGCACTTACGATCAGTGCATCCTCCGGAAGCAAGTTCATCATCGATGTGACTTCCCTGTTGGCCAACAATTCGGCTGGCGATGCATCCAACTTCAACGCGTGGTCGAACTACTCCTTTGCCATCGCGACGGCGGCTGGCGGGGTCAGCGGATTTGATGCCTCCTACTTCAATATTCTGACCAATAATTTCGCCAACAACATGAACCCGGCTGGGGCCACGGCTGCCGGTTCTTGGTACCTCACCCAAAGCGGAACCTCGATCAACCTGAACTATGCCGCCGCCACCGCCATCCCGGAGCCTTCCACGGGCGGTC
>RFTU01000234.1 GCA_009923315.1 Betaproteobacteria bacterium
GGGCCTGGCCCAGACGCTCCTTGACGGCCTTCTCGATGCGGGCCAGGCCCGAGCGGTACTGGTTCTCGGCCAGCTCACCCACGCAGCGCACGCGGCGGTTGCCCAGGTGGTCGATGTCGTCGACTTCGCCGCGGCCATTGCGCAGCTCCACCAGGATCTTCACCACGTCCAGGATGTCCTCGTTGGACAGGGTCATGGCGCCTTCGGGCGTATCGCGGCCGACGCGGGCGTTGAACTTCATGCGGCCCACGCGTGACAGGTCGTAGGTGTCTGGGTTGTAGAACAGACGACCGAACAGGGCCTGCACCGCGTCTTCGGTGGGGGGCTCGCCGGGGCGCATCATGCGGTAGATGGCCACGCGCGCGGCGAGTTCGTCGGCCGTTTCGTCACTGGCCAGGGTTTGGCTGATGTAGGCGCCTTCGTCGAGCTCGTTGGTGTAAAGGCCCTGGAATTCCTTCACGCCGGCCTGGCGCAGCTTCTTGAGCAAGGCCTCGGTGATCTCATCGTTGGCCTTGGCGATCAGCTCACCGGTGTCGGCATCCACCATGTTGCGGGCGATGACACGGCCCACCAGGTAGTCTTCCGGTACGCTGATGTGCGTGGTGCCACCCTGCTCAAGCGTGCGCAGGTGACGGGCAGTGATGCGCTTGTCCTTTTCGACCACCACGTTGCCGTTCTTGTCGGTGATGTCGAAGCGGGCGATCTCGCCCTTGAGCCGCTCGGCCACGAATTCCATCTGAGCACCGGAGTCCATCAGGCGGAAGTTGTCGAAGACGAAGAAGTGGGCCAGGATCTGCTCGGGGTTCAGGCCGATGGCCTTGAGCAGGATCGTGACCGGCATCTTGCGGCGGCGGTCCACGCGGAAGTACAGAATGTCCTTGGGGTCGAACTCGAAGTCGAGCCAGGAGCCGCGATAAGGAATGATGCGGGCGCTGAACAGCAGCTTGCCCGAGCTGTGGGTCTTGCCCTTGTCGTGTTCGAAGAACACGCCCGGCGAGCGGTGCAGCTGAGACACGATGACGCGCTCAGTGCCGTTGATGATGAAGGAGCCGTTGTCGGTCATCAGGGGCACTTCGCCCAT
>RFTU01000235.1 GCA_009923315.1 Betaproteobacteria bacterium
TGCAAAAGTAATTCAAGTTGGGCCTCACCGAAATAACCGGCAATGCGGTCGATGGCATCACGATCGAGGTAGCGACCGAGCTGGTCGTACCGACCGATCAGACCCGTGATGGCATCGCGCATGGCGTGAAGGATCGACGCACCTGAGCCGGAAGGTAGCACCCTGAAACGCTCAGATCCCTTGCCGGCGCTTGCATCTGGCGCAATTGACAGAAACGGTTACGCAAGCGGCAACCGGGGCCCGCCAGAGCGGATTTTGGTTACTCCTGATACACAGGGTGACGCCGTAGCTCCGTACGGTCCGCCCCAGTCCGGTTCCAGGCCGGTACGGCACCTGCTTTCCAACCGCCTTTCCTCCCAACGTCATGGCCAAAACCGCCCAGGACGTCCTCCGTCAGATCAAGGACGAGGGCATCGAGCTGATCGACCTCAAGTTCGTCGATCTCCACGGCAAGTGGCAGCACCTCACCGTGTGCGAAGACCTCATCGATGAGGCCGCCTTCACCGAAGGCGTGGCCTTTGACGGGTCGTCGATCCGCGGCTGGAAGGCCATCAACGAATCCGACATGGCCATGGTGCCGGATCCGAACACCGCCTGGATCGACCCCTTCTACAGCCACAAAACCCTCAGCCTGATCTGCTCGATCCAGGAGCCCCGCAGCGGCAAGCCCTACGCCCGCTGCCCCCGCGCCCTGGCCCAGAAGGCCCTCGACTACCTGGGCTCCACCGGACTGGCGGACACCGCCTTCTTCGGCCCCGAGCCCGAGTTTTTCATCTTCGACGACGTTCGCTACAAGAGCAGCAACGGCTCGAGCTTCTACGCCGTTGACTCGATTGAAGCCCCCTGGAACACCGACCGGGTGGAGGAAGGCGGCAACCTCGCCAACAAGATTCAGCTCAAAGAGGGCTACTTCCCGGTGTCGCCCAACGACACCCTGCAGGACATCCGCAGCGAGGCCCGCAGCAGCGGCGATCCCACCAGTGTCTGCCGGCCCCACTGGCCGATGATCGTGCTGCGGTCGCCCAAGGGCTGGACCGGCCCCGCCGACTTGAACGGCAAGAAGTTGGAGGGGTTCTGGCG
>RFTU01000236.1 GCA_009923315.1 Betaproteobacteria bacterium
CATCACTCTCCTGGGCCTGGAGGGCGGCGGTCTCCCGCCGAATCCGGCCGGCAAACCGCGCGATCGCCAGCATGAGAAACGGCACCACCGCCAGGGAGAAGAACGCCAGCCGGGGGCTCATCCGGAACATCACCACAAACGTGCCGACCAAAGTGAGCGCCGAACCCAGAATCGTGGCAAATCCCCGGTTGAAATAGGTCTGAATGGCCTGGGCATCGTAGGCCACGCGGAAACTGGAATCGGTGCTGCGCCGGGCATCATGAAACCGCAAAGGCAGGGACTGCAGATAGGCGTACAACTCCGTCCGGACACGCAACAGGGCCTTTAATCCGATCTCAATCAGGGCGTAGGTCTGCGCCAGATTCACCGCCCCCCACAGAAGATGAATCCCGATCAAGGCCCCACAGGTCAGGGCCAACGCGGCGGCAAAAGACCACGTGCCGGGCAGAAACGGCACCGCGATGGATCCCTGCGGGGAGGCGAGCACGCTATCGACCACGAATTTCAGCGGCCACGGCTTTAACAAGTTCAGGCCCGTGGCCACCCCCAGCAACAGAAACGCGCCCAAAATCCTTCCGGCAAAGGGCCGGTAGTATCCCAGGATGCGGCCCACCAGCTTCACGCCTGGGGATTCCTTCCCGAAACCGGCATCAACTGGGCCCGCCGCGCCGCCACCCGTACCAAGTCCGCCACCCGCCGGCGCAACTGCCATCCGGTCCAGAGCCAACCCACCCCGGCAAGAGCCAGGATACCCAGGAAGAAAGGAAGCGCGGCCGGATAGGCCAACCACACCAACACGTCAGCCGTCAGGGCCGTGATACCGAAAAGTACGCTGAAGGTGCTGGGTACCATCCCTTGATGCACGCGGGTCAGCCGCCGGCCATGGGGATAAATTTCCGTGAGGGTGCGGAGACGGATGTGCCACCAGCGGTTGGCGAAAATCTGCACGTCCCAGGGATTCCAACCCGTATCGAGCGAGTACTTCCACCCCTCTTCCTCCATGCTCTTCACGACCTCATCGAGGAGTTGGGACCGGTCCCTACCCTGTTCGCTCCAGAACGAAAGCATCCGGGACTGGAT
>RFTU01000237.1 GCA_009923315.1 Betaproteobacteria bacterium
CCAAGCCACAGCCCCCTTCCAGCCATCTGCCGCATTGGGGGTATCCGCCGCGCCGTCCGCTGAAGCGGGCGCAACGGCCGCTTCGGCCTACCAGGGTTACCAGATCATTCGCCGCAACGGGGCCGTGGTCTCGTTTGAGCCCAGCAAGATTGCCGTGGCCCTGATGAAGGCCTTCCTGGCCGTGCACGGTACCCAGGGCGCAGCATCGGCCAGCGTGCGCGAAACCGTGGAAGGCCTCACTGAGGCCGTGGTGCGCGCCCTGTTGCGCTCTCGCCCAGCCGGCGGCACCTTCCACATCGAAGATGTTCAGGACCACGTGGAGCTGGGTCTGATGCGCGGTGGCCACCACGAGGTGGCCCGCGCCTATGTGCTGTACCGTGAGCGCCGCGCGCAGGAGCGCGCCAAGCAAGGCCAGAAGCCGGTGGCCGCCGCCTCGGGCCTGATGGTCACCGATGCGGGCCAGCGCGTACCGCTGGATGAGGCCCGGCTGCAGGCCCTGGTGGAATCGGCCTGCGCCGATCTGGGCGCCGATGTGAAGGCCGAGCCCATCCTGGCCGAAACCCGCCGCAACCTCTACGACGGTGTGCCCATCGATGAGGTCTACAAGGCCGCCATCCTGGCCGCGCGAACCCTGATCGAAAAAGAGCCGGGCTACACCCGTGCCACGGCCCGGCTGCTGCTGCACACCATCCGCAAGGAGATCGTGGGCCGCGAACTCACCCAGGCCGAAATGGTCAAGGCCTACGCCGACTACTTCCCCCAGTTCATTCGCAAGGGCATTGAAGCCGAGTTGCTGGACGACAAGTTGCTGCAGTTCGACCTGGCCAAGCTCGGGGCAGCCCTGAAGGCCGACCGCGACCTTCAGTTCGACTACTTGGGCCTGCAAACCCTGTACGACCGCTACTTCCTGCACATCGACGAAGCGCGCATCGAAATGCCGCAGGCGTTCTTCATGCGTGTGGCCATGGGCCTGTCGCTCAATGAAATCGACCGCGAAGCCCGCGCCATCGAGTTCTACAACGTGCTGTCCACCTTCGACTTCATGAGCTCCACGCCCACGCTGTTCAACAGCGGCACGC
>RFTU01000238.1 GCA_009923315.1 Betaproteobacteria bacterium
ACGCTGGCCTCTTCGCCGCAGTTGGCCACGATTTGCCGCAGCGGCTCTTCCACTGCACGCATCACGATCTTGATGCCTGCTTCCTGGTCGGCGTTTAAGCCCTTAACGGCAACTGAGGCGCGTGCACGCAGTAGTGCAACGCCGCCGCCTGCCACTGAAGTCGAGATGAAAGAAAAGAAAGCCCGTGTGGAAGACGCTCTCCACGCGACCCGCGCTGCTGTGGAAGAGGGCATCGTGGCAGGCGGTGGCGTTGCGCTGCTGCGTGCACGCGCCTCGGTTGCCGTCAAGGGCTTAAACGCAGACCAGGAAGCAGGCATCAAGATTGTGATGCGTGCGGTGGAAGAGCCGCTGCGCCAGATCGTGGCCAACTGCGGCGAAGAGGCCAGCGTAGTCGTGAGCAAGGTGCTTGAGGGCAAAGGCAGCCACGGTTACAACGCGGCTTCTGGTGAATATGGCGACATGCTCGCGATGGGTGTGGTGGATCCCACCAAGGTGACCCGGACCGCATTGCAAAACGCCGCATCGATTGCATCGCTGATGCTCACCACCGACTGCATGGTGGCCGAGGCTCCCGCCGAGGAGAAGGCCGGCGGCGGAATGCCTGGCGGCATGGGCGGTATGGGTGGTATGGGCGACATGGGAATGTAATTCCCACATTCGATATGCGCCGGGAGCGCTGCCCTTATGGGAAAGTGAGCCCGGTTGCATTGAATGTCTCCTTTGTCTTGAGCCCCGCGGCAACGCGGGGCTTTTTTATTTATGATCGGGCCTATGAATTTCTTAGGCCGACTTCAGCATGCCTGGCAGCATCAGCGCTCCATGCTGTGTGTGGGCCTGGATCCCGATCTCACCAAGTTCCCCCGGCCGCTTCAGGTGCTTGCTGCCCGCGATCCGCTGGCGGCTATTGAACGCTTTTGCTTGGGCATCATGGAGGCAACCGCAGCTTATGCCTGCGCCTTTAAACCTCAGATTGCTTACTTCGCCTCCAGCCGGGCTGAATCGGTGCTGGAGCGGCTTGCCCAGGCCTGCCGTGATCACTATCCGCATCATGTATGG
>RFTU01000239.1 GCA_009923315.1 Betaproteobacteria bacterium
ACCATTATATCATAAACAATCATTGTCGAATATATAATATCAAGTTCAGGGATGGAAATCATTAGGTCTTGCTATATACTTAATCCATTCACTTGGCTTGTATTTGTCCGATGATTTTAGGTTCAGCCAAAAGCCATACTTCCGAGCCATATTATACCTTTTCTGATTATCAGGAGTATTCGGATAAATATCCTCAAAATCTCTAAAACAAATTCGTCTTTTGATAATCTTGAGATTCTCGATAACTTCTTCGCTACTAAGATTTTCAATAAGATTATAATTGTTCTTAAAGATATCAATCAACTCTCTTTCATTAATCCTTGGTTCTTGTGCTACACCACACGGATTATTAACATCATTCCGAATAAGCCTTCTTTTATCAGAAACGAGTTCATTATCATTGACTATACCCTCGACAATTTGATGAATCAGAATTTTTGGAATATCTGAATCCTTCAACTGTAGATTATTATTGATTTTCTTGAACAGTTCTAGTGTCGTTTTCTTGTTCTCTCCATAACAATTATCAATGTTATACATAATACAAAGAATCTCCATCGTATCTTGTATCTTGCCATCTTCCAAAAGTTCGCGAATAACCTCTCTTCTATGTTGTCCATCAATCACATAGAGTTTATAAGCGCCCGTCGCCTTCTTATCATAGACAATACTAATAATCCACGCTGGAGAAATATCAGTATCATTGTCCATAATATCAAAGTAGTCATTGCCATTGTTAGAAATATACTGTTCTTTAAGCTCATTAACCTTGTCCTTATCAATGTTGCGGTTATAAATCCAATTTCCTACACATTGAATAAGCTCCTTGACAGTAATTTTAACAAGTGCCTTATTTTTACCAATATTATATAGTGTTCTACGCTGAATATCAAAACCGAGAGATGATGTGTAATTTTCAGGACTCTCGTCGTCTGAGTCAATATGACGAGCATTATTCTGAGCATTTTGATGGTTCATTGCTTGCGGTCTGCTTGCGGTCTGCTTGCGGTCTGCTTGCGGTCTGCTTGCGGTCTGCTTGCGGTCTGCTTGC
>RFTU01000240.1 GCA_009923315.1 Betaproteobacteria bacterium
CAAAAAATCCATCCGACCGGTTTCCGTCTGCCGGTCACCCGTGCCTGGGCCTCGCGTTGGTTCGCCACCAACCGCAACTTCAGCCAGATGCTGGCCGAAGACCTTAAGGTTCGCGACTTCCTCAAGGCCAAGTTCAAGAACGCTGCGGTCTCCCGCATCCTGATCGAGCGCCCCGCCAAGAACGCCCGCATCACCATCTTCTCGGCCCGTCCGGGTGTGGTGATCGGCAAGAAGGGTGAGGACATCGAGAACCTCAAGGCCGAACTGGGCAAGCGCCTGGGCGTGCCGGTGGCGGTGAACATCGAAGAAGTGCGCAAGCCCGAGATCGATGCCCAGCTGATCGCCGACAGCATCACCCAGCAGCTCGAAAAGCGCATCATGTTCCGCCGCGCCATGAAGCGTGCCATGCAGAACGCGATGCGCCTGGGCGCCCAGGGTATCAAGATCATGAGCGCCGGCCGCCTCAACGGCATCGAAATCGCCCGTACCGAGTGGTACCGCGAAGGCCGTGTGCCTCTGCACACCCTCAAGGCCGACATCGACTATGGTTTCAGCGAAGCCAAGACCACCTATGGCGTCATCGGCGTCAAGGTGTGGGTCTACCGTGGCGACAACCTCGGCCGTGGCGAGGCGCCTGGCGCGATGAAGCCTGACGCCGGTGGTGAAGACGACCGCCGCAATCGCCGTCCGGGTCGCCCCGGTGGTGCCCCCGGCCGCGGTGACCGCCGTGATGGCCGTGGTGCCCCGCGTGGTGCGGTCGGCGGTGTTGGTGCCGCTCCCAGCGATGGCTCGGACAAGCCTGCCGTGGCCGCCGACGCCCCCAAGACGCCTGCAGTCAAGCGCGTTCGCAAGGCCGTTGCGCCTGGCGAGGCCAAAGGAGAGTAAGACATGCTGCAACCCGCACGTCGCAAGTTCCGCAAGGAACACAAGGGCCGCAACACTGGTGTGGCCACCCGCGGTGCCGCCGTCTCGTTCGGCGAGTTCGGCCTGAAGGCCACCGAGCGTGGCCGCATCACGGCTCGCCAGATCGAAGCCGCGCGTCGCGCCATT
>RFTU01000025.1 GCA_009923315.1 Betaproteobacteria bacterium
ACACCCGCGGAAATCGCCGCCGCGCAAGACCATGCACCCTCACTCGAGCAACTCGGCCTGGACCTCTCACCCCTGAGCCCCACCACCCTGGCGGTGCGCAGTCGACCTGCCGCACTCCCCCATGCGGACCCGGTGGCGCTGGCGCGCAGCGTTCTGGCCGACCTGGCTCAGTGGGGCGCCAGCCGTGTGGTGGGACGCACGCGCGATGAGCTGCTGGCCTCGATGGCCTGCCATGGCGCGGTGCGCGCCAACCGAACGCTCACCCTTCCGGAAATGAATGCCCTGCTGCGCGACATGGAGCGGACCGAGCGGTCTGACCAGTGCAACCATGGGCGCCCCACCTGGCGTCAGTTGAGCCTGCGTGAACTTGATCAACTCTTCTTGCGTGGACGCTGATCCAAGATGAGCACGCCCGGACCACGCACGGCGCAGCCCCCTCACCCCGATGGCGAGCGGCTGTCCAAGCGCATGACGGCGCTGGGGCTGGCCTCTCGACGCGAGGCCGATGAATGGATCGAGGCAGGATGGGTCAAGGTCAATGGGCAGATGGCCGTGTTGGGCCAGCGTGTCCAGCCGGATGCGCGCATCGAGGTCGACCCCGCTGCACGACAACAACAGGCCAAACGGGTCACGGTACTCCTGCACAAGCCCATCGGGTATGTGAGCGGGCAAGCCGAAGATGGCTACCCGCCGGCGGTGAGCCTCGTCCAAGGCGACACCCGCTGGGCTGAAGACCGCGGCCCCGCTCGCTTTCAGCCTGGCCACCTGCGCCACCTCGCCCCCGCAGGCCGCTTGGACATCGACTCCACCGGGCTCTTGGTCCTGACTCAGGACGGGCGCATCGCCAAGCAGCTCATCGGTGAGGACTCCCTGGTGGAGAAGGAATACTTGGTGCGCGTAGCCCTGCGCGGTGGCGGGCGGCTGCCCCCCGAGGCACTGGCCCAGCTTGGCCATGGCCTGAGCCTGGACGGTGTGCGGCTGAAGCCCGCCAAGGTCAGCTGGCAAAACGAAGATCAGCTGCGCTTCGTGCTGCGCGAAGGCCGCAAGCGCCAGATCCGGCGCATGTGCGAATTGGTGGGCCTGGAGGTGCTGGGCTTGAAGCGGGTGCGCATCGGCAGCGTGGTGTTGGGCAAACTGCCGGTCGGCCAGTGGCGCTACCTGGGGCCGCATGAGCGGTTTGCTTGAGCCTTTGCCACAGGCCCCCTTGGACCGCTGGGTTGGCCTCGTGGGCCCAACCGCCAGTGGCAAGAGCGCCATCGGACTCATGGTGGCGCACAAGGTGGAGGTGGAGATCATCAGTGTGGACTCCGCTCTGGTCTACCGGGGCATGGACATTGGAACGGCCAAGCCCACGCCTCGACAGCGGGCCCAGATCCCCCACCACCTGATCGATCTGATGGAGCCCACCGAGCGCTATTCAGCAGCCCGCTTTGCCGCCGATGCGCGGCAACTGATCCGAGACATCAACGCCCGAGGGCGTCTGCCGCTGCTGGTGGGGGGCACGATGCTGTACGTCAAGGCCTTGATGGATGGGTTGGATGCCATGCCCAGCACCGACCCCGCCTTGCGGGATGCCCTGATCGCTGAGGGGCGCCAGCGCGGATGGCCTGCCCTTCACGAGGACCTGCGCCGGGTGGACCCGGTCTCAGCGGACCGGCTGCAGCCCCATGACGCGCAACGCATCCAGCGTGCCTTGGAGGTGTGGCGTCAAACCGGCCAGCCGCTGTCGAGCTTTCATTCATCGCCGGGCACCTCCAGCGCAGGGCTGCGCCCCAGGGGGCTGATCAGTCTGGAGCCCCTTGACCGGTCCTGGCTGCACGAACGCATCGCCCTGCGATTCGACTACATGCTGGGCGAGGGATTCCTGGAGGAAGTTCAAGCACTGCGCTCAAGAGGTGACCTGCACCCCGACATGCCCTCCATGCGCAGCGTGGGCTACCGTCAAGCGTGGGCTGCTCTGGACGCTGGCCTGGCGGGGGATGCACTGCGCCAGAGGGTTCGAGAGACCGGTATCGCGGCGACCCGCCAATTGGCCAAGCGCCAACTGACCTGGTTGCGCAGCATGAAGGATCGCTGCGTGATGGATGCCCAGGACCCCGCAACGGCCGATGCGGTGGTCGCGCGGGTGGCCTCGCTTGGGGAACGACCGTGCTGAAGGTTCAATCGCTGGGTAAGCGCTATGGCGATGCCTGGGTGTTTCGCGGCGTGTCCTTCGATGTGGCGCCGGGCGAACTGGTGGCGGTGCTGGGCGAGTCGGGGGTAGGCAAGTCGACCCTGCTCAATGGACTGGCCGGTTTGGACACGGTGGAGGAAGGCTGCATCGAGCTGAGGCAAACGCAAGTGCTGAGCCTGGATGAGCACGCGCTGGCGCTGTGGCGACGGCGCGAGGTCGGCTTCGTGTTCCAGGCCTTCCATGTGTTGCCACACCTGAGCGTGGCGCAAAACGTGGCCCTGCACTTGCTGCTGCTGGGCGTGCCCCGCCTGGAACGTGAGACGCGGGTGCAGCAGATGCTGCGATCGGTGGGCTTGCAAGGCTTTGAGGATCGAGCGCCACGGACACTGTCGGGTGGCCAGTTGCAACGCGTGGCCATCGCCCGCGCCTTGACGCACCGGCCTGCGTTGGTGCTGGCCGATGAGCCCACGGGCAACCTGGACCCCGATACTGCCGAGCGAGTCATCGCCTTGCTTCGCCAACAGGTTCATGAACTGCAGGCTGCTTGTGTCTTGGTGACGCACTCTCGCGCCGCAGCCCGTGTGGCAGACCGCGTGCTGCAGCTGCAGGCCCACGGCATCACCCCGGCCTGAGTCGGATGAAGCGGCCATGACCATGCTGCTCACGCTGCTGCGGGAAGTCAGCTTGCGCGAGTGGCGACTGCACCCTTGGCGACAGGGCGTGGGGGTGCTGGCGGTGGCCCTGGGCGTGGCCCTGGCGTTTTCGGTTCACTTGATCAACGAGTCGGCCTTGTCGGAGTTTTCATCCGCGGTGCGCAGCGCCACCGGACAATCCGACGGTGCGCTGCAGTGTCCCCAGTTCTGTGACGATCGCATCTGGGATGTGATTCAGGCGCAAGACAGCGTGCGGGCCGCCAGTCCGGTGCTGGAGGTGGACACCTATGCCCTGAACGCTCGGGGCCAGCGCATGGCAATCAAGGTGCTGGGCTTGGATGCCTTGAGCATCGCCGCCGTCGCGCCCGACCTGCTGCCGCGCTTATCCCCAGGTACCGGGGATCGCTTGGACCTGTTGAACCCTCAACGGCTGTTCTTGAACCCCGCGGCCATGCAAGTTCTGCAGGTCCAACCCGGCCAAACGCTTCTGATTCAGGCCGGCCTTGAGCTCCAGCCTCTGATGGTGGCCGGCACAGTGGCAACGGGTGGATCGCCCGTGGCCGTGGTGGACATTGCCGGTGCGCAGGAACACTTTCAGGCCCTGGGTCGCATCAGCCGCATCGAACTGCGTCTGGCGCCCGGGCATCCTTTGCTGGCCTTGGAGGCCCGGTGGCGCGAACAAGCCTGGTGGCCGGTGGGCGCGCGGCTTCAGGCGCCGCAAGAAGGCACCCAACGGGTATCCACCGCATCGCGCGCCTACCGCGTCAACCTCACCGTGCTCGCTCTGGTGGCGCTGTTCGTGGGGGCCTTTCTCGTGTTTTCGGTTCAATCCCTGTCGGTGGCTCAGCGCACACCCTCTCTGGCCTTGCTCGGCGTGATGGGTCTGTCGCCGAGACAGCGGCTGTGGTTGATCCTGTCGGAATCGCTGCTGCTGGGTTTGAGCGGCAGCGCCATCGGCGTCTTGATGGGCACCGGCGCGGCCTGGCTCGCGCTGCGCTGGCTGGCAGGCGACCTGGGCGGCGGCTACTTCCCGGGGATTGCCCCGAGCCTGCAGTTTTCCGCCACCGCGGCGGCGGCGTTCGCTGTGCTGGGCGTGGTCGCGGCGCTGTTGGGCGGATGGGCACCCGCACGGCAGGCCCAGGGTTTGGCCGTGGCACAGGCGCTCAAGGGACTGGGCGGTGCCTCCGTGCGCACCCTATCGGACTGGACAGGTCCCGTCCTCGTGGGCCTTGGCGCGGCCTTGGCCCTGCTGCCACCGTGGAAGGGGCTGGCCTTGGGCGCCTATGGCGCGGTGGCCCTGCTCTTGCTGGGCGGTATCGCTTGCGTGCCTGCGGTGGTGGCGATCCTGCTGCGCCATGCCCACCCACAAGATGATGTGCGGGCGGTACTGGCCGTGGGCCGCGCCCGCCATGAACGGCAGGCGGCCACCGTGGCCGTGGCCGGTGTGGTGGCCAGTCTGAGCCTGGCCGTAGCGCTGACGGTCATGGTGGCCAGCTTCAGAACCGGGGTGGCGCAGTGGTTGGAGCAGGTGCTGCCCGCCGACCTGTACGCCCGCACGGCCACCAGCACGGCGGCCAGCGATGGTGCTTTCTTGCCAGCGGAATTCCTGGATTCGGCCGCGCGCCTGTCGGGCGTGGCGCGGATCGAAGCCACCAGGGTGCGCTCGGTGGTGCTCGACCCCACGCGCCCGGCCGTCAGCCTGGTGGCACGGCCGCTGAGCGAGCAAGCTCGGGGTGGTCGTCGGGTTGAACAGGTGCTGCCGATGGTCGGCCCCGTCCTGCACCGCCAAGCGCTGGAGCAGGCGCAATCAACCGCGTCGCCTTTGCTCATCGCTGGCTATGTGACCGAGGCGATGGAAATACTTTACGGCGCGCGTCCCGGCACCACGCTGGAACTGCCGATGGCTTCGGGCGATGGCGCGGGCACCGCCCTCATGCACATCTTCGTGATGGGCGTGTGGCGTGACTACGCGCGACAGTTCGGCGCGGTGGCCGTCGACCTGGCCGACTACCAAAGGCTGACCGGCGACACGCGAATCAACGACTTGGCCATCAGCCTGGATCCCGGCGCGGATGCGGATGCGGTGCAGGGTGCCCTGCGTGCACGGGCGGCCCAGTCTTCGCTGATCGAGTTCGCCGTACCCGCGCAGATTCGGGCGATCTCCATGCGAATCTTCGATCGCAGCTTTGCCGTGACCTACTACCTGCAGGCGCTGGCCATCGGCATCGGTCTGTTCGGCATCGCCGCGAGCTTTTCTGCGCAGGTACTGGCCCGGCGCAAGGAATTCGGCTTGTTGACGCACCTGGGCCTGACGCGGCGTCAAATCGTGGGCATCGTCGCGGCCGAGGGTGCCGCCTGGACGACAGCGGGGGCCGTGGCCGGCCTCAGCCTGGGTCTGGCGGTCAGCGCGGTGCTGGTGCACGTGGTCAACCCGCAGAGCTTTCATTGGACGATGGACCTCGTCGTTCCCTGGGGCCGCTTGGGGGTGCTGTGCGCCGCGGTGGTTTTGGCTGGCAGCCTCACCGCCGCCATCAGCGCGCGAGCGGCCGTCTCGACCGATGCGGTGCGGTCGGTCAAGGAAGATTGGTGACATGACGAGCAAGCCGAGGCGCCGCTTGGGGCTGGGGGGTATCGCCAGCCTGCTCGGCCTGTCCCGGCTGAGGCCCCTGGCGGGATGGGCGATGGCGGGGACAGCGCTTGGCGGCCTGTGCAGCCCAGTGGGCGGCGATGCCGCTGCAGCCACGCCCGATGACGAGCCCCAGCCCGGCCGAGCCCTGCGCTTTCCGCGCGACTTCGGCGCCCACTTGGGCACGCGCCTCGAATGGTGGTACGTGACCGGCGCGCTGCGATCGCCCCCCCACCCCGATACCCGTTATGGCTTTCAAATCACCTTTTTCCGCAGCCGCACCGGCGTGACCGACCGCCCGGCGGGCGAGGGCAGCCGGTTGCGCGCGCGGCACCTGCTGTTTGCCCATGCCGCGCTGACCGATGTGTCCTCCGGCAAGCTGCTGCACGCCGAGCGCTTGGCCCGCTGGGGTGGTGAGGTCTCCAGCGTTGCCGCCGCTGGCGCACGTGTGGACGATACCGGCGTGCACATCGGCCGCTGGCACCTGCGGCGTCAGGGCGCAATGGAGGCCTCGATCTACGAGGGTGACTGGCAAGACGATGACGCAGGCTTTGGTCTGCAACTCCAGATGCAGACCACCCAGCCCTTGCTGCTGCAAGGCGACCGGGGCTACAGCCGCAAGAGTCCGCGTCCGGGGCATGCCAGCGGGTACTACAGCCAACCTCAACTGCAGGTCACTGGGCACTTGCGCCTGCAGGGCCGCGCGCTGCCGGTCCTGGGCACCGCTTGGCTTGACCACGAGTGGAGCCGAGCACTCTTGGACCCTGAAGCGGTGGGTTGGGACTGGATGGGGATGAACCTGGACGATGGCAGTGCGCTCACCGTGTTTCGATTGCGGCGCAGCGACGGCTCGGCGCTGTGGGCCGGCGGTTCTTGGCGGCCACGGGGCCAGGCTGTTCGGCCCTTCGCACCGGAGGAAGTGCAGATGCAGCCGGGCCGAACCTGGCGCAGCCCGGCCACCGATGCGGTCTATCCGGTCGAGTGGACGATCCAGACCCCTGCGGGCCTTTACGGTGTTCGGTCCATGGCCGACGCACAGGAATTGGACAACCGACAGCGCACTGGAACCGTCTATTGGGAGGGCATCAGCAGCCTGCATGACCGCCAGGGGCGGCGCATCGGCGTGGGCTATCTGGAAATGACCGGCTACGCGGGCCCACTGCTGCTGCTGTGAACGGCAGCACGCGGGGCGCCCACCCACTACACTGAAGGGTTATCCACCACACCTTCCCCATGCCCGACAGCGAACGCAGCAAAGCCAAGAGCCCTCAATCGCTCAGCGGGTTGTTTCCCTTCCTTCGTCCCTACCGCTTGCAGATCGGCTTGGCCCTGGTCTTCCTGCTGCTGGCTGCCGCCAGCACCTTGGCCTTTCCCGTGGCTCTCAAGAGCCTGATCGATCAGGGATTCGTGGCGGACGACCCGGGCCAACAGCTGATGAACCTGCGCGAGCACTTCGCGGCGCTGTTCGCCGTGGGTGCGGCGCTGGGCCTGTTCTCTGCCGCACGCTTTTACATGGTCACCTGGCTGGGCGAACGGGTCACGGCCGACCTGCGCAGCGCGGTGTATGCCCACGTGGTGCAGCAAAGCCCCGAGTTCTTCGAGACCACGCAAACCGGTGAAGTCATCAGTCGCCTGACCACCGACACCACGCTGGTGCAAACCGTGGTGGGCTCTTCACTGAGCATGGGGCTGCGCAACACCGTCATGGGCGTCGGCGCGCTGGCCATGCTGGTGGTGACCAACCCCGCCGTGATGGCTCAGGTCTTGGGCATGTTGGTTCTGGTGGTGTTGCCCTCGCTGTACTTCGGACGACGGGTGCGCAAGCTCTCGCGCGCCAGCCAGGACCGCGTGGCCGACACCAGCGCCATTGCAGCCGAGGTGCTCAATGCCATGCCCGTGGTGCAAAGTTATGTACAAGAGCAGCGCGAAGCCGCGCGCTTTCATGACGCCACCGAAGCCGCGTTCGAGACGGCACGCAAACGCACCCGCATCCGCTCGGTGCTGGTGGGCTTCATCATCACCGCCACCTTCGCCGCACTGCTGTGGGGCCTGTACCAGGGCACTCAGTCGGTCATCGAGGGACGGATCACGGCAGGACACCTGGGCCAGACGGTCGTCTTCGTCATCATCCTCATCAGCAGCGTGGCCGTTCTGTCGGAGGTCTACGGCGACCTGCTGCGCGCGGCGGGCGCCACCGAACGGCTCATGGAACTGCTGGCCACCCGATCACCGGTGGCTGAAGTACCGCATCCGGTGGCCCTGCCCACCGTGCAAGGGGGCTCATCGGTGAGCTTTGAAGGGGTGACCTTCCACTACCCTTCTCGCCCCAACACGGCTGCGCTGCGCCGATTGAGCCTGTGCATCAAGCCTGGCGAAACCATCGCCCTGGTCGGTCCCAGCGGCGCCGGCAAGAGCACCGTGCTGCAACTGCTGCTGCGCTACTACGACAGTCGCAGCGGCCGGATCACGATCGACGGGGTGGACTTGCGTCAAGCCAGCCTGAAGGCGCTGCGCCAGCGCATCGGCATCGTGCCCCAAGACAGCGTCATCTTCTCCACCAGCGCCATGGAGAACATCCGCTACGGCCGGCCCGATGCCCCAGAAGCGGAGGTGATAGCCGCTGCCCGTGCTGCCCACGCCCACGATTTCATCTCGGCGCTACCCGAGGGCTACCAGAGCTTCCTGGGGGAGCGCGGTGTGAGATTGTCGGGTGGCCAGCGCCAGCGCGTCAGCATCGCGCGAGCCATACTGAAGAACCCACCGTTGCTGCTGCTGGACGAGGCCACGAGCGCCCTGGACTCAGAAAGCGAGCGGATGGTGCAGGCCGCCCTTGAGGCGGCCATGCAGGGCCGCACGACCATCGTGGTGGCCCACCGGTTGGCCACGGTGCAGCGCGCCGACCGCATTGTGGTGCTGGACGCCGGTGAACTGGTGGAGCAAGGGACCCACACCGAACTGATGGCCCGCAGTGGGCTGTATGCGCGCCTGGCGTCGATGCAGTTCGGCTTGCACCCAGATGAGGCCGGTGCCTGAAGT
Organism: Betaproteobacteria bacterium; assembly: GCA_009923315.1. GTDB lineage: Bacteria > Pseudomonadota > Gammaproteobacteria > Burkholderiales > Burkholderiaceae_C > RFTU01. The sequence continues at coordinate 8,489 of RFTU01000025.1, forward strand.
CGTCAGAGGCGGGGCGAATTCTTCGCGCAGGAACCGCGCGTCCCTCACATGCTCCAAAATGCAGCCATGAGCCAACGCCCCATCCGCTGTCAGTATGAAGATTTCATGCGTCATGTGTTCGAACACGGCGTAGCCAAAGGTGACCGCACCGGCACCGGCACGCGCAGCGTCTTCGGCCACCAGATGCGCTTTGATCTGCGAGAAGGTTTCCCGCTGGTGACCACCAAGAAGGTGCACTTGAAGAGCATCATCCTGGAGCTGCTGTGGTTCCTGCGTGGGGACTCCAATGTGAAGTGGCTGCAGGAGCGCGGCTGCAGCATCTGGGATGAGTGGGCGCGCCCGGATGGCGATCTCGGTCCGGTCTACGGCGTGCAGTGGCGCAACTGGCCAACGCCTGATGGAGGCCACATCGACCAGATCAGTCAGGTGCTCCAACAGCTGCGCCACAGCCCCGACTCGCGTCGCATCATCGTCAGTGCCTGGAACGTGGCCGACCTCCCCAAGATGGCTCTGATGCCGTGCCACGCCTTCTTTCAGTTCTATGTGGCCCCTGCCACCTCTGCCGGCGGCAAGTCGACCCTGAGCTGCCAGCTCTATCAGCGCAGCGCCGACATCTTCTTGGGCGTACCCTTCAACATCGCGTCCTATGCGCTGCTGACCCACATGCTGGCGCAGCAATGCGACCTTGAAGTCGGCGACTTCGTCTGGACCGGGGGCGACTGCCACATCTACGACAACCATGTCGAGCAGGTGCAGCTGCAACTGTCGCGCTCGCCACTGCCCTACCCCACGCTGAACATTCGCCGCAAGCCCGAGAGCCTCTTCGATTACGAACTGGAAGACTTTGAAGTGCTGGACTATGAACACCATCCAGCCATCAAGGCGCCGGTGGCGGTTTGAAGCGAGCTCACTTGTACGCGCAGGCCACCACGCCCAATGCGCGAGGAAGGGCTGGGCCTCTGCCCGATCAGACGCCTGCGGTCCATCCCGGCCACGCCCGTGAGGCATGAGCTCGAGCTGGCGGCCTACAGGGCGTGACCTGCTGCTGCTGGTGGCGCTGACGCTGATGTGGGGCGTGAACTGGCCCATGATGAAGTTCTCGCTCAGAGAACTCAGCCCACTGTGGTTCCGCGCCTGGACGATGACCGGTGGCGCGCTCGTGCTCTTGGCCTTTTTTGCCTGGCGCGGGGTGGACCTTCGTCTCCCGCGGGCGCGGTGGCTTTCAATCGCCTGGCTGGCACTGCCCAATATCCTGGGCTGGCACGGCCTATCCATCGTGGGCCTGAGCGGCCTGCCCTCTGGCAGAGCAGCCATCCTGGGCTTCACCATGCCCGTGTGGACCGTGATGGTGGCCATCCTATTGGGTGAGCAGCGGCTCAGCCGCCGCGTCTTCATCTCCGTGGTGGCCGCCACTGCGGCCGTGGGCCTGTTGGCGGCCCACGAGCTCAATGACTTGGCCGGCCGGCCCGTGGCGGTTCTGTGGATGCAGGGGGCGGCCTTTTCCTGGGCCTTGGGCACGGTGCTGATGCGCCGCTCGAATTTGGGTCTGCCCATGGAGAGCGTGACCGTGTGGATGATGCTCCTGGGCTCGGCATGCTTCTGGGTGATCGCGCCGCTGAACGAACCCTTCCCGGATGTGCGCGCGTTCAGCGGCGGGCTTTGGTGGTCACTGCTGTATGGGGTGGTGCTGAACTACGGCTACGCTCAGGTCATCTGGTTCGGCATGGCCAAACGATTGCCTCCCTCAGCCAGCGCGTTTTCCATCATGGCGGTGCCGGTGGTGGGCACGCTGACGGCCACCTTCATCGTCGGCGAGGTGCCCCGCGTCACGGATTGGGCTGCCGCGGCTTGCGTGATGGTGGCCATCGCCGCCGCCCTGATTCCCATGCGCGCACAATCCAAGCCATGACCGCTCACTCGCGACGTCCCACCTGCTTGAGCCTCATCGCAGCCGTCACGCGCAACGGCGGTATTGGGCTGAACAACCAACTGCTGGTGCACCTGCCTGAAGACCTCCAGCACTTTCGCCGGGTCACCATGGGCTGTCCGGTGATCATGGGGCGCAAAACCTGGGACAGCCTGCCACCGCAGTTCCGCCCTCTGCCCGGCCGTCGCAATGTGGTGATCAGCCGAAATGCGAACCTTGACTGCCCTGGCGCGACGGTGCACACCTCGCTGCAGGCCGCGCTGCAGGCCTTGGCAGCTGAGCCGCGTGTATTCGTGATCGGCGGCGCGCAACTCTATGCGATGGCGCTGCCGCTGGCCGATGAACTCGTGCTGACCGAAGTCGATGCCGAGCCACCTGCCGATGCCTTCTTCCCGCGTTGGTCCGCCGATGAATTCGAAATCGTCCAGAGGACCGAGCCCGCCACGGGCGGATCAGCATCGCCGGTGCCCTTTGCCTTCGTCACGTATCGCCGGCGGGGTTGACCGCCGCCGTTTGCCAACCCCTTGATCCACATCGCCATGGCCAAGCCTAAGCCCAAGACCGAAGCCCGAACTCCGAGCGCAGCCCACACCGGGACGCCCGAGGTCACCATGCCGCTGACCAAGCCGGCCGGCGCGCCGCCAGTGGATGCCCCAGCGACCACCGCCGCGCTGGACCATCTGCTGAGCCTGAGCCCCTGGACCAGCCACGGCCAGGTGCGCACACCCAAGGCCGTGCTGAAGTACGGGTGCACCGTCGAATTCCTGCCTGTCTTCGACGACAAGATCGCGTCCACGGGACAGCCCCCGCTGGCGGCGGTGATGTGCACCGCCTACCGCGTGCAAACGCCACCAGGCACGCCCCCGCGGCCGGTGTGCTTCGCCTTCAATGGAGGGCCCGGATCGGCTTCCATCTGGCTCCAACTGGGTGCCGTGGGGCCCAAACGGGTGGTGATCCAGGATGATGGTTATGCCCCTGCGCCTCCCTATGCGGTCCAAGATAACCCCCTGACCTGGTTGAGCGAATTCGACCTGGTCTTCCTAGACCCGCCCCACACAGGTTGGGCCCTGGCACGCGATGATGACGCACGCAAGAAGGTGCTCAGCGTGGACGGTGATGTGGCCGCGCTGACCGGCGTCATGAAACAGTGGTTGGCGCGTCATCACCGTTGGAACTCGGCCGTGTACTTGGCCGGCGAAAGCTATGGCACCACGCGTGGGGCCGCGCTGGCCGACAGCCTCCAAGCCGCCGGCGTGGCGCTGGCCGGGCTGATCCTCGTGTCCTGCGCCATGGACCTGCAAACGCTGCGTTTCACGCCCGCCAACGACCTGCCCTATGCGCTGTTCCTGCCGGCCATGGCCAACACCTCGCAGTTCCACGGGTTGCTCAAGGGCCGAATCGGCGCCTCGTCGCAAGCCGCGCGCGAGGCAGCCGAAGCCTTCGTGGAAGAGGAGTACCTGGCCGCTTTGCATCTGGGCGCACGCCTGTCCCAGGACCGCCGCCGACGCGTGGCTCGGCGATTGTCTGAACTCACCGGGCTGCATGCCAACCTGATCGAACAGCACAACCTGCGCATCAGCGATCAGCTGTACTTCTTCGAGGCCCTGCGCGCCCAGGGTCGAATCGTTGGCCGGCTCGAGTCCCGCGTGACGGGCCCTATGGGCGCCAATCGAAGCCGGGCCTGGGAATTTGACCCCGGCATCGACGCCATCAGCGGCCCCTATGCCATGGCTGGACAAGCGTACTTTGCGCAGGCCCTCGGCATCCACCTGCAGTCCCCCTACAAGGTCATCAACGGTGAGGTGAACAAGGGCTGGAACTGGAACCGCGGCGAGGCCCAGGGCAACCACTTCGCCAGCACCACGCCCGACCTGGCACGGGCCATGCGCCGCAACCCACATCTCAAGGTACTGGTCGCCAGCGGCCGTTACGATCTGGGCACGCCCTACAGCGCCACCGACTGGTCGCTGGCCCAACTCGATATTCCCGACGATGTACGGGCACGGCTGACGCATCGGTACTACGATGCAGGCCACATGATGTACACGCGTGAAGCCGATCTTCGCGCCTTGCACCACGATGTGCGCACGTGGCTCAAGGATTGATGTTCAAGCCCCTGCGCCACTTCTCTCACACAACAGGAGTCTGACCCATGTCTTCCGGCGGTTTTCATGTCCATGGTCCCCACGATCACGAACTCGAACATGCACGCAGCGGCCACGCCGAGCATGATGCGCATGGTGATGACGCGGGCAAGCGCATGACCAATCAGATCGCGCTGTTCACGGCCCTTATCGCCACCGTCGGTGCGCTGTTCGCCTACATGGGCGGCGCCACACAGGCCAATGCGGGGATGTATAAGAACAACGCGGCCATCAAGAAGACCGAGGCGGCCAACCAGTGGAACTACTTCCAAGCCAAGAGCACCAAACAGTCCCTGGCTGAAGTTTCCCGCGACCTCACCACCAGCGCCGCCGACCGAGAGAAGTACCAGGCCAAGATCGACCGATACGAGAAGGAAAAGAGCGAAATCAAGACCGTCGCCGAGGCGCTGGAAGCGCAGTCGCGCGATTGGGACAAGCAATCGGACCAACAGATGCATCTGCACCACCGCTGGGCGCAGGCCACCACCGTTTTGCAAGTCTCCATCGCCTTGGCGGCCATTGCGCTGCTGACCCGACGCAAGTGGCTGCAGTGGGGCATGGTCGGCACTGGCGCCGTGGGACTGTTCATCGGCTTGGCCGCCGTCCTGCATGTCTGAGCAACACGGGCGACCACCATGAAGCTCGCCACCTGGAATGTCAATTCGCTGTCGGTGCGCCTGCCTCACCTGTTGACCTGGCTGAAGGCCCACCCGGTGGATGCCCTGGTGCTTCAGGAAACCAAGCTGACCGACGACAAGTTTCCGCAGGCCGAACTCGCCGAGGCGGGGTGGCAGGCGGTGTGGTTCGGCCAGAAAACCTACAACGGTGTGGCCCTGCTGGTGCCGGCCACACAGGCTGCACCGGCCGATGTGGTTCGCAACATTCCCGGCTTCGGCGATGACCAGGCGCGCGTGGTGACCGCCACCATCCACACACGGGACTCAGCATCGAGCGCTGAGCCGCCGGCGCCCACATCGTCCAGGACCGGGCTGCGTGCCAACGAGCCCATCCGGGTCATTGGTGCCTACTTCCCCAACGGACAGGCACCGGGCAGCGACAAGTTTGCCTACAAGATGCGGTGGCTGCAGGCACTGCATGATTGGGTACGCACCGAACTGCTGCACCATCCGCGGCTGGTGCTGATGGGTGACTTCAACATCGCACCCGAGGATCGGGATGTGCACGACCCCATCGCCTGGGCGGGTCAAATCCATTGCACCGATGAGGAACGCGCCCACTTCCGAGCGTTGTTGGCACTGGGCCTGCATGACGCCTTTCGGCTGTTCGACCAAGCGCCCAAGAGTTGGAGTTGGTGGGACTATCGCCACTTGGCCTTCCGCAAGAACCAGGGGCTGCGCATCGACCACATTCTGGTCAGTCAGGCGCTCCGCGCGGGAGTCACCGCCTGCTGCATCGACAAGGAAGCCCGCAGGGCCGAGCGTCCCAGCGACCATGCGCCAGTGGTGCTCACCCTCGACAGCTGAGACCCCGCACCTCAGTCTTCCAGGCCCAGGTCCTGAATCTTGCGGGTGATGGTGTTGCGGCCTATGCCCAGCTTTTGGGCCGCTTCGATGCGCCGCCCACGGGTGACTTCCAGGGCGGTACGGATCAACTGCGTTTCAAAGCGTCTGCTCAAGGAGTCCCACACCTCGGGCTCGCCCGCACTCAGACGCGTACGAGCTTCCGCTTCCAAACCCATCAGCCAAGCCGACAGGTCTTCAGGCGCTGGCTCCCCGGATGAGCTCTGGGCCGAACCGGAGGCGCGGGGCTCATCCGCTGGGCCGTGGAGTGCCGCCCAGCCACCCGCCTGCGCGGTGTCGCCGGCCCCAACAGATGGCAGCAGGGCGCTTGCCGAAGCCACCTGGGCCGAACCCGCGGTCCTTGCCTCGGCTGCACCGGCGGCCATCTCGGGCGGCAGGTCTTTCACCTCCACCACCTGGGCTGGCGCCATCACCGTCAACCAGTGGCACATATTCTCCAACTGCCGCACATTACCCGGGAAGTCAAAGGCTGCGAAGGCGAGCATGGCCGCTTCGCTCAATCGTTTGGCCTCGACGCCCAACTCGCGCGCGCTGCGTTGCAGGAAGAATCGGGCCAGGGTCGGCACATCCTCGCGCCGCTCGCGCAGCGGTGGCAGGCGCAAACGGATCACATTCAATCGGTGGAAGAGGTCTTCCCGAAAGGCGCCCTGCCGTACCCGTTCCTCAAGGTTCTGATGCGTGGCCGCGATCACCCGTACCTGACTGCGCAAGGGCTGATGGCCACCGACCCGATAGAACTGACCGTCCGACAAGACCCTGAGCAGCCGTGTTTGCAGGTCAAAGGGCATGTCGCCGATTTCGTCGAGGAACAAGGTGCCGCCTTCGGCCTGCTCGAAGCGCCCGCGCCGCATGGCCTGGGCACCGGTGAAGGCACCTCGTTCGTGACCGAACAATTCGCTTTCCAGCAGGTCCTTGGGGATGGCGGCGGTGTTGATGGCCACAAACGGTCCCGAAGCCCGGGGACTGTGCTTGTGCAGCGCGCGGGCCACCAATTCCTTGCCGGAGCCGCTCTCGCCGGTGATCATGACCGTGACGTGGCTCTGACTCAGGCGGCCGATGGCTCGAAACACATCCTGCATGGCGGGCGCCTGGCCCAAGATCTCCGGCGCTTCATCCGAACGCTCCTCGGCCACCGCTTCGCGCAGGCTCTCGTCCACCGCGCGGCGCACCAACTCCACCGCGCGCGGGATGTCAAAGGGCTTGGGCAGGTACTCGAACGCGCCTCCCTGAAACGCCGAGACGGCGCTGTCCAGGTCGGAGAAGGCGGTCATCACGATCACCGGCAAGCCCGGCATGCGCGCCTTGACCTGGTTGAGCAAGTCAAGCCCGGACCCACCGGGCATGCGGATGTCACTGACCAGGACCTGCGGACTGTCGGTCTCCAAGGCGGCCAGCACATCGCGCGCCTGGCTGAAGCTGCGCACCGGCAACTGCTCGCGCGCCAAGGCGCGCTCCAGCACGAAACGGATCGACTGGTCGTCGTCAACAATCCAAATGGATTTCATCGAAGCCTTGGTTCATCGGGAGCCGACCTGCAGCCATTCCAATCGGAGGGCGGGCTTCAAGGCAGCGGGATCAGAATCTTGAACAGCGTCCGGCCCGGCACGCTTTCGCATTCGATCGTGCCCTGGTGTTGCTGCACGAAGGTTTGCGCCAGCGTCAACCCCAAGCCCGAACCCCCATCTCGACCCGACACCAGCGGGAAAAAGATGCGGTCCAGGAGTTCTACGGGGATGCCCGGTCCGTTGTCTTCAATATGCAATTCCAATGCCAAGCGCCAGCGCCGCTTGCCCACCGTCACCTGGCGCAGCGCACGCGTGCGCAGCAGGATGCGGGCCTGGCCCTGAGCTCGTTGGTGCTCCAGGGCCTGCGCAGCGTTGCGCACGATGTTCAACACCACCTGGATCATCTGTTCCAGGTCACCCCGGAACTCCGGCAAGGAGGCATCGTAGTCGCGAACCACTTCCAGGCCCTGCCCGAACTCGGACATGATCAGCACGCGCACCCGTTCGCAGACCTCGTGAATGTTCACATCACCCACAACCCTGGCCTGGCGGTGCGGCGCCAGCAGCCGATCCACCAGGTGCTGCAGGCGATCGGCTTCGTTGACGATCACGGTGGTGTATTCGGCCAGGTCCTCACGTCCTTCGATCTCCATGGCCAGCAACTGCGCGGCCCCCCGTATCCCGCCCAGGGGGTTCTTGATCTCATGGGCCAGGTTGCGAATCAGTTCCTTGGTGGCCTGCGCCAGGTCCAGCACGCGGTCCTCACGGTCTTGGCGCGTCTGCTGCCGAATCTCCACCAACTGCACCAGCAGCTGACCACTGCCGTCCTGCAAGGACGTCACGAACACATGGACCGGCAAAGGCTCCAGCCCTGCAGGTGCGCTCAGCAGCCCCCGGCGCAGCAGACCTTCGAAGCGTCCGGTGGCGAACTCATTGCGCGCCACCGACTCCAGGCTTTCCTGCAGGGGCATCGGGTCCACCAGCCAGTCCAGTAGCGAGCCGCGCATCAGACTGCGTCGCGACACCCCCACCACATCCTCAAAGCAGGCATTGGCAAACAGGCAGCGTCCACTGCGGTCGGCCACGGCCACCAAGGTCACCAGCAGATCGAAGGCCGCCCAGGCCCCTGGGGCTTGATGAGGGTCGTTCAGGGCTGTGGGGTGTACCGCAGGCGGCAAGGCCAGGGTCGTGCGCGGGTCGGCGTGGTTCATGCCGCTTCAGCGCAAGCGCGCCAACTCCCGGCGGATGGCCTCGATGTCCGATTCGGCACGCCGTATCTGGGCCCCATCGGCTGCGGCGCGATCGCCTGGCTTGGCGCCGCCTGCGGCCTTGATCGCCTCCTGCAGCCGCGCCTCCTCTCGGCGAAGCTCGGCTTCGAGGATGCGACGCGCCTCGGCATCGCGCACGCGCTGCTCATCGGCGCGCACACGGGCCTCTGGCAGCGGGGAAGCGGACGCTGCCATCGGCGAGCTCGACGCGGGTGGGGTAGCCGAGGGTGCCGCACTCGGCTTCGGCCCAGAAGGCGCCGTCGCCAAAGGCAGGTCGCTCAAGGGCTTGCAGTTGCGGCTGAGCACTTCCTGCGGGGAGAGATTGTCGGCATAGAGCACGGGCGGGCCGGGACAACGGACCACCACCGGTGACGGCGCCGGACTGGCGGCCGCCGGTTGCGCCTGAGCCGGCACGATCAGCGCCGCCCACCACCCTGCGAAGACGAAGCTTGGTGTGCTCATGCGTCGATTATGAAGCAGCACACCCATCTCGATCACCGCAGCCGGGCCCACAAAAAAGCGGCCCGAAGGCCGCTCTTGAAGGTCGGGTTGACGAGCGCAGGGCTCGAACCCTCCCCAGCCCTACAGGCTGTAGTACATGTCGTACTCCACCGGGTGAGTGGCCATGCGAAAACGCGTGACTTCCTGCATCTTGAGGTCGATGTAGGCGTCCAGGTAGGCGTCGGTGAACACGCCGCCCTTGGTCAGGAAGGCACGGTCCTTGTCCAGATACTCCAGGGCCTGGTCCAGGCTGTGGCACACGGTGGGCACCTTCGCGTCTTCTTCCGGGGGCAGGTGATACAGATCCTTCGTCGCGGCTTCGCCCGGATGAATCTTGTTCTCCACACCGTCCAAACCGGCCATCAGCAGCGCCGCAAAGGCCAGGTAGGGGTTGGCCATCGGGTCGGGGAAGCGCGCCTCGATGCGGCGGCCCTTGGGGTTGGCCACGTAGGGAATGCGGATGGAAGCCGAGCGGTTGCGCGAGCTGTACGCCAGCTTCACCGGCGCCTCGAAGCCCGGCACCAGGCGCTTGTAGCTGTTGGTGGTCGGGTTGGTGATGGCGTTCAGGGCGCGGGCGTGCTTGATGATGCCGCCGATGTAGTACAGGGCGAAGTCCGACAGGCCGGCGTAGCCGTCCCCGGCGAACAGGTTCTTGCCGTCTTTCCACACCGACTGGTGCACGTGCATGCCGCTGCCGTTGTCGCCCACCAAGGGCTTGGGCATGAAGGTGGCCGTCTTGCCGTAGGCCGAAGCCACGTTGTGGATCACGTACTTTTGCAGCTGCAGCCAGTCTGCGCGCTGGATCAGCGTGCTGAACTTGGTGCCGATTTCCATCTGACCGGCGTTGGCTACCTCATGGTGGTGCACTTCCACCGGAATGCCCAGCGACTCAAGGATGAGGCACATTTCAGAGCGCATGTCCTGGCCCGAATCGACCGGGGGCACGGGGAAGTAGCCGCCCTTGACGGCCGGCCGATAGCCCTTGTTGCCGTGCTCGTAGTTCTTGCCGGTGTTCCAGGCGGCCTCTTCGGACTCGACCTCGAAGAAGGCGCCGCCCATCTCGTTGCCCCAGCGCACGCTGTCGAACACGAAGAACTCGGGCTCCGGTCCGAAATAGGCGGCGTCACCCAAACCGGTGGAACGCATATAGGCTTCGGCGCGCTTGGCCAGGGAGCGGGGGTCGCGCTCATAGGGCTTGCCGTCGCCCGGCTCGATCACGTCACAGGTCAGGATCAGCGTGGGCTCTTCAAAGAAGGGATCGATGTTGGCCGTGTTCGCATCGGGCATCAGCAGCATGTCCGAGGCCTCGATGCCTTTCCAGCCGGCGATCGAAGAGCCGTCAAAGGCGTGACCCGACGTGAACTTGTCCTCATCGAAGTGGGACACGGGCACCGAAACGTGCTGCTCCTTGCCGCGGGTATCGGTGAAACGGAAATCAACGAACTTGACGTCGTTGTCCTTCACCATCTTCATCACGTCGGCGACGCTCTTGGACATGGGGTTTTCTCCTGGGGGCTTTCGGGTTCAGTTGGGTGCCGCCCCATGCCGGGGCAGCCTGGGCGCCAACACATGCGCGCACGCCAGCACTTTAGCAGGGACCATGCCACTGCCCCGCCCACGCAGCGCACCAAACCGGCAGCACCAAATCAGTGCATCGATGCCTTATCGCACCATTTCGGGGCCGGTGTTCACGCCGAACTGGTGCAACTTCGCCTTTAAGTCGGCGAAGGCGGCCGAGCTCGCGGCATCGTGGCCCTTCACCCCCAACTCGATATGGCGGCCCCACTGCGGGTGGTCCACGCTGGGCAGGCTGAACACCTTCACCCCGGCGTGCTGGGCCTCAATGGCCTCCATCAGCGGCGTCAGGCTGGCCTCCATCGCACCGAAGACGATCACCGACCGTTCGGTCTGCTTCTGGCCCCCGTGCAAATGCGCATAGGGACCATCCAACAGGTTCTCGATCATCGGCCAGGCCATGACAGGAAAACCCGGGACGAAATGGACACGGCCCACGGTGAAGCCCGGAATCTTGTTGTAGGGGTTGGGGATGATCTGCGCACCCAGCGGAAACACCCCCATGTTCAGCCGGTGAACGTTGTCTGCACGATCGGGGTCGAAGACAGTGCCCTGTTCGGCGGCCACTTCCTTCATGCGTTCGATGATGAGCTCTCGAGCCTGCGGATGCAGGGCCAAGTCCACCCCCAAGGCCGCTGCAGCGCACTGCCGCGTGTGGTCGTCCGGCGTGGCCCCGATACCGCCGCAGGAGAACACCACATCGCCGCTGGCCCAGGCGTCGCGCAGCACGGCGGTGATGCGCTCGCGCTCGTCGCCCACGTAGCGCGCCCAGCTCAGTTGCAGGCCACGCGCGGACAGCAGTTCAATCACCTTGGGCAGGTGCTTGTCCTGGCGCTTTCCAGACAGGATTTCGTCGCCGATGATGATGAGACCGAAGTTCATGGTGTCTCCCCCGTGACCGCTTGTACGACAGCGCCCCCGTTTGGCAGCGGGTCCAGCCACTCCCCGTCGCGGGCCGATCGATACCGATGCAACGCCGCCAGCAAGTAGTGCGCAAACCACAGCGAGGTCAGTGCAAAGACAGCGGTGTACAGCCAGATGGAGGCCACCATCACCAGCGGCGCCAATACGAGCGTGAGTGCGCTGAAGGCCCACACCGCGCCCGGAGCCGCGCCCATCAAGCCCGAGGCCACCCCGATGACCAGCAGAGGCCACCGATGTTCGCGCATCAACTCCGCCCGCTCCTGCGGCGTGGCGTGGTCAGCCAGGACATCAAAGCTCATCACCTGCATCGCCAGCCAGCCCCAAACCAGGGGCGGAATCAGCAACACCAGCGGCGGAATCAGCCACAGTGGAATCGAGACCAGGAGCACCAGAACCGCCAAGAGCGACAAGCCCACCGACCGCAACACCGACCACCACACCGGCGAGCCCTTGCGGCGCTCCAGTTGCGCAAAACGCCGCTGCGCGACCAGCTTCACCAGTGCCGGGGTCATGAACTGCGCCACCACCATCAGACAGGCCACCACCAGCACCGGCACCACGGCCGCCACCAGGACCATGGGGGCCAGCACGGCCTTGAGCCTGGGAGCGCCGACCGTCTCGAGCCAGTTGAACATCGCTCCCAACAGAGCCGACATTTCCAGTGCTTCATGCACCAGCGCCACGCCCTGCTCCCAGTAGGCCCAGGTGAGTGCCCCGCACACGGTCATCAACAGGCCCAGCGGCAGCAGCGACAGCGCCACCACACGCGGCATCAAGCAGTACCCGAGCGAGCGGGCCAGTGCCTCCAGCACCGCGGTCATGCGCGTCCCCAAAGCCGCATCACGCCCAAGCGTTGTTGGGCCCAAAACCCTTGGCCGTAGTCGCGCCCGCCATGCTCGGGCAGCTGGTCGCGCAGCCCTGTGGCCGGATAGCCGGGCCGGTGGTCGGCTGTGCCCAAGAGTTGGTCCCAGAAGGGAAACAAGACCCCGTAGTTCACGCCAGGCACCGCCGCTGCACGCTCGCCGTGGAACGCTTCCAGAGGCTCAATGGCATGGTGGCGCCGGTGGAACTTCGGGCTGACCAGCAGGCGGTCACCCCATCGACCGAAGGACCAGCGCAGGTTGGCGTGTGACAGGTTTTCCATCAGCTGCATCACCACCACCACGGCGACAAACTGCGCCGGGGCCACCCCGACGATCAGGCCCATGAAGACGAACACCGCATCGTGGATCACGTCGTCCAGCAGGTGGTTGCGGTTGTCGGTCCATGCGGTCATGTGGCGCTGGCTGTGGTGCAGTGCGTGCAACTGCCACCACCAGCCCCAACGGTGCTGCAGCCAGTGCAGGACCCAGCCCAGGAAGTCGAAGGCGATCAGGTAGATCAGGAAGGACACCCAAGCCACATCGGTCACGCCGGGCCACAGCGCATCCAGATGCCAGCTGGGCAGCCCCCAGGTGCGCAGCAGGCCCAGCGCGCTGCTCCACAGGGGCTCCAGCGTGACGAACAACACCGCGCGGAACAGCCCCAGGCGGTGAACGACGGTGTAGATCACATCCGGGCGTACCGCCGCGCGCACGGCCGCCTGCTGCTCTGGCACGGTGCGCTCCGCCGGCCACCACCGCTGCAGGGGCACCAGCACCAGCGCCACCACCGCCAGTTGCAGCACGCCCAGCATCAGCCACAGTGCGCCCACCAGCCCTTCCTCGATCTGGGCGTCCAGGCCAAGGGTCAGCATCAGGGGCAGGATGAGGTGCTCAAACACCCCCTGCTGCCACGCGTCCCACCACTCCATCATCACCGTCCTGCCTGATCAAGAGGCGCCGTGCGCGCAAACGCCGCGCCGTGTACTGGGTGCTCGCGCAGCGTTCGGAAACAAAAGCCCCTGGCCTTCAAGCCTTCGATGAGCGGCTCCAGCACGGCCGGTGCCCAGGGCTCTTTGCGGTCCCAGATACCCAGGTGCGCCACCAGCACATCGCCGGCCCGAATGTCGCGCAGCGCCTTGTGGAGCAATTGTTCGTTCGGGAAGCGTGTGCTGTCGAGTTCATCGCCCAGAAACCCTGCCGGCGACCATCCCACATGTTCGAATCCACAGCCACGGGCCGCCTCCAGCAGCGATTCGCTCGTGCGCCCGGCAGGCGCGCGAAAGGCCGCCGCCATGCGGTGTCCGGTCATCTCCTGCAGCCGCCGCGCCGGCTTTCGCAGCTGTTCGCAATAGGCCTGGGCGTCCGCCGTGATCGTGTGTCCGCGCTGGGCGCCCTGGGTCGCCTTGAAACGCCAGGCGCCTGAGACCCCTGCATCGGTGAGCCCTGATACCGTGGCCCCGGGGACCAACACCCAGTGGTCCCAGGTGTGCGAGGCAAACGCATGCCCCTCGGCCACACGGGCCCGCCACCACGGCGCCCACTGCTCGTCCAGGCTGTGGCCTCCAGTGCGGGTGCGCTCGCTGGCCAAGAAGAAGGTCACGGGCACTTGATGCCGCCGCAGCACATCGGCCACTCCATCGGCCACGCCCATGTGACCGGTGTCGAAGGTGAGGTAGACCGGCTTGGTGCAGGCCCCGGCCACACCACCCCACAGCCCCAAGAGTACGGCCGCCAGGGTGCTCGGCAAGCGCCGGCCCCAAGACATCCAGGCCACCAACCCGCTCACTACACCCGCCCGGCGTGGGCCAGGGTCCACACGCCGTGCGGCGAGCGGCCCACGGACACTTGGCGAATGATCCGTTTGTCGGCGGTGTCGATGTAGGTCAACTTGCGCGCCCAACGCGACGTGACCAACAGCGTCCGTTGGTCGGCCAGGAATTCCATGCAGTCCGGCCCGCCAGGGGCGGCGTATTGAGCCACGACCCCCAGGGTCTGCGTGTCGATCACACTGATGGTGTTGGCCACCCGGTTGCTCACAAAGACATGCCGCTTGTCGCCGCGCGCCCGGAAGGCGTGGGCCCCCTGGCCAGTGGTGATGCGCTTGACCAGCCTGGGTGACGCACCGCTGACGTCATAGGCCTCCACCACATCGGAGCCGGTCATGCCGATGAGCAGCGTGCGGTCGTCGGCCGTCAGATACAGGTCGGCCGGCATTCGGCCGATGGGCACCGTGAAGCGCACCGCCTGCGTGGCCAGATCCAGCGCCACGAGTTGGTCGCTGTCCTGCAGCGTGGCATACACCACCGTGCTGCGGCTGTCGATCATCAGGTGGCTGGGCGTCTTGGCTGCGTGCACGCGCTTGACCAGTGCCAAGGGTGACTCGGCTTGCAGCGGCTGCCAGCGGTAGATGTCGATGTGGTTGAGGCGATTCGCAGCGGTCACGAACCACTTCATGTCCGGCGAAAACCGCAGGTGGTAGGGGTCCACGATCTGACGCACGGTGCGCTGCACCTGCGCGCTCATCGGGTCAATGAAGGTCAGCGAATCGGAGGCGGCGTTGGCCACGATCACGCTCTTCTCATCGGGCGTCAGATACAGATGATGCGGCTCCTTGCCAGTAGGCACCCGCATGCGCTCGGTGTGCAAGACCGGGTCGATGACGCTCACGTCGGCGTCCAGTGAGTTCAACACGAAGATGGGCGTGGGGCCGGGCACGCCCGCAGCAGCCGGAGCCACCGAACCGCTTGAAGCCCCCGAGGTCTGGTGCCCGGCAGGTCCAGGCCGCGCGCCAACGGTGAAGGGCCCTGCAGCCAGCGCCACTGCGGCGCCGGACTTCAGCAGCTGGCGCCGCACCTTCCGTTCGGACATCAGAGAACCGCGCTCACTCATCGTCACCGAAGATGCCGCCCAGCACCGCACCGCCAGCCACGGCGCCCAGCACGGACCCTTGCTCCTTGGAGCCGCCCATCTGCGGGGCCGCGGCAAAGATACGCGAGGCCAGGCGCGAGAAGGGAATGCTCTGCAACCACACCGTACCCGGACCGGTCATCTTGGCGAAGAACAGGCCCTCGCCGCCAAACAGCGCCGTCTTGATCTTGCCCACGTACTGGATTTCGAAATTCACACTCGGCGTGTAGGCCACCACACAGCCCGTGTCGATGAACAGGGTCTGACCCGGCTGCAGTTCGCGCCGGATCACCGTGCCGCCCGCATGCACGAAGGCCAAGCCATCGCCTTCAAGCCGCTGCATGATGAAACCCTCACCCCCGAAGAAGCCCACCGAGAGCTTTTGCTGCAGGTGTATGCCCAGCGTCACGCCGCGCGCCGCACAAAGAAAGGAGTCCTTCTGGCAGATGAGCATGCCGCCCATCTGTTTGAGATCCATCGGCAGGATCTTGCCCGGATAAGGTGCGGCGAAGGCCACGCGCTGCTTGGTCGACGCACTGTTCGTGTACACCGTGGTGAACAGGGATTCCCCGGTGATCAGCCGCTTGCCCGCGCCCAGCAGCTTGCCGAAGAAGCCCGACTGCTGCTGGCTGCCGTCGCCAAAAACGGTGTCCATGGCGATGCCTGCGTCCATGAACATCATGCTGCCGGCCTCGCCCACGGCCGCTTCGCCGGGGTCGAGTTCGACCTCCACGAGTTGCATTTCCGAACCCTTGATCTCGAAATCCACCACATCCATGCCCATCTTGTGCGCTCCGCATTGATGTCGGGCACCGCCCAACGCAACCGGAAATGGTACCGAATCCCCGTGACAGCGCGCACGGCCCCGCATAATTCCCGCCATGAGCGAGCCCGACGCACCGCGCCCCTCCGACCGTCATGTGCAGTCCTTTGCTCGGGGGCTGCAGGTCATCCGCAGCTTCGATTCGGCCCATCCTGCGCAAACGCTGTCGGAGGTGGCCTCGCGCACCGGGCTCACCCGCGCGGGTGCTCGCCGCATCTTGCTCACCCTGCAGGGTCAGGGCTATGTACGGGCCGACGGCCGGCTCTTCCGGCTCACGCCACGCATCCTGGAACTCGGCTTCGCGTACCTGAGCTCGCAGCCCCTGTGGCACCTGGCGGAACCGGTGATGCAGCACCTGGCCGAAACGGTGCATGAGAGCTGTTCCATGGCCGTACTGGACGGCACCGAAATCGTGTACCTGCTGCGCGTACCAGCCCGCAAGATCATGAGCATCAATCTGGGCGTGGGCAGTCGCCTGCCGGCTTATTGCACCTCCATGGGCCGGGTGCTGCTGGGTGGCCTGGGCACGCAAGAGCGCCAAATGGCGCTGGGCACAGACGCGCTACCAGCCCGCACGCAGGCCACGCTGACCGCCCCAGCCGATGTGATGAAAGCCATCGACCAGGCCCGAGCGCAGGGATGGTGCCTGGTGGCCGATGAACTGGAGCAGGGCCTGACCTCACTGGCTGCCCCCATCGAAGACCGCAGTGGTCGGGTGGCGGCGGCCCTGAACATCAGCACCCATTCAAGCGCGCCGCGTGACGCCCTGTTGGCGCAGGCACTGCCGGCGCTGCGCCAGGCGGCGCGGGACATCTCCGACTTGCTGCGGCGCACGGGTGGCTAAGCGGCTCAAGCCCTTTCTCGCCGGCGGCACCTTCAACCGCGCGGGCTGGCATGCGTTGGCGCATCTGCCCACCGCCGGCGGCGCACCTTTCTGGGCCGACCTGCAGATCCTTCGCCAACCGCTGGCTTTCACCCGCGCCGTACAGACCAGCCTGGGACCGATGGCCCGCACGGTGATCGGCGGGCAGCCACAGGTGCTGATGCTCAGCGCCACGGCGCTGGAGGCGGTTCTGTTGGACCGAGACCGTGTGTTCAGCGCCAAGGGGGGGTGGGACTCGCTGATGGGTGCATTGTTCCCTCGCGGCCTGCTGCTGCGCGATGGCGACGAACACCGTCACCATCGCCGACTGCTGCTGCCCTCAATGAAGCGCGAGGCGCTGCAGGCTTATGTGCAGCGCATGGTGGCACCCATCCAATACACGGTGACCCAATGGCTGCAGGCCGGGCAACTGCCGGGCTTGGGGCTTCCGACCATGCGCCACCTGGCCCTGTCCCGCGCGGCCGATCTGCTGCTGGCGCTACACGACACCGCAGAAGTGCGGCAGGCTGAGCACGACTTCGGGGAGCTGGTGGAAGCCTCGACCGCGCTCCTGCGACTGCCGCTGATCGGTCGCCGCTGGACACGCGGACTGCAGGCGCGGGCGCGCCTGGTGGCTCAACTCGCGAGCCTGACCCAGGCGCGGCGCGCCCAACCCGGCCCCGATCTGTTGAGCCAACTCGTGCTGGCACGCGACGAAGACGGCCACCAACTTCAAGACGATGAAATCGTCGACCACCTGGTCTTTTTGATGATGGCCGCGCACGACACCACCGCCAGTGCGCTGACCTCGTCCTTGACCCTGTTGGCGCAACATCCTCCGTGGCAGCAGCGGCTGCGTGACGAACTGGCAGCAGAAGACCCGGCGCAAGACCTCATGAGCCGCCTGGCCTCGCGTCGCCAAATGGGCTGGGTGATCCGTGAGGTGCTGCGCCTGAATCCACCGGTGGCCTTCCTTCAGCGGCAGACGCTGTCGGAAGTCGAGGTAGACGGCGTGCGGCTGCCACGCGGAGCCCTGCTCACGCTGGTGCCGCTGCATGTGCAGCGCGACGCGCGGTGGTGGCCACAGCCCGATGACTTTCACCCCGAACGGTTCGGCGATTCAAACCTGCCCCATGCCTACGCCTGGACCCCTTTTGGCGGCGGAGCGCACCTGTGCCTGGGCCTGCACCTGGCAGAGGCGCAGATGCGCTTGGTGCTGGGTGAATTGCTTGCACGCGCCGAGCTGCATCTGCCCACGGGACTCCTGCCGCAATGGCGACACGCGCCGATCACGCATCCGGTGCAGCGCCAGCCGTTGTTGCTCAAACCCCTCGGTTGATGCTGCCCACGGGTCGCCTGACAGGGAATCGGCTCGAGCCTGCCCGACACGCACTCGACTCACGCCCCTACCCGCTTCAGAAGTAGCCCGTGAGCCCCAAGCCCCACTGGTGCGAGGACGTGCTGCCGCTGCCGATCAGGCTTTGCGGTGGCGGTGACAGTCGCGTGCTCGTCCAGTCCAAACGGCCATCGACCGATACGCTGGGATTCAGGCGCCATGACAGTCCCAAGCCCACGGTTGGGTCGGTGCGGGTGCGCGAGGACTCCTCAGACGACAGGCCCGGCGCGGCGGTCTCGGTCCAGCGCGCGCGGTTGCCCATGACGCCTGCGCGTGCAGCGAACTGCCACTCCGGGGTCAACGGCAGCAGCCACGCCACATTCATCCCCATACCCCGCATGCGCAGCTCGCTGGAACGCAGGCCCTGGTCACCCAAGCCTTCGGTGCGCACACGGCCTTGGTCGGTGGCCACCAGTTCCAAGGCGCCCTGGGGGGCGAATTGCCACGCTGCCGTCACGCGCCAACCGGTGTCGTTGCGGTCACAGCTGAGGGTACCCAGGCAATCGGCGCGCCAATGGGTGGCCGAAGCCGCCACGCCCAAGGAGAAGTTTCGGGCCTGGCCCCACGGCGTCGACTGCGCTTGCCCCAGCAGGGGTGTCGCCACCATCAAACCACCCAGCGCCCAGCCCGCGACC